>JBOIEQ010000197.1:0-6981 GCA_050741255.1 Burkholderiales bacterium | reverse complement strand
ACGCAATGGACCCCGAATCCCGCGTTCCCTTCGGGTTGAGCCAGAAGGGCCCGTCTGCGTCGTTGCTCGTGGAAGTGAGGGTCACCGCGGCCTCCTCACGCCTAGCATCCGGACCCTTTTGGCTCAACGCCGCGCACGTTTAAGTCCATAACAGGCTCTAGTGAATGGGCAGTCTCCGGCCCGGACCGAATCTATAATGACCGGACACCAGGTGACGGTAGACGCTTCAGGGCTCGGCGCGAAACGCTGCAGCCGGGAGGAAGGATTCGGCGTGCGGAACGGGATCGTCAGGAGAACATTTTGCGCCGGCGTCGCGCTGGCCGCGGCGCTGCTCCTGCTGAGCGCCTGCAACCTGCTGGCGCTGCACCGCGACCTGCGGGCGGGGGCGAACGCCGGGGGCGTGGCCGGCCAGGTGCGCCATGGCGAGAGCGACGCCTCGGTCATTGTGGTCTTCGCGTTGCGGGAAGAGGGCGACGCCTGGGTCGCCGACAACTACGTGCACCTCGCGACCCAGCAGGACTTCCTGATGCGGCTCGTCGCCGGCCAGCGTTACCGCATCGGGGCTTTCGCCGACCGCAACGACAATCTTCGTCCGGACGCCGGCGAGCCGGCCGTCCTCCTCTCGGATCCGGTAACCGTCGCGCAAGGCTGGAAAGGCGTCACCAAGCTCAACCTGACCCTCACGCCTGCTGGCCGTCTCGGACGGACGGCGGCAGAGGCGCTGCAGCATCTGCCGCAGGTTGAACTTCGGCCGCTGCCGCTCGCGATCGGGGAGGTGACGGACCTCGACGACGAACGCTTCTCCGCCGAGAGCGGCAGCATGGGGCTGTGGCGACCGTTCGAATTTCTGGCCAACGTCGGCATCGGCGTGTTCTTCCTCGAACCGTACGACCCGAAGCGGACTCCGGTGCTGTTCGTGAGTGGCGCGGGGGGCAATCCGCGGGAGTGGCGCAGCATGATCGAGGCGCTCGACCGCGCGCGCTACCAGCCCTGGGTGTTCGTCTATCCCTCCGGACAGCGGCTCGCGAGCTCGGCCATGGTGCTGGATCACACTGTTTCGGCCCTGCGCCGGGAGTACGGTTTCGGCGGCCTCGTCGTGACCGCGCACAGCATGGGCGGCCTGGTCGCGCGCGACTTCATCCAGCGCAACGCGGGCAATGGTGGCGTGCCGGTGTTCGTGTCGCTTGTCACGCCGTGGCGGGGCCACCCCGCGGCGAGCATCGGCGTCCGCCGCTCGCCGGCAGTGATCCCGTCATGGATCGACATGCAGACCGACAGTGAATTCCAGCAGGCGATCTTCGCCCGGCCGTTCCCCGCGACAACAGCGTATTACCTGTTCTACGCGCAAACCGATCCCGCGCAACCGCCCGAACGGGCCACCGACGGCACCATCGCAGTATCCAGCCAGTTGCACCCCGACGCCGTGCGCGACGCGCGGGAAGTTCTCGGCTTTACTGAAAATCACACCTCCGTACTCCGCAGTCCCGAGGTGATTGCCGCCTACCTGCGTGTTCTGGGGACGACTGCCCGCTGAGCGGCTGCTGGCCGGATCCGCGGGTTGATCCGGCCGCCGGCGGTGCAATATCATCGGCCGGCGATCTCGACGGCCTTACCACTAACGCGTGTGAATCACTGGAAACGGAAGCGGGCAGATGGCATTGGATCTCATCATTCGAAACGCGCGGCTGGCCGGCGCTGATGCGGGCAAACCCGCCGTCGACATCGGCATCCGCGACGGCGTCATCGCCGCGGTGCAGCCCAGGCTTGATGCGGATGGCCCGGAACACGACGCCCGCGAAAAACTGGTATCGCCCGGCCTGATCGAGAGCCATTTTCACCTCGACAAGGCACTGATCGCCGACCGCGTCCCGCTCCAGCCCAACCGCATGGTGCGCGACCACATGGAGCGCACGGCGTCCATCAAGCACACCTTCACACTGGAAGACATCTACGCGCGCGCCCAGGCGACCGTGGAACAGTGCGTGCTGCACGGCGTGACCCATATGCGGACCCAGGTCGAGGTCGATCCCAATGTGGGGCTGCTCGGCTTCGAGGCGATCGAGCAACTGCGCAAGGATTACGCATGGGCGATCGACATTCAGTCCTGCGTGTTCCTGCAGGAAGGCTGGACGGACGTGCCCGGCGCCGACGAGAACCTGGTCGGCTGCCTCGAGCGCGGCGCACCGGTGGTGGGCGGCGGCATCCGCTACGACAAGGACGGGCCCGGCCAGATCCGCCGCGTGTTCGAACTCGCGCAGCAGTACGACATCGACGTGGATTTCCATCTCGACGGCGGTTATGAGGTGAAACAGCTGGATTACCCGCAGGTCTGCGAGATCACGGACCGGATCGGCTGGCAGGGCAGGGTCGCGTTCGGGCACGGTTCCAAGTTTTCCTTCATGCCGGTCAAGCAGCAGGCCGCCGTCGGGAAGCGGCTCGGCGCCTCCGGCGTATCCCTCGCGGTCCTGCCGGCCACCGACCTCTTCAACGCCGGGCGGCATGTGGAGCACACCGTCATGCGCGGCGTGACGGACGCGAACACGCTGATCGAGAACGGCGCCAACTGCACGCTCTCCACGAACAACGTGCTGAATCCTTTCACACCCTACGGCGACTGCTCCCTCACGCGCACCGCCAATCTTTATGCCAACGTCGTGCAGCGGTATGGGCCCAAGGACCTTGGCGTCTGCTTCGAGATGATCACGGATCGCGCGGCGACACTGATGCGGCTCAAGGATTACGGCATCGCGGTGGGCAAGGCCGCGGACCTCGTGATCTGGGGCGAGGAACGGCCTTCCGATGTCATCGCCAAATGCGCGTTGCCGCTGGCCGGGTTCAAGCGCGGCCGGCGCTTGTTCACACGTGAACTGCCCATCCTTCGGAAGCCTCAATAATGTCCAGACACCTCCGCATCGCCGCCGCCCAACTGGGCCCCCTGCACCTGGCCGACACGCGCACGACGGCCACGCAGCGGCTCGTCAAGCTGCTGCGCGACGCGCACGCCATGGGCGCGAAGTTCGTGGTCTTTCCCGAGCTCGCGTTCACGACCTTCTTCCCGCGCTACTGGTACGAAGACCAGGCCGAAACGGACCGCAAGTTCTACGAGTTCACGATCCCGTCCGCCGAAACGCAGCCGCTGTTCGACGAGGCGAGGAAACTCGGCATCGGGTTCTATGTCGGGTATGCGGAGCTGGTGCAGGAAGCAGGCCGCACGCGCCGCTTCAACACCGCGATCCTGGTCGGGGCGGACGGCGCCATTGTGGGCAAGTATCGGAAGATCCACCTGCCGGGCCACGCCGAACACAAGCCTGACGCCGCCTTCCAGCACCTGGAGAAGAAGTACTTCGAAGTCGGCGACCTGGGCTTTCGCGTCTGGCGCTACCTGGACACCCTCACCGGCATGCTGATCTGCAACGACCGGCGCTGGCCCGAGGCCTTCCGCGTCCTGGCGCTGCAGGGCGCGGAAATCGTGGCGCTCGGCTTCAACACGCCGAGCGAGAACCTCGACTACCCCGAGCCGGCCGCGCTGCGGGTGCATCATCACCTGATCACAGCGCAATCGATGGCCTATCAAAACGCGATCTGGCTCATCGAAACGGCGAAATGCGGCTTCGAGGACGGCAACCGCATGTTCGGACACTCGCTGATCGTGTCGCCCACGGGCGAGATCGCGGCCAAATCCCTGAGCGAGGAAGACGAGGTGATCTGCGTCAACGCCGATCTCGACCTCGCCGCCGATCTGAAGCGCACGGTGTTCAACTTCGCCGCGCACCGGCGGCCGGAGCATTACCGGCTGATCGTCGACCGGATCGGCGCCGAGATCACGCCGGCGAAAGGCCCGTAAGACGCTACTCGGGAGCGATGCCGGCGGCTTTCGCAGCTTTCTTGTAGCGCTCGATCTCCTTCGGCAGGAGTTCGTTGAGTTCCGCCAGGGGCAGAGTCCAGGCCTCCGCGTTCTGGTCGCTCAGAAATTTCTTCATGTCGGCGCTAGCCAGCACGTTGCCGATCGCCGCACTGATCAGCGTCCGCCGCTCGACCGGGATCGCGGCCGGCGCGAAGATTCCCCACCATAGTTCGTAGTGGTAGCCCGGCACTCCGGACTGCGCGATCGCCGGCAGGCCGGGCAACAGCGCCGACGGCGCCAGGCTGGTGACGCCAAGAGCGCGCAGCCTGCCGGATTTGAGGTGCGGATTGACCGCGGGCGGGCTCGCGAAGAGCATCGCTGCCTCGCCGGACATGACGGAGACCGTCGCTTCCGCGACACCCTTGTAGGGAATGTGAACGAGCGTGATGCCGGCCGCCGACGCGAACAACGAATTGGCGAAATGATTGTTGCCGCCCGTGCCGGCGGAAGAGTAATTCAGCTGGCCGGGATTCTTCCTGGCCAGAGCCACGAGCTCCTTCACCGATTTCGCCGGCAGGGAAGGATGCACCACGAGCACCAGCGGGGTCTTGGCGATCATGGCGACCGGCACGATGGAACGCGCGGGATCGAAGGGCAGCTTAACGCGGATGGCAGCGGTGGCCGGATAAGACGAGGTATGGCCGAGCAGCGTATAGCCATCTGGGGCGGCCTTGGCGGCGACTTCGGTGCCGATCATGCCGCTGGCACCGGCGCGGTTGTCCACGATGACGTTCCGGCCCCAGGCATCCGCAAGCCGTTGCGCCACCGCACGCATCACGACGTCGGCGCCGCCGCCGGCCGTGTAGGGGACGATCAGTTGCACGGTCTTGACCGGATACGCGGTCTGCGCGATGGCGAGCGGTGAGTTGCCCATCCATGTCGCGGAGCACAGCAGGAGGACAGCCAATCTCGTCCGGATTTTCATCGTGTCGTGATCCCGCCGCTGTGTCGATGCGGAAAAGTATCGTTTTTGTTTGATGCTGTCGAGCCGCCATTCGCGGCGCCGCAAAAGAAAAGGGGCAGCCACCGGCTGCCCCTGGTCGTGTTTTCCCCTCTGAATCGCGGGGAAATTCTGGTCCGTCTAC
Organism: Burkholderiales bacterium; assembly: GCA_050741255.1. GTDB lineage: Bacteria > Pseudomonadota > Gammaproteobacteria > Burkholderiales > SG8-41 > CAZXNF01. The sequence continues at coordinate 1,992 of JBOIEQ010000197.1, read as the reverse complement.
AGCGGCTTGATCATCAGCTTGCGGAATTTGATGGTGCCGGCGTTGTACTGCAGCGCGATCGGACCGGCGGGGAACGTCGAATCGTTGACGTCGACCGCCTGATCGCCGTTCATGTGGACGGTCATGCGCGGCCCCTTGGCGGTGATCAGGAACGTATTCCACCGGTTGGCGGCCTTGAAGGAGGGCGCCGCTTTCGCCGGCGGCATCAGGGACGCGGTGGCCATGGCCGTGCTCTTGTCCCAGATCTGCACCTCGTACGAGGCTTTAGTGTTGACGACTTTCGTATTCACGATGCGGATGTAGATGCCGCTGTTCGCGTCCTCGTCGGCCCAAAACTCGGCGTAGATTTCGAAATCCTTGTACGAGTTTTTCGACAGCAGGATGCCGGCGGCGTCGGTGCTCTTTTTGTCGGCCCAGATCGAACCGCCCGAGGCCGTCCAGTTCGCGGCACCGAGCTGGGTGAAGTTTTCCAGCCCTTTGTCGCCGTCGATCAATGTGACCCAGCCCGGGCCGGAGGGCGCCGTGGAGCAGCCAAACAGTGCAAACGCAAGAACGAGCAGTCCTGCCGCGCCACGGACACGGACAAATAGACTCATGATGACCTCCCCCTTTTATATATGTGGCCGCACGATAGCAGGGACCGCTGCAAAGCAAAAGGCCCAACACGGGCGCCTCGCCTGGCCGCTGCGGCCGACCGTGCACCGAGGAGGTCCGCTGATAAACTGCCGCGAGGCCAACCCGATGGAGTTCCCATGAGATTTCCACGCAAATCTGTCCTAGGTACCTGCGTCCTGCTCGCCAGCGTCACCGCCCAGGCGCAGAACACGGGTGACTATCCCAACCGCCCGATTCGCATCGTCGTCACTTTCCCGCCGGGCGGGCCGACCGACATCATCGCGCGCGTCGTGGGGCAGAAGCTTGCCGAAGCGTGGGGCCAGCCGGTGGTGATCGACAATCGGGCGGGCGCCGGCGGCAACATCGGCACCGATCTCGTGGCGAAGTCCATTCCCGACGGCTACACGCTGCTGCTCAGCAATTTCGGACCCATGGCCATCAGCCCCTTCGTCTACGCCAAGCTGCCGTACGACCCGGTGAAAGACCTGGCGCCGATCACGCTGGCGGCGACGGCGTGGTTTTTCATCGTGACCAATCCGTCGTCGCCGCTGACGTCGATCAAGGATCTCATCGCGCAGGCGAAGGCGAATCCCGACAAGATCACCTTCGCATCCGCCGGCAATGCGAGTCCCAGCCACCTGGCGGGCGCGCTGTTCCAGTCGAGCGCGGGCGTCAAGCTCACCCATGTTCCGTTCAAAGGTGGCGCGCCGTCGGTGGGCTCGGTGATCGCGGGTGAGGTGCAGATGGCGATCGAAAGCCCGCCGCCCATCGTGCCGCAGGTCAAGGCCGGCAAACTGCGTGCGCTCGGCGCGGCGCGCGCGACGCGCTCGCCGCTGCTGCCCGACGTGCCGACCGTGAGCGAAGCGGGCCTGCGCGGTTTCGAGGTCGGCTCGTGGTACGGTTTTCACGCCCCGGCGGGAACGCCCAAACCCATCATCGACAAGCTGCACGCCGAAATGGTCAAGGCCATGAACACGCCCGAACTGCGCGAACGGTTTTCCAACGTCGGGGCCGAAACCATCGCGAACACGCCGGCCGAGTACGGCGCTTTCGTTCAGGCTGAACTCAAGAAGTGGGCCAAGGTCATCCAGGCGACAGGCGTGACGATCGATTAGGGAAGCCCGTCATTCCAGCGCAAGCTGGAATCCATTGAGTTCAGTTACCTGGACACCAGCTTCCGCTGGTGTGACGAATCCGGATTTACCTCAAGGAGCGCAATCTTGTCCGACCGCATCACGCCGCCGTATCTCTCCACGCTCGCCACGTTTGCCGCTAACACCAAGCTCAAGGACGTAAGTCAGGCTGCACGCGACCGCGCGCGCTGGGTGATCGCCGATTCCATTCCCGTCATCGCCGCGGGCATGCAGCAGCCCGAAA
>JBOIEQ010000196.1:0-7000 GCA_050741255.1 Burkholderiales bacterium | reverse complement strand
GGTGAGCAGGCCGTAGACGCGGCCGGGCGCTTCTGCGTGCTGGGTGTCGTCGTAGTCATCGGCATGGATCGCATAGCCGTTGGCGAGTGCCGCAAAGCGGGGCGGTAGCTTCGCGCTGGTGCCGATCACAGTGCAGCCGCCGGTGCGCGCCGGCGCGACCGACAGCAGGTAGTCGCGAAGCAGATGGCTACCCTCGCTGACTGCGCCCGCGAGCGCGAGGCCGAGACCGTCGAGGAAGGAGCGCTTGGCGTGGTGCAGCACCACCGCCGGCACGTTCGCGGGGCGCGCGTCCGCGATGAAGGCGGCGATTTCCTGCGTGAGGGAGGGGCTTGAGTTCGGCACGGACGGGAGCGGGCGGAAAAAGCGTGGCGGGGGCGGTATTATCGCAGACTCCTTCCACACGCCGTGACCCATGCCCAAGAAGCTCATCATCACCGTCCGCGTCAACGAATACATGTCGCGCGCCGTCAATCCGAACGTGCCGTTCACGCCCGACGAGATCGCGGAAACCGCCGCCGAATGCCGCGCGGCCGGCGCCTCGATCATCCATTTCCATGCGCGCCTGCCGGACGGCGGCAAGTGCCACGCGCCGGAGGTCTACGCGGAGATCGTCGCCAGGATCCGCGAGCGCACCGACATCCTGATCGATTCCACGCTCGGCCAGATCACGGTCAAGGAAAGCGAGAACCGGCTCGCGCACATCAAGCTGATGGGGCAGAAGTCCGCAACCCGGCCGGATTTCGCGGCGGTGGACACGGGGTCGAGCAACATCGACGCCTACGATGCGAAGAAGAAAGCCTTCGCTACCACCGACAAGGTCTACTTCAACAGCACCGAAACCTGTTTGTTTCTGGCGAAGGGCATGACCGAGGCCGGCGTGAAGCCACATCTGTCCGTATGGGCGGTGCCCTTCGTGCGCATGGTGGATGCCTTTCTCGACATGGGCGTGATCAAGGAGCCGGCCTACGTGCAGTGCGTGCTGGCCGAAGGCGGCATCGTCGGCGCGCACCCCTGCACGAACCGGGGCCTGGAGGCACTGATCGATTTCCTGCCGGCGCACCGGCGCATCGAATGGACTGCGGCGTGCAAGGAGGGCAACCTGTTCAATGTGGCGTCCCTTGCGCTGGAGCGCGGCGGACATCTCGCCCCGGGCATCGGTGATTACCCCTATCCGGAACTCGGTTGCCCGACCAATGCGGCGCTGGTGAAGCGTTTTGCCGATCTCGGGCGGGCCATGGGGCGCGAGCCGGCGACCACCGATGAAGCGCGGGCGATGCTGGGCATCGCGCGGTCGTAGAGCAGCAGACTGTCGGTCAGGCACGGCTGTTAGAATCGCACTCCCCCTGGAGGATGCCGTTCGTGGGATACACCCTCGCTGAAAAGATATTGGCCGCGCACGCAGGCGGCAAATCCGCGCGCGCCGGCGACGTTGTCGTGGCCGCGGTGGATTTCGCGATGATCCACGATGCGCGCGCCGGCAATGCGCTGAAGATGATCCGCAAGACCGGGGTCGAATCGCTGCCGTTCGCGCGCAAGACGGCGCTGGTGCTGGATCACTATTCGCCGCCGCCCAACATCGAGGCGGCAAACACCCACGCGGACATGCGCGCCTTCGCGGAGCAGTGGGATACACCGATCTACGACGTCGGTGATGGCATCTGCCACCAGGTGCTGCCCGAGGGCGGTCATCTCACCTGCGGCGACCTCGTGGTCGGCACCGACACTCACTCCACCACCTACGGCGCATTCAACGTCTTCGGCACGGGCGTGGAGGGCACCGACGTGGCGGCGGTCATGCTGACCGGCAAGCTGTGGTTCCGCGTGCCGGAATCCATCCGGATCGAACTGACCGGCAGGCTCGCGCCAGGGGTATGGGCGAAGGACGTGACGCTGCACATGTTGGGCCGGCTCGGCGCGGAAGGCGCGAACTACCGCGCGCTGGAATACACGGGCAGCGGGGTGGCCGCGATGGAGATCGACGACCGCATGACGCTCTCCAACCATGCGGCGGAACTGGGCGCGAAAGCCGCCATTCTCGAAGCGGACGCGAAAACACTGGCGTGGCTTAAAGCGCACGGCGCGCAAACGCCGCGGCCGGTGACGGCGGACGCCGATGCCGTGTACGCGGATCGCATCACGATCGATGCTTCAGCACTGCCGCCACAGGTCGCGCGCCGGCACGAGATCGACGACGTGGTCGGCGTGCCCGAAGTCGCCGGCCAGAAAATTCATGCAGCACTGATCGGTACCTGCACCAACGGCCGGCTCGACGACATCCGGCAGGCCGCCGCCATCCTCAAGGGCCACAAGATCGCGCGCGGCGTGCGCATGATCGTGACACCCGCTTCGCGGCAGATCTACCTGCAGGCAGCGCGTGAAGGGCTGATCGAAACGCTCACCGCCGCCGGCGCTTCGTTCGAGGCCGCGGGCTGCGGCACCTGCGTGAACATCACCGGGCACTACATTTCCGGCGACGACCAGGTCGTGATTTCCAGTGCCAACCGCAACTTCAAGGGGCGGCTCGGCAATGCGAAATCGGAGATCTGGATAGGGTCTTCCGCGACGGTCGCGGCGTCGGCACTGACCGGCCGCATTACCGACCCGCGGGAAGTGGTCGGCGGGCTGTGGCGTCCTGAAACAGGGAAGGCCGCATGAACGCGATCATTCGCGGCGCCGCCCGCCTGCTGCCGGCAGAGGTCAACACCGACGTCAACTGCTCGAGCAAGTATCTTCCGGGCAAGGACAATGCGTACATCGCGCAGCATGCGTTCGAGAAGGTCGCGCCCGGCTTTCCGTCGCGCTTCGCCGGGGGCGACGTGATTGTGGCCGGTCGCAATTTCGGCATCAATTCCTCGCGCGAGCAGGCGGTGCACATCCTGCACGAGCTGGGGGTGGCGGCGATCGTCGCCCCATCGTTCGGGCGGCAGTTCTTCCGCAATGCGATCAACAACGGTCTCACCGTGATCGAGTGCAATGTGGCGCGCGTGGCCGAAGGCGACGTCCTGGAAATCGACGCCGCGGGCGGCGCGGTGCGGGTGCCGGCGCGCGACCTCGCGTTCAAGTCTACGGTGCTGCCGCCGGCCGTACAGGCGATCGTCGCCGCCGGCGGACTGCTGGCCTTTCTCCAACAACATCCGAACTGGAAACTCGCATGAAAATCGAACGCGTGGAAGTCTTCGGCGTGGCCATGCCGCTGGTGGGCGAATACAAGAATGCCTACACCAGCAAAACGGCGCTCAAGAGTTCGGCCGTCCGCATCACTGCAGATGACGGCACGATTGGCCTCGGCAACATCGACCCGACACCGGGTTACTCGCACGAGGACCCGCTCGAGCATCTGCAGATGCTCAAGACGCGCCTTGGCCCGCTGGTCAAGGGCATGGACCCGACCAACATCCACGAACTGATGGCGGCCATGGACCGCGCAGTCGATGGCTTTCTCGATTCGAAGGCCGCCATCGAGATGGCCTGCGTGGACATTGCCGCCCGCAAGGCTGGCGTGCCCGTTTATACGTGGCTGGGCGGCGCGGTGAAGCAGGAACTCCTGTTCAACGCCTGGATCGGCATCCTGCCGCCGGACGAGGCGGCCGCCGAAACGCTCGCCTGGCAGAAGAAGGGTTTCCGCTCGGCGAAGGTCAAGGTGGGCGGCGACATCAAGGCGGATGCGGCGCGCCTGAAGGCCATCCGGGCGGCGGTCGGCCCCGACTTCCAGTTGCGCATCGACGCCAATGCCGGCTACGACGCGGACACGTCCATCGCGCTGGCCAGGCTCATGGAGCCCGTGAACCTGCAGTTGTTCGAGCAGCCCGTGCCGGCCGAAGATATCGCCGGCATGGCGCGCGTTCGCCAGTCGACGTCCATCCCCATCATGGCCGATGAATCCGTGCTGGATCATGCGAGCCTCATCCGCATCATCCGGGCAGACGCCGCGGACATCGTGAAGGTGAAAGTGATGAAGCAGGGCGGCTTCCTCGGCACGCGCCGCATGATCGCCACCTCGGAAGCCGCCGGCATCCGCAACGTGGTGGGCCACGGCTTCGGGCTGGGCGTCAACACCATGGCCGAGATCATGCTCGCCGCCAGCGCGGCCAACGTGCTCGACGGCCTCGAATGCGTCGGCCCGCTCAAGACGGCGGACGACATCGTCACCCACAAGCTGGATCTCTCCAGCGGCCGTCTGCCGCTGCCGCCCGGCCCGGGCCTGGGCTTAACGCTGGACGAGGCGCGCGTCACGAAGTATCCGATCGAGATCAAGGCAGCGGCGTAGTATCGGCAGGGACGCGCGGGGCGTGTGTTCCGCGCGCGAACGAGCAACAACACCGGAAAACTCCAATGACGGATTCGGTAAGAAAGCGCTTCCGCGCGCGCATCAATCGGGCGCCGCTGATCGTGGCGCCGGGCATCTACGATGCGTACGGCGCGCGACTGGTGGAGCAGGCGGGTTTTGAAGCGGCGTACATGACCGGCAACGGCGTGTCGGCGTCGCTGCTCGGGCGCCCCGACGTGGGACTCGTGGACCTCACGCTGTTCACACAGCACGCGCATCGCACCGCGGCCTGCATCGACATCCCGCTGATCTGCGATGCGGACACCGGTTACGGCAACGTGGTCAACGTGCGCCACACCGTGCGGGAGTTCGAGGCCGCCGGCGTGGCGGCCATCCATCTGGAAGACCAGGTAGCGCCGAAACGCTGCGGCCACCTGCCGGGTTCGCGGCCCGTGATCGAGATGGGCGAGGCGGTGGCGAAGATCGAGGCGGCCGCCGCGGCGCGGCGGGACGACGATTTCGTCATCATCGCGCGGACCGATGCGGCCGCGGGTCACGGCCTCGACGAGGCGATCCGGCGCGTGCAGGCGTTCCGCAAGGCCGGCGCCGACGTGCTGTTCGTCGAACTGAAGACCAGCGCGACGATCCTGGACGATCTGAAGCGCGTGACGGCGGCAGCCGATGCGCCGTGTCTGCTGAACGTCGACGGCGGCGGCGCGCTGGGCAGCCTGACCGTGCCGGAGATCGAGGCGCTGGGATTTCGCATCGTGATTTTCCCTGGACTCGGACGCTACGCGGCGGGTTTCGGCATCCGCGAAGCCCTGGGCGCACTCAAACGCGACGGCAATACCCGGACTGTGCGCGAGCGGATGCTGACGATGCCGGAATACAACGGGGTCCTGGGCTTGTCCGACATCGAAGACTGGGAAAAGAAGTATCTGCGGTCGCAGTGACGCGGCGCGGACTGAACGGAGAAGAGCAATGAAACTGTACATGACCGAGAGTTCCGGCAACGCCCACAAGGTGCGCGTGCTGCTGTCGATCCTGAAAGTGCCCTGCGAGGAGAAGGCGGTGGACTGGGCCGGCAAGGAACACAAGTCGCCGGCGTTCCTGAAACTTAATCCGCGCGGCCAGGTGCCGGTGATGGAGATCGAGAACAAGGTGTTCTGGGACTCCACGGCGCATCTCGTGTATCTCGCGCGCAAGCACGGCGGCGAGCAATGGCTGCCCACCGATCCGCTCGGCATGGCCGAAGTGATGCAATGGATGGCTTTCGCGCAGGACGAGGTGCAGTTCGGCCTGCAGTGGGCGCGCGGCGCGAAGAAGGGCATGAAGGCTGCCGCGTTGTTCGAGGAATACGAACCCCACGCGCGCCGCGCGATGGATATGCTGGAAGCACACCTGGCGGCGCATGACTGGCTGGCGGTGGGCCGGCCGACGGTCGCGGATATTTCCGTCTATCCTTATGTGAAGCGCGCGCCCGACGCCGGTTTCGCCACGGCCGCGTATCCGAAGGTCGCCGCATGGCTCGCGCGCTGCGAAGCGCTGCCGGGCTGGATCAAGCTGGATTAAGGGAGCCTCGCGTTTGAAGATCGGAATTCTGGAAGGCGACGACATCGGCCTGGAGGTCGTGCCGGAAACCGTCAAGGTGATGAAGGCGGCGGCCGCGAAAACCGGCCTGGCCATCGACTGGGTGCCGCTGCCCGTCGGGCGCAAGGGGCACGAGGCCACCGGCCACACCATGCCGCAGGTGCTGCTCGACGGCCTGAAGACCGTGGACGGCTGGCTGCAGGGCCCGATCGGGCACAACGCCTATCCGCGCAACGACCCGACCTGGATCAACCCGCCGCTGCGCAAGCGCTTCGAGCTCTACGCGAGCGTGAAACCGGTGAAGTCGTATCCCAACATTCCCTCGGTGCACAAGGACGTGGACATCGTGTTCCTGCGCGAGGTGACCGAGGGCATGCAGTCCGGCAGCGTGGTGTTCGCGGGCACCGGCGAGTTCCGGCCCAACGACGAGATTTCCATCGGCATGCGGGTCGTGACGCGCAAGGGCGCCAACCGCGTTGCCCGCGCCGCCTTCGAGATCGCGCGCACGCGTCCGCGCAAGCTTGTCACGGCGGTGCACAAGGAGCCTGTGTTCCGGCTGGTCTGCGGCATGTTCGCCGAGGAATGCCGCAAGGTCGCACTGGAATTTCCGGACTGCACGCTGGAAGAGGTGCTGGTGGACGGCATGGCGATGAAACTCGTCATGGCGCCGCAGCGCTTCGATGTGGTGGTCACCACGAACCAGTTTGGGGACATCCTGACCGACGAAGGGGCCGGTCTTGTCGGCGGCTTGGGCCTGGCGCCGGGTCTGTGCATCGGCGAGGAGCAGGCGATGGCGCAGGCCACGCACGGCTCGGCGCCCGACATCGCGGGCAAAGGCATCGCCAATCCGTATTCGATGATCATGTCCGGCCAGATGCTGCTCGAATGGCTGGGCCGCAAGCGGGGCGACAAGACAGCGGTCAAGTCCGCGGACCTGATCGCGCGGGCGGTGGATAAAGTGATCTCGGAAGCGAAATCCCTGACGCCCGACCTGGGCGGGAAGGCCAGCACCTCGCAGATGGGCGACGCCATCGTCGCCGCCCTTTGAACAATCCTGAAGCATTGGCCGCGGACGCAATGAAAGGCATTATTCGCCGCCAAGACGCCGAGGCGCCAAGAACTGCAAAATCTGAATGCCTTTCC
>JBOIEQ010000195.1:0-7011 GCA_050741255.1 Burkholderiales bacterium | reverse complement strand
GCAATCTGGTGCTGCTGTTCCTCTACCTGCTCGTCATCGGGCGCGGTTTCGTCATCACCGCCAACGCGCAGACCCTGTTCACGCGGCTGATGGCGGGCGCGATCACGCTCACCTTCTTCACCTATGCGTTCGTGAACATGGGCATGGTGAGCGGCATCCTGCCGGTAGTGGGCGTACCCCTGCCGCTGGTGTCGTACGGCGGTACCTCGCTGGTGACCATCTGCCTCTCTTTCGGCATCCTGATGAGCATCGCCACGCACCGCCGATTGGTGCAGACGTGAGGGCCGGGATTCGGGATTCTGGATTCGGGATTCGAAAAGCCGCCGTGCTACGTGTGTTGGCGGCGCTTGCGATATCCACGCTCGCCGCCTGCGGCAGCGCCGAGAAACGGGATCCCGTCGAGAGCACGGACCGGACGGCGGCTGCCACGCCACCACCCACATCGGAAACCAAACCCACCGTCAAACCGCCGGCCACCGGCCCGCGCGGCGGCGCCTACTATCTCGACGACGGTCCGGGCGACAATCCGCCGCCGGACCTCGACAAGATCCCCGACGCGGTGCCGAAACTCGAACCGCTCAACCGCGGCACCGCCCGCCCGTACTCGGTGATGGGACGGAGCTACACGCCGATGACCACGCTGGGCCCGTATCGCGCCCGCGGCATCGCCACTTGGTACGGGCGCCGCTACCACGGGCTGAAGACCTCGTCGGGCGAGCCCTACGACATGTACGCGATGACCGCGGCGCACACCCTCCTCCCGATCCCTTCCTATGTGCGCGTGACCAATCCCGCAAACGGCAAGGCGGTCGTGGTGCGGGTCAACGACCGCGGGCCCTTCATCGGCGACCGTCTGATCGACCTGTCTTACACGGCGGCCTGGAAGCTGGGCCTGCTGGCGGGTGGCAGCGGCGTGGTCGAGGTGGAACTGATCGTGCCGGGCGCCGACAACACGGCGCCGCGGCCGGCCACGGCGGAGACGCCGGCCATCGTGTCCGTCACCCGCACCGAAACGCCCGGCGGCCAGCCCGTGCTGCCGATGACGAGCGGCCGCGGCGGGCTCTACATCCAGCTGGGCGCGTTCGGCGCGCAGGACAACGCCGACAACTATCTCGCGCGCATCAAGGCCCAGCTCGACTGGCTCGCCCCGCAACTGCACGTGTTCCCGCGCGACGGCCTCTTCCGCATTCACGCCGGCCCCTTCGCCTCGCAGGTGGAGGCGCGCGAGGCGGCAGACCGCATTAGTCAGGCGCTGGGCATCAAAACGATCGTGCTGACCCGCTAGGTGCCGCACCCGTCGTCAATGATGGTGCGCATGGCCGCGGGGCGCCGGTTCGATCTGCAGTGCCGGCGCGGGGTAACGTAGCGCCCGCACGGGCTTGCCCGGCCCCGGCACCTCGACCCAGTCCATCTGCCCCTGTTCGCAGGCCTGTAGCACCCTGAAGTACGCGCGGCCGGGCGTTTCCGGCAGCTTCAGCATGATCGCGAACTCGTCGTAATGCTCGCTGGCCAGCGGCCCACCGCTCCATGCGATTTCCACCACATCCTCGGCAATCGTACGGCCGTGCAGCACGTACGGCTTGGCCAGCGCAGCCCGGCGCGTCGTCACCGTCCAACCCGGTTTGACCATGGGCTTGGCCGCTTGGATGCCTTCCGGCAGCAGCACCGTCACACGGTTCGTCGCGGCGCCTTCGCAACCGTGCGACATCCTGAAGACGGCCTTGTAATAAGCGCCCGCCGTCGCCTTCGGCTGTTCCAGCACCACGTGCGCCATGCCCTGGGCCGGGAGACACAGAACGACCGCGAGCCAAATTCCCTTGTTATGCATGTCTGCTCCTCTCACATTTTCCATTCGATACCCGCGTAAACGCTGCGCCCGACGCCAGGATTGAACTGGGCCGAATCCACGCCACCCGCGTTTGCGATTACCCCGGTGGTGGCCGCGTATTTCTTGTCGAACAGGTTCCGCGCATCGACGAACCAGCCGAAGCCCTTCGCCGTTTCACGCCCGAACTTGAATCCGACGATCGCATAGGAATCGGCGAACAGTGTGTTCGCCATGTCGACCGGATAACGCTGCGAGGACCACTCCAGATTGGGGCCGGCGAAATAACCGACGCCGCGCCAGGTCAGGTCCGTGCGCAGGAAGTGCGGCGGCAGACCCGGCAGCCGATTGTCGCCATAGACGGGGTTACCGACGAAGCGGAAGTCGTTCCACAGGTAGGCCGCGCGCCAGAACGTGTTCCAGGGCAGGGCCCAGGTGCCGCCGAGTTCGATGCCCTGATGCTTGGTCCGTGGAGCATTGACCGTGCCCAGCGGCACCCCCGTGGGCGAGTTGAGCGACAGCAGTTCATCCTTCACCTTGGCGTAGTAATAAGCCGCGTCCCACTGGAGGCGCGGCAGTTGCCCGCGCGTGCCGAACTCGATCGTGCTGGCGGACTGCGCGTTGACCGGCGTCACGTTCGCGCCGCCGGCCAGTTCGCCCAGGCTCGGCGGCTCGAAGCTCTGGCTCCAGTTCGCGAACGCCTGCACCGTCGGCGTGAACTCGTAACGCGCACCGAGTTTTGGGCTGACGTGGTCGTAGCGCTGGTCGAAGGAGTTGTTGCCGTTGGCAAGGAAATAATCGGTGTACTTCCGCGTCGCGCGCGTCGCCTGCACGCCCAGCACCGCAACGGCCTGCTGCGTGACATAGAACTGGTTCTCGGCGTACGCCGTCAGATTCAGCGCGTACTGCTGGCTGCTGGCGGTCGGGTTGCCAGGCGACCCCGCGATGTTCGCGAAGCGGTTGTCGGACTGGCTGGTGCGCATCGGCAGGAAACCCGCCGTGAAGATATTGCGATGGCCGGCCAGTGGCGTTTCGCTGATAAAGCGGGCCCAGGCCCCCGAATCGTTGCTGTCCACGTCGAGCACCTGGAAGATGGGATGCCATAGATCCTTGTAAGAATAGTACGCACCGAGTTCGAGCCGTTGCGCACCCCAGGCATACGTCGTCTTGTTGGCGACCCGGAACAGGTTGAAATCGCGGTGGTAGTTGCCCGCGACGTTGATCGGGTTCGCCATGCGCGGATTGTTGTAGAGCTGCACCTTCGTGAGGTTGCCCGGAAGCTCGGAGTCCGAGTTCACCGCGGTGAAGTAGAAGCGCGTCTCCAGATTGGGATTGATGCGGTAGCCCACGTTGCTGAAGAACCGCCCGTTCTTCTGGCGCGACTGCTCCTGGTACCCGTCCTGATAGGACCCGGTGGCGGTGACGTAGTAATCCGCCGCGCCGACCACGCCGGCGACGGCCAACTGCCCGCGCGCGTAGCCGTAGCTGCCCGCCTCGCCGCGGACCAGCCAAGCGGGAGCGTTGTAGCCGCTGGGCGCGACAAAGTTGATCGCCCCGCCAAGCGTGGTGGCGCCGTATTCCAGCGCGTTGGCCCCGCGGAAAATCTCGATATAGCTCGCGGCCAGCGGCTCGATCGCCTGGAAGTCGAAGGCGCCGTCGGCCTGGTTGATGGGGACGCCGTCCTGCAGGACCATGATGCCGCGGCCGTGGAAGGTACGCTGGATGCCGGAGCCGCGGATCGACAGGCGAGACTCTTCAGCGCCGGGAATGCGCGACTGCACGAACACGCCCGTGCCGAAACCCAGCGCGTCGGCCGGGGTCGACGCGCGGCCGCCGCGGAAGCTCTCGGCCTCGATCAGACCGGCGCCGCCGGGCGTGCGTTCGATGCGTTCGCGCGCGGCCTCGATGCCGGGCTGCGTGATCGAGGGATCCCGTTCCGCGCTGACCCGGATTTCCGGCAGCGTGGGCGTAACGGCGCCTGATTGCGCGGTGTGAAGTGTGTCCTGGCCGGTTGCTTCCGGCGCAAACGACAGCAGTATGGATAACAAACTGCCCGCACCTGCGAAGCAGGCGGGACGGAACGGTTTCCCGGGGCGAAACATGATGCTCTCCTGAACGACGTAACGCAGGCATGCGCGCGTCCGCGCATGCGCCAGGGCCGGTGGTGCCGGCCTCGATCAGCGGCAGGTCAGGAGTAGCAGGGGGGACCGCGCGGCGCGGCCACGCGATCGCGGGCCGAGGACGGGCGGGGATACTGCGCGGCATCGAGGAAGACGGTTTGATCCGCTTCCGGGACGCCGTAGGTCAGATCCGGGGACGGCAGCGCACCGGCGACGCCACCGGCCAGGCACAGCGCGCAATGCTTCTGTGCGGGGGTGACGGGACCCTCCGGCAGCGCGGGAACATTGTCGCCGACGGCGACGCGCTGGATACCCGCCGGCGTGCAGATCTCTGCATAGGGCTGCGCCTGCAGCGGAACCAGCGCAGCGGCCAGCCCGGGCGCGGCCGCGTTGAACAGCAACGCGGCGAGCGCGAGCCAGGCGGTGAATCTGCGTTGAAGGCGGGTCATGTCGGCAGCCGGAACGCGGCGATGATAACGAGCCGGTCCGTGGCTGTCGAGAACAGGACGGGGAAAACGGCTGCTTACAGCACGTAGCGGGCGAGATCCTCGCTCTTCGCCAGGTCCTGCAGGCGCCCGTCGACGTATGCGGCGTCGATCACCATGGTGGTGCCGCTCGTCTTCGCGGCATCGAAGGAAATGTCCTCGAGCAGGCGCTCCATCACGGTGTAGAGGCGGCGCGCGCCGATGTTCTCCGTCTTCTCGTTCACCTGCCAGGCGATCTCGGCCAGGCGCTGGATGCCGTCGGCGCGGAATTCGAGCTTCACGTCCTCGGTGGCGAGCAGCGCCTCGTACTGCCGGGTGAGGCAGGCGTCCGTCGACGTCAGGATGCGCTGGAAGTCGTCGACCGTGAGGCTCGCCAGCTCGACGCGGATCGGGAAGCGCCCCTGCAACTCGGGGATGAGATCCGAGGGTTTCGCGAAGTGGAAGGCGCCGCTGGCGATGAACAGGATGTGGTCGGTCTTGATGACGCCATACTTGGTGGTGACCGTGGTGCCCTCGACCAGCGGCAGCAGGTCGCGCTGCACGCCCTGGCGCGAGACGTCCGCCCCCGAGGTTTCCGCGCGGCTCGCGATCTTGTCGATCTCGTCGAGGAACACGATACCGTTCTGCTCGACATTGGCCAGTGCGCGCAGCTTCAGCTCCTCGTCGTTCACGAGCTTGGCCGCTTCCTCGTCGGTCAGCAGCTTCATCGCCTCGCGGATCTTCAGCTTGCGCAGGCGGCGGCGCCCGCCGCCGAGATTCTGGAACATGCCCTGGATCTGCGAGGTCAGGTCCTCCATGCCGGGCGGGGCCAGGATTTCCATCTGCGCCTGCTGCGCGGCGACTTCGAGTTCGATCTCGCGGTCGTCGAGCCCGCCCTCGCGAAGCATCTTGCGGAATTTCTGCCGCGTGGGATTGTCGGCCGCGCCCGCGGTGATGTTTTCGCCGTCGCGCGCCGCCGGCAGCAGGGCGTCGAGCACGCGCTCCTCCGCGGCGTCCGCTGCCTGATGACGCACCTTGCGTGTGGCTTCCTCGCGCGTCTGCTTGATCGCGGTCTCCGCGAGGTCGCGGATGATGGTGTCCACGTCGCGGCCGACGTAGCCGACCTCGGTGAACTTGGTCGCCTCGACCTTCACGAAGGGCGCATTGGCGAGCCGCGCGAGCCGGCGGGCGATTTCCGTCTTGCCGACGCCCGTTGGCCCGATCATCAGGATGTTCTTCGGCGTGATCTCCTGCCGCAGCGGGTCCGCCACCTGCTGCCGGCGCCAGCGGTTGCGCAGCGCAATGGCAACCGCGCGCTTGGCCGCATCCTGGCCGACGATGTGCTTGTCCAGTTCGTGGACGATTTCCTGCGGGGTCATGGATGACATGCGGTGAGGGGTGAGGCGTGAGGAGTGAGGGGGGAAAAGCGAAGAGTTAACGAGGTGTAGCAGCGCTGGTGACGGGTGACGCAGTCCCCCTCACGCCTCACCCTTCACTCCTCACCGAGAACCTCGATCGTGTGCTGCTGATTGGTGTAGATGCAAAGGTCGCCCGCGATGACGAGCGCCTGCTTGACGATCTGTTCCGGCGGCAGCGTGGTGTGATCCAGCAGCGCGCGCGCCGCCGCGGCCGCGTACGGGCCGCCGCTGCCGATCGCGATCAGCCCGTATTCGGGTTCGACCACGTCGCCGTTGCCGGTGACGATCAGCGAGGTTTCGCGGTCGGCCACCGCCAGCATGGCCTCCAGACGACGCAGAATGCGGTCGGTGCGCCAGTCTTTCGCAAGCTCCACCGCGGAGCGCAGCAGGTTGCCCTGGTGCTTGTCGAGCTTGGCCTCAAAACGCTCGAACAAGGTGAACGCGTCGGCGGTGCCGCCGGCGAAACCCGCGAGGATGCGGTCGTGGTGCAGGCGCCGCACCTTGCGCGCCGTGGCCTTCAGGATGATGTTGCCGAGCGTGACCTGGCCGTCGCCGCCGAGCGCGACGCGCGAGCCGCGGCGGGCGGAAACGATGGTGGTGCCTTCGGGTTGCTGCATGGATTTTCCTGATCGGGTTCCGGGCGCGGATGATTCTAACCGCCGTGTGTCGCCCGGCCATCAGCGGCGGACGTTCTCCAGCCGGAACACTGCCGGCACAATGTATTCCTTCTCGATGGCTTCATCGCCGCGGCGGGCCGGAACGAATCGCCAAGTACGGATCGATCTCACGGCCGCCATGTCGAGGTTGGGCCAGCCGCTCGACTTTTCAAGCTCCGCCCGGGAGACGGTGCCGTCGCGCGCTACCAGCACTTTCACCAGTACCGTCCCCTGCTCGTTGTTGCGGACCGACGCCGTCGGATACGCCAGGGTGTTGCGCAGGTAGGTGGCATCCAGATGCGGCGCCGAGACCGCGGGTGGCGCGACGGCGGCATCGGCTCTGCGCTCCGCATTCGCGACGCCCACCCGATCGCTGGCCCGCGGGGTCTCTTGCGGCGCGGAGGGCGCGGCAGTCAGCGCGGGTTCCGCACGGGCGGCATTCACCGGAGGCGGGTCCGGCGCGCGCTCGGCCGGTGCGGGCTGTTGCGCCGGCGCACGCACGGGCGCCGGCGCGGGCTTGAGAGGCGG
>JBOIEQ010000194.1:0-7080 GCA_050741255.1 Burkholderiales bacterium | reverse complement strand
GGAGGCCGACAAAGTCAGCGACGATTCTGGTCGCAACCCTGGTGGGGAGAAGGGGCCCCACCCTTCTCCGGGCTGGCACGAGTTTGGCCCATGGCATCGTTATCTGCCTTGGCCGTATACCCCATACGGCCGGCAGCAGATGCCTCGCCCTGAGCCAAACTCGTGCCAGCGCATCACGCGTTTCATACTGTTAGGTGCCCCCTCATGATTCCCGAAATCGGCCAGTTCGCGCTCGCCCTCGCGCTGATGATCGCCTTCGCGCAGGCCGCGCTCCCGCTATGGGGCGCGCAGCGCGGCGACGCGCGGCTGATCGCTTTCGCCCGGCCCGCCGCCTGCGCGCAATTCGTCTGCGTCGCGCTGGCCTTCGCGGCGCTGATGGCGTCCTTCGTCGGCAACGACTTCTCGGTCATCAACGTCGCCACCAACTCCAATTCGAAACTGCCGCTGCCCTACCGCATCGCCGCGACCTGGGGTTCGCATGAAGGCTCGCTGCTGCTGTGGACGCTGATGCTCGCGGGCTGGACCTGCGCGGTCGCGCTGCTCTCGGGGCGGCTGCCGGCGACGATGACGGCACGCGTGATCGGCGTGCTGGGCATCATCAGCGTCGGCTTCCTGCTGTTCATGCTGTTCACGTCCAACCCCTTCGACCGCACGCTGCCGCCGCCGGACGGGCGCGACCTGAATCCGCTGCTGCAGGATCCGGGCATGGTCGCCCATCCGCCGCTGCTCTATATGGGCTACGTCGGCTTCTCGGTCGCGTTCGCCTTCGCCGTCGCGGCGCTGCTGTCGGGCCGGCTGGATCCGGCCTGGGCCCGCTTCGCGCGGCCGTGGACGGTGGCCGCGTGGGCCTTCCTTTCCACGGGCATCGCGCTCGGCAGCTTCTGGGCCTATTACGAACTCGGTTGGGGCGGCTGGTGGTTCTGGGACCCGGTGGAAAACGCTTCGCTCATGCCGTGGCTCGCCGGCACCGCGTTGATTCATTCGCTCGCCGTCACCGAGAAGCGCCGCGTGTTCAAGTCGTGGACCGTGGTGCTCGCGATCGTGACCTTCACGCTGTCGCTGCTGGGCACCTTCCTCGTGCGTTCCGGCGTGCTGACCTCCGTGCACGCCTTCGCCACCGACCCCACGCGCGGCGTGTTCATCCTCGCGCTGCTGCTGGTCGTCAGCGGCGGCGCCTTCGCGCTCTACGCGTGGCGCGCGGGCAGCCTTGCGCCGGGCGGCGGGTTTTCGGCGTGGTCGCGCGAGACGTTGCTGCTCGCCAATAACGTGCTGCTGATGACCGTCCTCGCGGCGGTGATCATCGGCACGCTCTACCCGCTCGCACTCGACGCGCTCGACATGGGCAAGATTTCGGTCGGGCCGCCGTACTTTGAAACAGTGTTCGTGCCGCTGCTGACGCCCGCCATCCTGCTGATGGGGCTGGCCCCGGTGGTCGCGTGGAAGCGCGCGGAGGGCCGTCCGGTCGCGCGTCAGGCGATCACCGCGGCGGTGGCGGCGGCCGTGCTGACCGCCGCCACGCTCCTCGCGGCGGGCGGCGGCAGCCTGCTCACCGCCGTCGGCCTGCTGCTCGGCTGGTGGGCGGGTGCGGCGGTCGTCGCCGGCGTTGCGCTGCGCCTCGCCCGCGCACCCGCGCCGGGGCTGGGCGGGAAACTGAAGAGCCTCAGTGCGAGTTACTGCGGCATGCAGCTCGCGCATCTCGGCATCGCGGTGTTCGTGCTCGCGGTGACGATGGTGAAGAGCTATTCGACCGAGCTCGACGTGGAACTCAGGGCCGGGCAAAGCGCCACGCTGTCGGGCCACACCTTCACGCTGGAAGGCTTCAGCGAGAAGGCCGGCCCGAACTACGCCGCGCTGGTGGCGCACTTCGCCGTCACCGAGCCGAACGGCCGCGTGCGCGCGATGACGGCGGAGAAGCGGCGCTACGCCGCGTCCGAACAAACCATGACGGAAGCCGCGATCGACCGCGGCTTCACGCGCGACCTCTACATCTCGCTCGGCGACGCGCTCGGCACCGACGCCAGCGCGGCATGGAGCGTGCGCGTGCAGGTGAAGCCCTTCATCAACTGGATCTGGCTGGCGGTGCTGATGATGGCGGGCGGCGGACTGCTCGCGATCACCGACCGGCGCTACCGCATCGCGCCGCGCGCGGCACGCCCCGTTCCGGCATGAAGCGTCTGCGCTATGCCGTGCCGCTGGCGGCGCTGGTACTGCTGGCCTTCTTTTTGTGGCGCGGGCTGGGTCTCAACCCGCGCGAAGTGCCCTCGCCGCTGGTCGGCAAGCCCGCGCCGGCGTTTTCGCTGCCGCTGCTCGATGCCGCAGCGGGCGCAAAAGTCTTCTCCCCGGTCGACCTGCGCGGCAAGGTCTGGCTGCTCAACGTGTGGGCCTCATGGTGCGTGGCCTGCCGCGAGGAGCATCCCGTGCTGGTGGAGCTCGCGAAGAGCGGCCTCGTGCCCATCGTCGGGCTCAACTACAAGGACGAGCCGGAAGCGGCGCGCGCCTGGCTCGCGCGCTTCGGCAATCCGTACGTGAAGAGCGCGGTGGATGCCGACGGCAGGGTCGGCATCGACTACGGCGTCTATGGCGTGCCGGAGACCTACCTGATCGACGCCGAGGGCGTGATCCGCTTCAAGCAGATCGGGCCGGTCACGCCGCGCATCGTGGAGGAACGCATCCGGCCACTGCTGACGCCCACGCCACCCAAGGGGCCCGCGTCGTGAGGGCGGCGGCCGTTCTGCTCGGGGCGCTGCTGATGGCGTCCGCGCACGCGGCGGACCCGAACGAGGCCGCGCGCGCCCGCGCCCTCGCGGAGGAACTGCGCTGCCTCGTCTGCCAGAACCAGACCATCGCGGATTCGCACGCGCCGCTCGCTGTGGACCTGCGCAAGCAGATCGACCGCCAGATCGCCGACGGCAAAAGCGACCGCGAGATCGTGACCTACATGACCGACCGCTACGGGGATTTCATCGTCTACCGGCCGCCGCTCAACGCCACCACCTTCCTGCTGTGGTGCGGGCCCTTCCTGCTGCTCGCCCTGGGCGCGTTGATGGCGTGGCGCACCATCGCCGGCCGGCGCCGCGCACCGGCACCCGCGCCGCTCAGCGAGGAAGAGCGGCAGCGCGCGCGGCGGCTGCTCGACTAGTTAAAACATGTTCGCCGCCAAGACGCCAAGAACGCCAAGGAAAGCACCGCTCGCGACGACCACAGTTCATTTTGTATTTCTTGGCGTCCTTGGCGCCTTGGCGGCAAATACGCCTTTTCGCACCCTCCGCTACTCCAGCCGCGTATCGAGCCCCGCCTGCGCGAGCTCGGCCGCGCGCAGCACCGCGCGCGCCTTGTTCTGCGTTTCCTGCCACTCGGAAGCCGGCACCGAGTCGGCGACGATGCCGCCGCCCGCCTGCACGTACAGCACGTTGTCCTTGATCACGCCGGTGCGCAGCGCGATGGCGACGTCCATGTCGCCGTTGAAACCGAGATAGCCCACGGCGCCGGAGTAAATGCCGCGCTTGGTGGGTTCGAGTTCGTCGATGATCTCCATCGCGCGCACCTTGGGCGCGCCGGACACCGTGCCGGCCGGGAACGTCGCCTTCAGGACCGCGATCGCGTCGAGCCCCGGTTTCAGCGTGCCCTCGACGTTGGAGACGATGTGCATGACGTGCGAGTAGCGTTCGATCACCATGCTCTCGGTCACCTTCACCGAGCCGGTGCGCGCCACGCGGCCGACGTCGTTGCGGCCGAGGTCCATCAGCATGACGTGCTCGGCGCGTTCCTTGGGGTCGGCGAGCAGTTCCTGGGCGAGTTGCTCGTCCTCCTCGCGCGTCTTGCCGCGCGGGCGGGTGCCGGCGATCGGGCGCAGCGTGATGGTGTCCTTCTCCAGCCGCACCAGGATCTCGGGCGAGGCGCCGACCACGTGGTGGTCGCCGCAGTTCAGGTAATACATGTAGGGCGAGGGGTTCAGCGTGCGCAGCGCGCGGTAGAGCGCGAGCGGGCTCGCCGTGAACGGATGGCTCATGCGCTGCGACAGCACCACCTGCATGATGTCGCCGTCGGTGATGTAGCGCTTCGCGCGCTCCACGATTTCGCAGTACGCGTCCTCGCTGAACTCCGACTGCGGGCGCGCGGGCGGGCCGGGCTGCTCGACCGGAAGCGCGACCGGCTGGCGCAGCCGCGCGAGCAGTTCCGCGAGCCGGGCCTGGCCGCGCGCCCAGGCGTCCGGCTGGCGCGGATCGGCGTAGACGATCAGGTGCAGCTTGCCGGTCAGGTTGTCGAAGACCGCGAGCTGGTCCGACAGCAGGAGCGAGATGTCCGGCGTGCCCAGGGGATCGGGCTTCGCGGCCGCGCCCTTGCCGGCGCGCGCGAGCTTTTTCTCGATGTAGCGCACCGTGTCATAGCCGAAATAGCCGACCAGCCCGCCGCAGAAGCGCGGCAGCGCCGGCGTGGTCGCCGCCTTGAAGCGCCCGAGGTAGCTCTGCACGAAGGCCAGCGGGTCGGGTGCTTCCGCGCGGTGCAGCAGCGCGCCGCCCTGGTACTCGGCGCACTGGTGACCGCGCACCTCGATGCGCGCGTCGGCGGGCAGACCGATGACGGAGTAGCGCCCAAAGCGCTCGCCGCCGACCACCGACTCGAGCAGGTAGGAATGCGGCGCGTGCGCGAGCTTGAGATACACCGACAGCGGCGTATCGAGGTCGGCGAAGGTTTCGAGGGTGAGCGGAATGCGGTTGTATCCCGCATCCGCCAAGTGGCGGAATTCGGCTTCGGTCATGTGGTGCTCATCGGGAACGGCAGAACGGACAACCCGCCGCGCAGGTGGCGCGGCGACGCGTTAATGCGCGCGGCGAACCGCGGGCCAGCCCCGCCATCGGCGGGCGGCGGATTCCGGTGCGGTGTTGCCGAAGTGATGCCTGCGGTTCATGACAATGACTTGGCCTTGTTTGCAATCTTCCCCATCGTGACCAGGGCGGTCGCTTCGATGAGCGAATCGACTATAGCATCAACCCCCAGCGTCCGCACATCGACACCCTCGCTGTAGCCGTAGCTCACGCAGAATATCGGGCACCCCGCCGCGTGGGCGGCCTCGACGTCGTTGTGCGAATCGCCCACCATCAACGCCATCCCCGGTTCGACGCCGAAATGCCGGCAGGCGTGCAGCAACGGCGCCGGGTCCGGCTTGCGCTGCGGCAGGGTGTCGCCGCCCACGACCAACGGGAAAAAATCCGCGAGCCCCACCTGCACGAGCAATGGCCGCGCGTAGCGCGCGGACTTGTTGGTGATGCAGGCGAGCGGGAGACCCATCGCGCGCAGCTGCTCAAGCCCTTCCCGCACGCCGGGGTAGACCGTTGTGTGGCGGCCGTTGACGGCGGCGTAACAAGCATGAAAGACCGCCTCCCCGCGCGCGAACAGGGCAGCGTCCGGCTCACCCTCGAGATCGTCGGTGAGCGCGCGCTTGACGAGCTTCGCGAGTCCCTTGCCGACGAAGGCCCGCACCCGCACTTCCGGCAAAGGCGCGAGGTCAAGCGCGACGCGCATCTCGTTCGTGGCCGCGGCCAGATCGGCGATGGTGTCGAGCAGCGTGCCGTCGAGATCGAGCAGCGCGGCGCGGATGGGCAGGGGAAACTTCAACATCGAAATGAGACGCAGAGACGCAGAGAGCGCAGAGGAAAATGAAGAGAATCGATTAAACGCCAATCATGCAAGGCGTCAGGTGTTCGGATTCTTGTGCTATTCAGCGGGTATCTTGTTTTCTCTGCGTCCTCTGCGTCTCTGCGGCGAACTACGCCTTGGCGAGTTCCGCGCGCATCTGCGCGATGACGGCCTTGTAATCCGGCTGGCCGAAGATCGCCGACCCGGCCACGAAGGTGTCCGCGCCGGCGCGCGCGATCTCCGCGATGTTGTCCGCCTTCACGCCGCCATCCACTTCCAGCCAGATGTCGCGGCCGGACGCATCGATGCGCCGACGTGCGTCTTTCAGTTTGTCGAGCGCGCCGCGAATGAACTGCTGCCCGCCGAAACCGGGGTTCACCGACATGATCAGCACGAGGTCGACCTTGTCGAGCACGTGGTCGAGGTACGACAGCGGCGTCGCCGGGTTGAACACGAGACCCGCCTTGCAGCCGCACTCGCGGATCAGTCCGAGCGTGCGGTCCACGTGCTCGCTGGCCTCGGGATGGAAGGAGATGATGTTCGCACCGGCCTTCGCGAAGTCCGGCACGATGCGGTCGACCGGCTTCACCATCAGGTGCACGTCGATCGGCACCTTGACCAGCGGGCGGATGGCGGCACAGACCAGCGGGCCGATCGTCAGATTCGGCACGTAATGGTTGTCCATCACGTCGAAATGAATGACGTCGGCACCGGCCGCGACCACCGCCTTCACTTCCTCACCCAGGCGTGCGAAGTCCGCGGACAGTATGCTGGGGGCGATGCGATGCGTCATGGTCGCGCGATTCTACCCGTCGCGCGCAGGGCGGGCGAGCGCGCCCGCCGCGATTGCGGAGGACGGAACATCGGTGTTAAATCCCCGCATGGCCAGCGACAAACCCGGCGTGACGTATCAAATCGACGTGTCCCCGCGGACGAACTACCTCGCGGAGCAGTCCGACCCCGAAAGCGGGCGTTACGTGTTCGCCTACACGATCACGATCCGCAACACCGGCTCGGTGCCGGCGCAGCTCGTGAGCCGGCACTGGGTCATCACCGACGCCAACGACCAGGTGCAGGAAGTGCGCGGCCTGGGCGTGGTCGGCGAGCAGCCCTTCCTCAAGCCGTCGGAGAGTTTCGAGTACACCAGCGGCACCGCGCTCGCGACCCCGGTCGGCACCATGCGCGGCAGCTACCAGATGGTGGCCGAGGACGGCACCAGCTTCGAGGCGTCGATCCCGGAATTCACGCTGTCGATGCCCCGCGTCCTGCACTAGAGCCTGTTATTGACCTTGAACGGAATGTGCGAGTTGCACGCCGCACCCTGGCAACAAGGCAAAGTCGCCGGGGGCAGCCCGGCGGCTGCATACTTTCTCTTGTTCGGCCAAGAGAAAGTATGCAAAGAGAAGGCCGCCCCGGCAAACCGCCGCTGGCGCGGTGTCCCTG
>JBOIEQ010000193.1:0-7113 GCA_050741255.1 Burkholderiales bacterium | reverse complement strand
CAACGTCCGCGCAGCCCGCGACGCGGGCCGGGCACGATGGGGCAGCATGCGACTCTCCATGGTTTCGGCCATGGTAGGTCCGCGCGCAATACGGCCCTTTGACGTACATCAACTCCGGGCAGTTGCCGCGCGCGGCTAGAAGCGGTGGTCGAGACCGAAGCGGAAGGCCGGCGGTGGGGGTTCGCCGTTGCCGGGCGGTTGTGCCTGCCGCACCCCCGCGGACACGCTGGTATCGCGCCCCGCCGGCACCGAGGTGCCCAGTTCGAGCGTCGGTGTCGGCAAGCCTTCCGCCGGGCGTGTCGTCTCTACGTCTGCGCCGAGATACGGCCGCATCCCTGTGCCTGCCTCGGGTTCGATGCGTACACCCAGACGGCCGGCCGGCTGTACCGGCTTGATCTCGAAAGACTGGGACCGCGCACCGTCGAGCGCTGAAGCGCGTGGCACGGCGCCGGCGGGCGCGGCTTTATCCACCGGCGGCAACGTCTCCTCGCCCGCCTGTTCCCGCGCCTGCTCGAGCAGGCGGGTGTAATCGACGCTCTGCGCGGCGGCAACGGCGGGACCGGCAAGGAGCACGGTCAGTATTGCGGCGGAAAAAATGCGGGCCATGTGAAAGGGACCATCGAAGCCGGTCTTCGGTTCAACGCGGCGATGCAAGTCCTTCATTTCGTGACAATATGCAGGACTGCCGCAGGCGCACCGCCGCGCATGTCCATCCGCCATCATGATTCCCTGGCTCAAGGCCCACGATCCATTTCCCGTAGTCGAAACCGCCCTGCGCGAGCCCGACGGCCTGCTCGCCGCTGGCGCCGATCTGTCGGTTGCACGCCTGACCGACGCCTACCGGCACGGCATCTTTCCGTGGTTCAGCGACGGCCAGCCCATCCTGTGGTGGAGTCCCGACCCGCGCATGGTGCTGTTCCCGGCCGAACTCAAGGTGTCGCGCTCGCTGCGCAAGCGGCTCGCGCGTGGCGATTACGAAGTCCGCACCGACACAGCCTTCGAGCAGGTCATGCGCGCCTGCGCCGCCCCGCGCGACGATAGCGGCGGCACCTGGATCACGGAAGAGATGATCAGGGCCTACGGCGCGCTGCATGCCGCGGGAATCGCACACTCGGTGGAGACCTGGATCGCCGGCGAACTCGCGGGCGGCCTCTACGGCGTGGCCCTCGGCCGCATGTTCTACGGCGAATCGATGTTCGCACGCGTGACGGATGCCTCGAAAATCGCGCTCGTGCACCTCGTGAGGCAGCTGGCGCGCCGGAATTTCGGCCTCATCGACTGCCAGATGGCGACCGCGCACCTGGCCTCGCTCGGTGCCCGCACCGTGCCGCGCGGGGAATTCGTGCGCCGCGTCGCGGAGTTGGTAAACTGCGCGGGCGATGCAACGGCATGGGGCCCATGGACGGCAACAGGACCATTGAACGATGAGCCTGCTTAACGATTTTCCGCTGTCGGTACTGCAGTTCTACGCGACGGCGCCCTACCCGTGCAGCTACCTGCCGGAGCGCATGGCGCGCTCGCAGGTCGCGACCCCCAGCCACCTGATCGACGGGCCGGTCTACGGCGAACTCGTCAAGGCCGGCTTCCGCCGCAGCGGCGCCTTCACCTACCGCCCCTACTGCGACGCCTGCCGGGCCTGCGTGCCGGTGCGCGTGGTGGTGGACGAATACCGCGCGAACCGCGTGCAGCGGCGCGTCCGCCGGCGCCACGCCGGCCTCACGGCGACCATGCTCGACCTCAAGTACAGCGCCGAGCACTACCAGCTCTATCTCCGCTACCAGTCCACGCGCCACGCCGGCGGCGGCATGGACCAGGACAGCCGCGAGCAGTACCGCCACTTCCTCCTGCAGAGCAACGTCGATTCGCGGCTGGTCGAATTCCGCGACCACGGCGTGCTGCGCATGGTGAGCATCGTCGACGAACTGCAGGACGGCCTGTCCTCGGTGTACACCTTCTTCGATCCCGAAGTCGCCGCCACGAGCTACGGCACCTACAACATCCTGTGGCAGCTCGACCTGTGCCGGAGCCTCGAACTGCCCTACCTGTATCTCGGCTACTGGATCGCGCAGAGCCGCAAGATGGCCTACAAGATCGGCTTCCAGCCGATGCAGGGCCTGGTTGACGGCCGCTGGCAGACGATAGACCCGCCTACGGGCGAAGCGCCGCCGGAGCGTTGAGCGCGGCGCGGTACAATCCGCGCATGTTATTTCCCCTCGCACGACCCCTGCTCTTCACGCTCGACCCCGAGCGGGCGCACGCCGTCGCCTGCGCCGGCATCGACCTGCTCGCGAAGCTGCCCACGCCGGCCGCGGTGCGCTGCCCGCGCCGCGTCATGGGTCTGGAATTCCCCAATCCCGTCGGCCTCGCCGCCGGCTTCGACAAGAACGGCGACCATATCGAAGGACTCGCCGCGCTGGGCTTCGGCTTCCTCGAGATCGGCACCGTCACGCCGCGTCCACAGCCCGGCAATCCGCAGCCCCGGCTGTTCCGCCTGCCGCAGGCGCGCGCCATCATCAACCGCATGGGCTTCAACAATGCCGGCGTCGCCCACCTGGTGGCGCGCGTGCAGGCGGCGCGCGCGCGCGGCTACCAGGGCGTGCTGGGCATCAACATCGGCAAGAACTTCGACACCCCGGTGGAACGCGCCGAAGACGATTACGTCGTCTGCCTGCGCGCCGTGTATCCGCACGCTGACTACATCACGGTCAACATCTCGTCACCCAACACGAAGAACCTGCGCGCGCTGCAGGAGGGCGCCGCACTGGAACGCCTGCTCGGGGCCGTGCGCGTGGAACGCGAGGCGCTCGCCGCCACGCACGGCCGGCGCGTGCCGGTCGCGGTCAAGATCGCGCCCGACCTCGAGTCCGCGCAGATCGCGGAGATCGCCACCCTGCTCCAGCGCTATGCCATCGACGCGGTCATCGCCACCAACACGACGATCGCCCGCGACGCCGTGCAGGATCTGCCGCACGCGGAGGAAGGTGGCGGCCTGAGCGGCGCGCCGCTCACGCAACGTTCGCGCGAAGTCGTCGCCGCGCTGGCACAGGCCCTCGCCGGTGCGATTCCCATCATCGGCGTCGGCGGCATCTCGTCGGGCGCGGAGGCGCGCGCCATGCTCGCCGCCGGCGCGAGCCTCGTCCAGCTCTATACCGGGTTCATCTACCGCGGCCCGGCGCTGGTGCGGGAAGCAGCACGCGCCACCTGCGCACAGGGGAACTGACATGCGCATCGGCGTCCCGAAGGAGATCAAGACCCGCGAGTTCCGCGTCGGCCTGACGCCTTCGGGCGCGCACGCGCTTGCGGCGGAAGGCCACGCGGTGCGCGTGCAGGCGGGTGCAGGCACGGCGGTAGGCCTGACCGACGACGCTTACCGTGCGGCCGGCGCGCAGATCGTGGCGACCGCCGCCGAGGTCTACGACGCCGACCTCGTGATCAAGGTCAAGGAACCGCAGGCGTCCGAGTACGCGCTGACGCACCCCGGCCAGATCCTCTACTGCTATCTGCATTTCGCGCCCGACCCGCCGTTACTGGCGGCGATGCTGGAACGCCGCGTGAGCGCCCTCGCCTTCGAAACCGTCACCGCACCGGACGGCAGCCTGCCGCTGCTCATCCCGATGTCGGACATCGCGGGACGGCTCGCGCCGCAGGTCGGCGCGTGGGCATTGCAGATGCCCAACGGCGGCAGTGGCGTACTGCTGGGCGGTGTGCCCGGCGTGCCGCCCGCGCAGGTGACGATCATCGGCGGCGGCACGGTCGGCGCCGGCGCCGCGCGCATCGCCATCGGCATGGGGGCCACGGTCACGCTGCTCGACAAGAACGCCGCCGTCCTGCGGCGGCTGGAAGCCGTATTCGGCCCGCGTCTGATTACCCGTGCCGCCGAGCCCGCGGCGGTGGCGGAAGCCGTGCGCAGCGCGGACCTCGTCGTCGGCGCCGTCCTGCTGGCGGGCAAACGCTCGCCCAGGCTCATTCACCGCGAGGACCTGCGCACGATGCGTCCCGGCTCGGTCATCGTCGATGTCGGCATCGACCAGGGCGGGATCGCCGACACCTCGCGGCCAACCTCGCATGTCGAGCCGGTCTTCGTCGAGGAAGGCGTGCTGCACTACTGTGTACCCAACATGCCGTCGGCGGTGGCGCGCACGGCCACGCTTGCACTTGCGCAGGCCACCTTGCCCTATGCCCTCGTCCTCGCCCGCCATGGCCTGCGTGAGGCCCTCAGACGTGAACCCGCGCTCGTCCCCGGGCTGCAGATGCACGACGGCCACCTCACGCATGCCGATCTCGCAGCGGACGTGGGCCTCCCGTACGTGGCCGTGCCGGATGCCCTGCGATGAACGCCAGCGTGCTCGTCGATGCGATTGACGCCGAGCTTCCCCAGACGCAGTGCCGGCAATGCGGCTACGCGGGCTGCCGGCCTTATGCGGAGGCAATCGCGCGCGGCGAGACCGGCATCAACCGCTGCCCGCCCGCCGGCATTGAAGGCCTGCTGGCGCTCGCGCGCGTCACGGGTCTGCCCGCGCAAGCGCTCGACCCCGCCTGCGGCTCCGCCAAACCGCGGGCGGTCGCCGTGATCGACGAGGCGTGGTGCATCGGCTGCACGCTGTGCATCGAGGCCTGTCCGGTGGATGCCATCGTGGGCGCGCCGAAACGCATGCACACCGTGCTCGCGGAGGATTGCACCGGGTGCGAGCTGTGCCTGCCGCCGTGCCCGGTGGATTGCATCGCGCTGGTGCCGCTGATGCCGCAACCGGACCACGCGGCATTGCTCACCCTCGGCCGCGAGGCCCGTGCACGCCATGAACGGCGCAACGCCCGCCGCGCCCGGCACACCGCCGCGCCGGCCATGGCTGCCGCGACACTGAAGCGGGACACGATCGCGCGCGCCGTCGAACGGGCCCGCGCCCGCCTGCGGGGACGGGACTGACGCGCGGAAACGACGACGCTGGCCGCCGTTCAGCTCTTGACGGTCGAGCCGAAGATTTCCTGCCGGATATCACCCTTGCGGGTGTTCTTGACCGAGTACATCAACTGGTCGGCGAGCCGGATCATGTCGTCGATCGACGGCGGCATGCGCATGAAAGTCGCGATGCCGATGGAAAACGTGACCGGCCACTGGTGGGCCTGCATTTCGGTGAGCAGGCGCTGCTGCATCATTTCCACCACCAGGCGGCACGACTCCGCGCTGGTCTCCGGCAGCATCACCGCGAACTCGTCGCCCCCCAGCCGCGCCGGCAGGTCGGAGGCGCGCAGCTTCCTCGACATGGTGCGCGCCACAATGCGGAGCACTTCATCGCCGACGTGGTGCCCGTAGCGGTCGTTGACTTCCTTGAAGTTGTCGCAATCGATGTAGGCCACCGACAGCGTGCGCCGGTAGCGCCGGCAGACTTCCAGCTCGGCGCTCACCACCTGATAGAAGCCGCCCTTGTTGACGAGTCCGGTCAGGGTGTCGCGACGGGAAGCGAAGTGCGCTTCCGCCAGCGAATGCTTGAGGGCCGTCAGGGCGGTCACCAGCACGGCGAGCGCGAAGAACACCAACCCCCACTCCAGCCACAGGTAACCGGTCTGGCCGGAGAAACGGTCGTTGCTGTAATCGAGGATGCCCCAACTCAGGCACGCCACCACCGACAGCAGCAGTCCGAATGCGCGACCCGCCGTCCATGTCAGCAGCATGAGCGGCACGATATACAGCACGGTGAGCCGCACCTGCAGGCTCAGCGCGTAGTCGATCGCCGCCACCAGCAGGAGCGCGACAAAGCCCAGCGCCAGCCAGTGCGGGCTGGACTGCAGGGCGAAATAGCTGCTGACCTCCTGGTCGCGCCGGTTTCTGGTCTTGGCCATGATGCGAATCTGGGTCTCGTTGTACGTCGGGTCTGGTCCTGCTATTCCTGCAAGACCTGTACCATGGGTTACGGGACGTCTGCGGCGGGGTAAAACGCGCACTTTGGCACGAACGGCCTGTGCGTGTCGCCCGCGAGTGCGGATTAATGCCGGCGACGCCTAGAGTTAAGAGTGCCGCCGCCGGGATGTCAACGGCATGCGCGTATTGCCTCCCGGCGGGCTTGCGCGCGGCCGACGCCGCCGCTAGAGCCTGTTATGGACCTAAACGTATGCGGCGAACGCGGTAGTCGGGGGTCAGTGCTAGGAGCCGCACGCGCCGCAGGGCCCCACCCTGCAAGCGGGCGGCGACGACGCAATGGACCCCGAATCCCGCGTTCCCTTCGGGTTGAGCCAAAAGGGCCCGTCTGCGTCGTTGCTCGTCGTTGCATAGAGGGGCTATGCTGCCTCCTCGCGCCTAGCAGCCGAGTCCTTTTGGCTCAACGCCGCGCACGTTTAGGCCCATAACAGGCTCTGGGCTCCGCCCCGGAATCGAACCCGCGCCCGATGAATCCCGCCCAGCGCAAGACCCTTTTCGCGCGGCTGGCCGCCGCCAACCCGCATCCCACCACCGAACTGGCGTATGCGTCGCCGTTCGAACTGCTGGTTGCGGTCATCCTGTCCGCGCAGGCGACCGACAAAAGCGTCAACCTTGCCACGCAGGGACTGTTCCGGACGGCCCGCACGCCGCAGGCCATCGCCGCGCTGGGCGAGGCCGGGCTGACCGAACACATCAAGCGCATCGGCCTCTACCGCACCAAGGCGAAAAACGTGATCGCCACCTGCCGGCTGCTGCTGGAGCGGCACGGCGGCGAAGTACCCGCCACGCGCGAAGCCCTGGAAGCGCTGCCCGGCGTCGGCCGCAAGACCGCCAACGTGATCCTCAACACCGCGTTCGGCCAGCCGACGATGGCGGTGGACACGCACATTTTCCGCGTCTCCAACCGCACCGGCCTCGCACCGGGCAAGAACGTGCTGCAGGTGGAGGCGCGCCTGCTCAAGTTCGTTCCGGAAGAATATCTGATGAACGCCCACCACTGGCTGCTGCTGCATGGCCGCTACGTGTGCAAGGCGCGCACGCCGGATTGCCCGGCCTGCGTAATCCGCGACCTGTGCGCGTTCCGCGGCAAGACCAGGGAAGGGAAGAAAGTGCCGCGATTGGGCATGGGGGATTAGGGATTGGGGATTTGAGAACGAAGGGCGCAACCGCGCCGGTGGTTGCTTTCTAATCCCGAATCC
>JBOIEQ010000192.1:0-7145 GCA_050741255.1 Burkholderiales bacterium | reverse complement strand
AGTTGGCGGTGCTCGCGCAACGACGAAAGCCTGGATGTCATGGCGGGAACATCCACCTGGCGCGTGCGTGCACGCCGGATCGATCTCGCGCATGCCTTGGAACAGATCGACGCCACCGACTGCGATGGTGTGACGACGACGGCGTTTCTCGATCTCGTGTCGGCCGCGTGGCTGGACCGGCTGGGCGCGTGGCTGGCACGCTCGAAGCTGCCGCTGCTGGCGACGTTGAGCGTCGATGGACGGCGGCTCTGGCGCCCCGCTTTGCCCGCGGACGCGCACCTCCTGGCGGCGTTTCAACGCCATCAGACCGGCGACAAGGGTTTCGGACCGGCCCTTGGCGGCACGGCGGTAGACGCACTTGCACAACGCTTGGCTGCGCAAGCTTACGACGTCAAGACCATCCGCAGCGACTGGCAGGTCGGCGCCGCGGACCGCGACCTGCTGCAGCAAATGGTTGCGGAATCAGCCGCGGTGGCCACCGAGACGGAACCCGCGCATGCCGCGGACTTTGCTGCATGGTCAGCGACGCGCAGCGCGCAAATCGCAGCCGGTGCGCTGGCGCTAGCGGTCGGCCACCTGGACCTGCTGGCGGTACCGACGCGCTAGGGAAGCTCTGAGTTACTCCGTCACACCGGCGAAGGCCGGTGTCCAGTGTCTTGATTTCACTGGATTCCGGCCTTCGCCGGAATGACGAATTAAACGTTTTTCAGAGCTTCCCTAGATCAGTTCGTAAATCGTGATCTGCATGCCGCCCTTGGCGATGCCATCGGACAGGTGGCCGGTCAGCACGGCATCGGTCTTGCCCGGTCCGCCGCTGACGGCCATGTGGATGTGCACGTAGGGTTGCGGTTCCGTCCACACCACGCCTTCGCCCAATGCCGCGGGCGGCTTCTCCGGCCAGGTGATGCTGCCCAGTCCGACCAACTCGCGCCAGTCGTCGAAGTGGCGGCGGTCCACGTCGTAGCCGTGCATGCTGTTGAAGCCGGTGATCATGTCCATCTCCCGCAGCGCGCCGAACATGAACACGGTGCCCGCGCGGATGTTCTTCTCCTTCACGAACGGGTTCACGTTGCTGAAAAAGTCGTCTCCCGCTTCGAGTTGGAGGTGAAACACCCGGCCGAATTTCCGCTCGGTGACCTTCATTGCTGCGTGCCCAGGCCGAGCCCCTTGATGAAAGGCCCCCAGAACAGGTTCTGCGTCTTCATGAACGCCGCGCACTCCGCCGGAGACTTGCTGGTCAGGATGTCCGCGCCGCCGGCCGCGAGCCGCTCGACGACGACCGGATCGGCCAGCGTCTTGATCAGTGCGGCATACAGTTTGCCGACCACCGGGGCGGGTGTGCCGGTGGCACTGTAGAGCCCCTGCCAGGAGCCGGTCGTGAGTTCCGGGTAACCGAGTTCGACCAGCGTCGGGACATCGGGGTGCGCGGAGATCCGCTTGGGTGAGACCACCGCTAGCATCTTGAGCTTGCCCGCTTTCACATGGCCGCCATACGAGGCGGCTGTCGCCATCGCGGCCTGCACCTCGCCGCCGAGGAGTCCGATCGTCGCCGGCCCCGCGCCGCCCTTGTAGTCAATCCGCAGAATGTCGAGACCGTTTTTGGACTTGATGTATTCCATCATCAGGCTCTGCGCCGCGCCGGGATTCGAGGAACCGTAGCTCAACTTGCCGGGCCGGGCTTTCGCGTAGTCGATGAACTCCTTGAGGTTCGTCACCGGCAGCGATGGATGGATCGCCAGCGCGCCCGCCACGTCCACCACGGTGCTGATGCACACGAAGTCCCGCACGGGACTGATCGGGAATTTCGGAAAGAGGTAAGGATTGATCGCCATCGCGCCGACGTTGCCGAGCAGCAGCGTGTAGCCGTCCGGCGCCGCGCGCGCCGCGACTTCCACGCCGATGTTGCCCGAAGCGCCGCCGCGGTTGTCGACGATGATCTGGGTGCCGAGGATCTCGCCCAGCTTCGGCTGGATGATGCGCGCGACGAAATCGGACGAGCCGCCGGGCGCATTGGGCACCACCATGCGCAGCGGTCGCGAGGGAAAGTCGCCAGCGCTTTGCGCCAGAGCCGGATCGGCGAGGCACAGGGCCATCCCCATTGCGGCAAGGCAGGTTCTGAAACGATCCATCATGTCCTCCTCCGGACGATTGATTCGATATTGATTTGTTTTTGTTATATACGAATGCTCGCGCAACGAAGATTACCGCCCTTGTGCTGGCTCCGACAAGCCAGCGGCAGGCAATGCACACGGATGCGGGATATATTTGTGCTGAAATCATGGTCGCTTTGAAGGAAACCAACCGATGAGTAGTTCAAAACCTCCGCTGCTCAAACACGCCACCCGCGACCTGGCGCGCTTCGCCGCCGGCTTGCGCTTCGAGGACCTGCCGCCCGAGGTGATCGAACGGATCAAATTGTCCGTCCTCGACAGCCTCGGCTGCTGCCTGTTCGGCGCGACGCTGCCGTGGACCCGCAAGGTCGCGGCTCTCGCGCTGGCGGAAAACGCGGGACCCGTGGCGTCCGTAATGGGCATGGGCAGGAAGACCTCGGTGT
Source organism: Burkholderiales bacterium (assembly GCA_050741255.1). Classification (GTDB taxonomy): domain Bacteria; phylum Pseudomonadota; class Gammaproteobacteria; order Burkholderiales; family SG8-41; genus CAZXNF01. Next base: position 4,591 of record JBOIEQ010000192.1, on the reverse strand, counting down.
CGCTGGCGGTGCTCGTCAATGGCACCGCCGGGCACGCCTTCGAGCTTGACGACATCCACAAGGAGTCGATCATCCACATGGGCTCGCTCGCCACGCCGGTGGCCCTCGCCTGCGCCGAAGCGAACAAGGGCACCCGCGGGCGGGATGTGATCGCCGGCATGGTCGCCGGCTACGAGATCGGCGCACGCGTCGGCAACGCGGCTACCATGAGCCTATTTTTCCGCGGCTTCCACCCGCAAGGCACTTCCGGCGTCTTCGCGGCAGCCGCGACGGCGGCGCGCATGCTCGCGCTCGATGCCGGTCGCTTTCAGCACGCGCTCGGCATCGTCGGCTCGCAGGCCGGCGGCCTGATGGCCGCGCAGGAAGGCGCGATGGTGAAGCGCTTTCATTCCGGGCGCGCCGCGCAAAGCGGCGTGTATGCGGCGACCCTCGCCGCCCACGACTTCACCGGCATACCGGACGTCCTCGAAGCGGCGTACGGCGGCTTCCTCTCCTGCTATTCGAACGAACCGAATGCATCGAAACTCACCGCGGGATTGGGAACGACGTGGGAAACGCTGAACGTCGGTTACAAACCCCACGCCAGCGTCACCAGCATCCACACCGCACTCGACGGACTGGCCGAGATCATGCGGGAGAACAAACTGGCCGCCGCCGACATCGCGGAAGTCGTATCGGGCCTGAGCCCGATGACGCACGTCCATTGCGCCTGGGAGTACAAGGCGCAGGGCGTGACCGCGGCGCAGATGAACCTGGCCTACGGCCTGGCCGTCACCGCGCTCGAAGGCATGGCGTTCACGGAGCAATACCAGGAAAGCCGGCTGAAGGATCCGAAGATCCTCGATTTCATCGCGCGCACCAGCGCCTATGTGGACCCCGAGATCGAACGCATGGGCGCGCCCTTCCGGCATGCGGCGCGGGTGAAAGTGCGGACGAAAGACGGCAGGACCCTCGAGAAACTGATCCTGCATCGCCGCGGCAGCCCCGAGCACCCGCTCAAGCCCGAAGAGATCGAATACAAGTTCAGGCATGTCGTCGGCGCCTGCCTGGCGAAGGCCGACGCGGACCGGATGGTGCAACTCGTCATGACGCTCGAGAAGCTCGACGATCTGTCCGAACTCATCGGTCTCGCGGCCGCGCCTGGCGTCAGCCGGGTTCTTTAGTGGGTCACATAGCCGCCATCGACCACCAGGTTGTGTCCCTGGATGAAGGTGCTGTCGGTGGTCGCGAGGAAAACCACCGCATCCGCGATTTCCTCGGAACGCCCGTAGCGCCCGGCCGGAATATAGGCCAGCCGGCTCGCCTTCCGCGCCGGATCGGCGTTCGTGCGCGCCTCGTTGAACTCGGTCATGACGGGTCCGGGACTGACGGCGTTGACCAGGATGTTGTGGGAGGCCAGCTCGTAGGCCATCGATTTCGTGAGATGGATCAGCGCGGCCTTGGTCAGCCCGTACAGCGCGATCTGCATGTGGGTCACCAGCCCCATCTGGCTGGCGATGTGGATGATGCGCCCGCCGCCGTTGGCCTTCATGCCGGGAATCACGGCCTGGCTCGTGAGGAACGGCGCTTTCAGGTTGACGGCGACGACCTGGTCGAAATCCGTGGCCGAATACTCCCCGTACGGTTTGGAAATCCGCATGCCGGCATTGTTCACCAGCACATCGATGCGGCCGAAGCGCTTCAGCGCCGCATCCACCATGCGCGCCGCCGCGCCTTCTTCCGTGAAATCGAAAACCCCGCAGGCGTACTGGCCGCCGGGGTTGGCCTTTTCACAGGCCTGGACCGATTTCTGCAACTGTTCCTCGGGTTCGCTTGCCGCGAGGTACACCGACGCGCCGGACTTCGCGAACGCCACCGCGATCGCCGCACCGATGCCCCGCGCCGCGCCCGTCACGAGCGCAAACTTGCCAGCCAGACTTGCCATTCCGCTTACTCCCGAATCCTGATGGTTTCCTGATGAGCCACGGATAGTAGCCGGTGCAGATCGGCGGCTCAATAACGCGGGGCTGCAGTGGTCCATACTGGTGCGAACACCGAGGGCGGCGCCTTACCCGCGTGCGGATACGTGGCAGCCCGATGTAGGCAAACAGGCCGGAGATTGGTACGATTCGTGCTCGCCTCCTCGCCGTATGCATCCGCATTCCCCCATGCAATTCCCGGAGAGAGTGATGACCTTCGCCACCCGTTTTTTCGTCCCGGCCCTGATGCTGTTGTCGCAGGTTGCTCCCGCCGCGGCGCAGCCCTATCCGCACAAGCCGGTGCGCATGGTCGTTCCTTTCGCGGCGGGCGGTTCGACCGACATCATGTCCCGCCTGTCGGCGCAGCAAATGTCGCAGTCCGACAGCTTCGGGCAGCAGGTCATCGTCGACAACCGACCGGGCGTGTCCGGCATCCTGGGCATGGACATCGTCGCCAAGGCCCAGCCCGACGGCTACACGGTGCTCGTGAGCTCGCTCGCCATCACGGTCAACGGGAGCCTGTATGCGAAGCTGCCGTTCGATCCGGTGAAGGACTTCATCCCCGTCACGATGGTGGGTTCCAACGCGAACATCCTGGTCCTGCATCCATCGGTGCCGGCGAAGTCACTGCAGGAATTCATCGCGTATGCGAAAGCCAACCCCGGCAAGCTCAATTTCGGTTCGGGCGGCCCCGGTTCGACGCCGCATCTCGGTGGCGAGCAGCTGAAAAGCGTGACCGGCATTCCGGCGACACACATCCCGTACAAGGGCGGCGGCCAGTCCGTGACGGCGCTCCTCGGCGGGGAAATCCAGTTCATCGTCGAAAGCATTCCGCAGCTGCTGCCGCATGTGAAGGCCGGCAAGCTGCGTGCGCTCGGCGTCACCGACCTCAAGCGCTCCCCGCTCCTGCCGGAGCTGCCCACGCTTGACGAGTCGGGACTCAAGGGCTACGAAATGATCGGCTGGAACGGGATGTTCGTTCCTGCCGGAACGCCGTCGGCGATCGTCAATCAGTTGCACGCGGAAGTCGTCAAGGCACTGGCCGTGCCCTCCGTCAAGGAACGGTTTTCCACGATGGGCGCCGACATCAGCGGGAGTTCACCGAAAGCGTTTGCCACATTCGCCGGCCAGGAGCGTGCGAAGTGGGCGAAAGTCGTGAAGGACGGCAACATCAAGGTCGAATGACCGGCAGCGCGTAAACTGCCTACGGTCTCCTGATCCGGGGCTGCGCCCATGCAGACCAGCTACATCGTCGACGCGGCCACCGCGCCGTGGAAGCACAGCCGTTCGGAAGGCGTCGCATTCGCCTGTCAGGTGCTGCTGTCCGGCGCGGACGGCGGACCGGAAGCGATGCGCTTTCGTTTCGACGACTGCCCTTCCGTCTACGCCCACATGCACCTGACGTCCCAATTCCAGTTGCTGCTCGCCGGCAGCATGGACTTCCCCCGCGGCGTGAAGCACCTCGAAGCGCTGGCCATCCACTACACCGACCACAACATGCCCTACGGCCCGTTTGCCGTCTCCGGCGGGCACGAGATGCTCGTGCTGCATCCACGGGCCGGCGGCATCATTTCCATGGCGAATCTCGAGGCGCGGCGCCAGATCAACCTGACCGGCCGCCTCTTCGCCGGCCTGGCGGCGGAGGCGGAATGGCGCCCGTTGCCCGGCATCGATGACGCGTCATTCAAGCTGCTGATGCCGCCCGGGCTGGGGCCGGCGGCCGTCGTCACCCGGGTGCCCGCCTATGCCGCACTCGCCATGCCTGCCCCCGAATTCGGGCGCTACGAGGTCGTGCTGGAGGGTTCCGTTATCATGGACGGACGGGAAATCGCTCCGCCGGGCTTTCGCTACGTGCGCGGCGAGCAGCCCGCCGAGCCGCTGGTGACCGGTGCTGCCGGCGCGAGCGTGGCTTTTCTGACCTTCGATCGCGATGCCCTGGAAGGCGGCATCACCGGCGAAGGCCTGTCGGTCGAGGCGGCGGAAGCGATGGCGAGAGCCATTTAGACGACAGCGGCAACTGGAGACGCGACATGACGCAAGCGCAGGCAGCCGAACAAGCTCAACCTATCCGCGTGGCGGTATTCGCCGACTTCGTCTGCCCCTACAGCTATCTCGCGGTGGATCAGATCAACCGCCTGGCGCGCGAGTACGGGGTCGAACCCCTGTGGCGTCCACACTGGCTGCATCCTGACACGCCACCCGAAGGCCAGCCCCGCGAACGCTCCGCGGACGCCGAGGCGAGTGCGGAACGACGCGCTGCATGGATGAAGGAAATGGCGCCAGAGCAGTTCTCGCGCATCCGCTATCCCGGGAAGCGGCAATACAGCTTCCGGGCCTTCGAGGCGCTCGAATTCGCCTATGACTGCGGTCTCGACTTCCCCTTCATCACCGCCCTGTACGACCTGATGTGGACTCAGGGCGGCGATATCGGCGAGACGGAAACCCTGCTGACCGCTGCGGAACGCGCAGGTCTCGACTCCGCTGGACTGAAAGTGGCTCTCGATCAGAACCAATATGCCCAGCGGGCGTTCGACGCGGTCACCCAGGCGCGCGAACTCGGCATCATGAACACACCGACCATTTTTCTCGGCAGGACGCGCATCAACGGCTGGACCTACTACGAGGTACTGCAG
>JBOIEQ010000191.1:0-7179 GCA_050741255.1 Burkholderiales bacterium | reverse complement strand
CTTGCTAACTTAAAGTTTATTGCGCTGCGGAAGAAAATGGCCTGGAACCGCTTGACGTAGAGGTATTAGCCCCTATAATTCGAATTGTGCGCTGCAACAAAAGAGCGCCAAACGAATCCCGGGCGGAGATCAAATCACTTCGCCACCTTCGCTGCAATCGTGGGAATTAATCGTAGCGTATTGATTTGATTGAAACTTTATAGGAGAACACCATGTACCAAGCTCCCGAACAACTGATCGCCTTCAACAAAGCGAACCTGGAAGCCGCCGTCCGTTTCGCCGGCATCGCCCTCGAGGGCGCCGAGCGCCTGTTCGAAGTGCAACTGAAAGCCGCCAAGACCGCGTTTGCCGAAGGCGTGCAGCAAGCCAAAGCCCTCGCGGAAGTGAAGGATCTCAACGAATTCGTGACCCTCAAGAGCCAGCTCGCGCAGCCGTCGCTCGACAAAGCGACCTCCTACGCGAAGAGCGTCTACGACGTCGCCACCTCGACCTCGACCGAAATCGGCAAGCTGGTCGAAGAGCAGGTGTCGGAATTCAACAAGCATGTCGTCGCGTCGCTGGACAAGATGGTCAAGTCCGCCCCGGCGGGTTCCGAAGTCGCGGTTGCCGCCGTCAAGTCGGGCATCTCCGCGGTCAACTCGGCCTACGACAACCTGACCAAAGCCTCGAAGCAATTCGTGGAAATGAGCCAGGCCAATGTCGAAGCGATGACCACCCAGGTTACCGCCGTCGCCAAAAAGAAAGCCGCCTAAGCGCCAGCTTCAGCAGCGATCAACAAAAAGGGCCCTTCGGGGCCCTTTTTGTTTGTACTGCGTGAGCGTCTGAATTCGGGATTTGAGATTTGGGATTGGGGATTGGAAGTCAAAATCCTGCGTCATCGTGATTTCTGACCCTCGGTTTCCAATCCCGAATCCCCAATCCCGGGTTTCAGACCGGCGCGGGCCCGTCGGTCCAGGGAAAACCCAACGCGGACACGCCAACCTGCAACTCGCCGATCGCCGCCGGCACGGCGTCTGCGGCGCCGCGCACCCCCAGCTCGATGAAGCGCTCCGGCTGCACGCGCGGCAGGCTGAACACCTTGATGCCGGGAAACCGCGCCTGACAGGCCTTCATCAGGTCGATCAACTGGCTCTCCCCCGCCTCGCGCACGACGATCGAGCGCTCGGCGACGCTGTCGGCCGCGCGTTGGCGGTCCGCATAGAGGTGATCGAGCACCCAGGCCATCATCGGCCAGGCCATCTCGGGGAAGCCCGGCAGGAAATGGTGGTGGCCGACACTGAAGCCCGGAATGCGGTTGTAGGGATTGGGAATGATGCGGCTGCCGACCGGGAATTCGCCCATCGCCAGCCGCTGCGGCGTCACGCCTTTGGGGTCGTCGATGAAACGGGCGCGGATCTCCCGTTCCGCATCGGGATGCAGCTGCAGCGCCACGCCCACCGCGTCCGCCGCGCACTGGCGCGTGTGGTCGTCGGGAGTCGCGCCGATGCCGCCGAAGCTGAACACGACGTCGTCCGTGGCCAGCGTTTGCTTGAGCGTAAAGGTGATGAGATCGGGCTCGTCGGCGAGGTAACGGGCCCAGGCGAGGCCCAGACCCCGCGCGGCCAGCGTCTCGATGACCTTGGCCATATGCTTGTCCTGGCGTTTGCCGGACATGATTTCATCGCCGATGATGATGGCGCCGAACATTGATGCTCTCCGAAAAAATCATTCACCGCCAAGAACGCCAAGAAATTCAAGTTCAGAAAATAGCCGCAGAGACGCAGAGAACGCGGAGAATGAAAAGAGCGCATGTGGGTTCTACTGGGATCCTCTGCGCTCTCTGCGTCTCTGCGGCTAATTCTGCTTTGCTTCTCTTGGCGTCCTTGGCGTCTTAGCGGCCAAACGTGATTCTAGCTGTGGATGTAGCTTTCGAGCTGCTGGATCCGGTCCTGCTGGTCGGCGATGGTTTCCTTGACCAGGTCGCCGATCGACAACACGCCGACGAGCTTGCCGTTGTCGAGCACCGGCAGGTGGCGGATGCGCTTCGCGGTCATGATCGCCATGCAGTCTTCGGACGTCTGGCCCGGACCGACCGAAATGACTTTCTCCGTCATGATCTCCCGCACCGGCGTGTTGGTGGAATTCTTGCCCAGCAGGACCACCTTGCGCGCGTAATCGCGCTCGGACAGGATGCCGACCAGGCGCCCGCTCTCGGTCACCAGCAGCGCGCCGACATCATGCTGCGCGAGCAGCTTGAGCGCGTCCACCACCTGCGCGTCCGGCCCTATGCTGGCCAGCGTGCTCGATTTGCCTGCCAGGAGTTGCCGCACCGTTTTCATCGTTGCCTCCTCGTTTCACTTTCCACTTCCCACGTTCCATTGACCCCGGGATACGCGGCCGCTTTTTTCATTCAGTGTAGACCTTCTCACGCCCCACGCAAGCCATCACACCGCCGCCCGCCGCCATCTGGGCGCCGACCCCTTCCGGTATAGTCGGCGGGCCTCCACCGACCGAGCGAGACCTCCCCATGCTGGCCACTTCCCGTCAATTCCTGCACGACCTCTGGGTGCTCGCGCGTCCGTACTGGTTTTCCGAGGAGAAATGGGGGGCGCGCGGCCTGCTCGCCATCATCGTGGCGCTCAACCTCGGGATGGTCGGCATCATGGTGCTGCTCAACCAGTGGAACAACGCGTTCTACAACACGCTGCAGGACAAGGACCTCGAGGGTTTCTACCAGCAGTTGCTGGTGTTCACCGGGCTGGCGGGGGCGTTCATCCTGGTGGCGGTGTACCGCCTGTACCTCAACCAGATGCTGCAGATCCGCTGGCGGCGCTGGCTGACCGAGCGCTACCTCGACGAATGGATCGCGCACCGCACCTACTACCGCCTGCAGCTCACCGACCGCGAAACGGACAACCCCGACCAGCGGATCGCGGACGACCTGTCGCTGTTCGTGGAAAGGACGCTGTCGCTGTCGCTGGGCCTGCTGTCCGCAGTGGTGACGCTGGTCTCCTTCGTGGTCATCCTGTGGGGCCTGTCCGGCATGTTCAGCTTCAATCTCGGCGGCCGCGAGATCGTGGTGCCCGGTTACATGGTCTGGGTCGCGCTGGTCTACGCCATCATCGGCACCTGGCTCACGCATTTGATCGGACGCCCGCTGGTCGGGCTCAACTTCAACCAGCAGAAGTACGAAGCGAACTTCCGGTTTTCGCTGGTGCGCGTGCGCGAGAACGCGGAAGCCATCGCGCTCTACCGCGGCGAGAGCGGCGAAATCGGCAACCTGCGGCTGCGCTTCTCCGATGTCTGGCGCAACTGGTGGGAAATCATGAAGCGCCAGAAGAAGCTCACCTGGTTCAACGCCGGCTACAACCAGATCGCGAACATCTTTCCGATCCTGGTCGCCGCGCCGCGCTACTTTTCGGGCGCCATTCAACTGGGCGGCCTCATGCAGACGGCCTCGGCCTTCGGCCAGGTGCAGGACGCGCTGTCATGGTTCGTGAACGCCTACGCGCAGCTCGCCGAATGGAAAGCCACCGTGGACCGCCTGACGACCTTTCACAACGCCATGCGCAACGCCGCCGCGCACCAGGGCGATGGCGTCAAGGCCGCGGCGGGCGACGGCGCCGGCCTCGCGGCGCAGGACGTTGCGCTCGCGCTGCCCGACGGGCGCGCGCTGGCCGAGCCTTTCACGCTCGCGATTCCTCCCGGCACGCCATTGCTGGTGACCGGTCCTTCGGGCGCGGGCAAGAGCACCCTGTTCCGCGCCTTCGCGGGCATCTGGCCGTTCGGACGCGGCACGGTCACTCAGCCGCGCGGCAGCATCCTGTTCCTGCCGCAGAAGCCCTACCTGCCCATCGGCCGCCTGCGCGATGCGCTCGCCTATCCCGCGGCAGCCGACGCCTTCACTGAATCCGCCCTGAGCGAAGCCCTCGCGGCGGTTGGCCTGCCGGCGCTCGTCGCGCGGCTGGAAGAGGAACAGCACTGGACCCAGGTGCTGTCCGGCGGCGAACAGCAGCGGGTCGCCTTCGCGCGCGCGCTCCTGCAGGCGCCGGACTGGCTGTTCCTCGACGAGGCAACCTCGGCGCTGGACGAAGCATCGGAAGGCGCGCTCTACCGGCTGCTCGCGGCACGCCTGCCGCACACCACCGTCGTGAGCATCGGCCACCGGTCCAGCCTCGCCGCGCTCCATCCGCGGCGGCTCGCCTTCGAACCGCATGCCGGCGCGCCCGCCGTACTGGCGTACACTGGCTGAACCCATGCCGCCCGCGCTCGCTGCCCTGTTCCCCGACACCCTCGCCGCCGCGGCCACCGCCGCACTGTGGATCGGCTATCACCGCTGGCTGCGCTGGAAGCTCACGCGCGACCCGCTCTACACGACGCAGGCAGTCAACGCGCACGCGCGCACGCAGTGGGTGGCGTGGGCGATGGCCGCGCCGGGGCGCGAAATCATGGCCGCGCAGGTCCTGCGCAATTCGATCATGTCCGCCGTGTTCATCGGCACCACGTCCGCACTGCTGATCCTGGGCACCCTGACGCTGTCGGGCCAGCAGCACGACCACAGTGGCGTGTGGAACGCGCTGAACGCCTTCGGCGCCTCGGCGCCGGAACTATGGCTCGCCAAGCTGCTCGCGCTGCTGGTGGATTTCCTGTTCGCGTTCTTCTGCGCGCTGCAGGCGGTGCGCCTGCTGAACCACGCGGGCTACCTCGCCGCGCTGCCGCCGGAGTCGCGCGACGCCACGCTGACGCCCGCGCGGACGGCCGGGGTCGTGAACCGCGCCGCGGACTACAGCGGGCGGGCGATCCGCGCCTATTTCCTCGCCGTGCCGCTCACGTTCTGGCTGTTCGGGCCGTGGTTCATGCTCGGCGCGGCCGCGGTGGTGGTGTGGCTGCTCTACCGCTTCGACCGCGCGGGTGACTAACCGGCCGGCGTGTCGTAGAAGCGGAAAGTGTTCTTGCCGAGTTCCTTGGAGCGATACATCGCCATGTCGGCGTGCTGGATCAGGGCCGGTGCCTCCTCGCCGTGCTCCGGCGAGACGCTGATGCCGATGCTCGCGGTCAGCCGGTAGCTCGCGCCGGAGACCTCGACCGGCCGCGCCACGGTCTCGAGGATTTTATCCGCCACGTCCGCGATGCCTTCGCGCGTGGCCACGTCCTCGATCAGCACCACGAACTCGTCGCCGCCCTGGCGCCCGAGGGTGTCGCCTTCGCGCAGGCAGTCGCGCAGGCGGGCGGAGACTGCTTTCAGCACGCTGTCGCCGGCGTCGTGCCCGAGCGTGTCGTTGACCGCCTTGAAGCCGTCGAGATCGATGAACAGCACCGCGGTGCCGCGGCCGTGGCGCGTCGCCTGCGCCAGCGCCTGCGCCAGCCGCCGGCTGAACATCGCCCGGTTGGGCAGGCCGGTCAACGCATCGTGATCGGCGTAGAACTGCAGATGCGCCTCGGCCTCCTTGCGCGCCAGGTACTGCCCGATCTGACTGCCCAGCGTGCGCGCGTATTCGAGGAGCGCGCCGTCGCGCGGCACGCGCTCGGTGCCGTAGAACTCGATGCTGCCGAAGGATTCGCTGCCCACCAGCACCGGGAACGCCCAGGCGGTGCGCAGCCCGGCCGCCATCGCCAGGTCCCGCCGCCGGAGGGCGTCGGTGTCGGCGATGTCCTCGATCCACTGCGGCGTCCGGGTGATGAATACCTTGCAGACCATGCCGCCCGACGGCTGCTGGGGATTGCTGCGGCGTCCGCGCAATTGCTCCGCGAATGCCGCCGCGCGGGGCTCACCCGAGTGCCAGACCTGGTCGCAGCACACCTGCCCGTTCGCGGGGTCGAGCTGCCAGTGCCCGCCGTACGCCCAGCCGCCGAGTGCGCCGATCGCGGCGAGCACGCCCTGGATCGCCTCGGCGGCGGTCTGCGCCTCGGCCAGCACGCGGGTCACGGCGAATTCGAGCTGTTCGCGCCGCGCCGCGCGCTGCCGCTCGGTCACGTCCGACATCATCAGCATCATCGCCACCACCGTGCCGCCGGCGTCATGCACGGGCGCGCCCGACATCGAGACCGTCAGCGCCGTGCCGTCCTTGTGACGGCGGCTGACCTCGACGTTTTCCAGGCGTTCGCCGTCCAGCAACTGGCGCCCGAAGCGCACCGATTCGGCCTGCAGTTCGGGCGGCACGGACGGCACAGTCTTGCCGAGGACTTCGCTTTCGGCCCAGCCGAAGAGTCGCTCTGCCGCACGGTTCCAGCGCTGCGTCAGGCGATTGCGATCCATCACCACGATGGCGATCGGCGAGGCGTCGATCAGCGCCTCCAGACGCGCCGTCGAGGCCTCCAGCGCCGCCTGCGTCCGCGCCTGTTCCGTCACGCGCGCGGACAACTCACGGTTCACCGACTCGGTGCGTTCCTGCAGGGCGGAGAGCCGCGCGACCAAACCACTGTTCTCGTGACGCATGCGCTGCGCGCCGACGTAGTTGTTGTGGACCACCGGGAAGGTCCCCATCATCACGGCGGCGTACACGCACATCATCAGGCCCATGACGAGGTGCAGTTGCGTCTGCTGCCAGAACACGGCCACGATCATCGGCGTCAGCGCCGGGATCGCGAAAGCGAGAAACGCCCGACGTACCGGCGTCAGCACGCCCAGCGCGCTCGCCACCATGCCACCGACCAGGAACACCACCAGGAACTGCCGCAGCACGTCATCCGCCGGGAACAGCCACGACCCGAGCAGTCCCCACAGGCAACCCATGACCCCGGTGCCCAGCACGAAGCGGTCGCGCCAGTATTCCGCCTCGGCGGGTGGCGGACGCCGCGCCCGGTAGCGACGGTAGAGCAGGTAGCGGCCGAGCGTCGCGCTGACCACCAGCACCAGCCAGATCAGCAGGTCGCGCCCGACCGCCACCTCCCACAGCACGAAGCTGATGATGCCGGCGTTGAGCGGCGTCCCCCAGTAGGTGGGCCGCGAAAGCACATACAGCTGATCGACGAGGTCGGCGAGGATGGCCGCTTCCGCCGCATCGGCTCGCGCCGGCGTGGCGGCTGCGGGTCCTGCGGCGGAGGGATTGGGCGTCATGGACATGGACGGGCGGTCGACAATTCTGCCCGACGGCCACCCTACACGCTAGAGCCTGTTATGGACCTAAACGTGCGCGGCGTTGAGCCAAAAGGGTCCGGATGCTAGGCGCGAGGAGGCCGCGTAGCCCTTCTACGCAACGA
>JBOIEQ010000190.1:0-7567 GCA_050741255.1 Burkholderiales bacterium | reverse complement strand
CCCACGGTATCGACGATCTGGGTCAGCCGGTCGCCGGCGTCCCAGGTGTTGGTGACTGTGCTCGTGTAAGTGGTGGGGCTGCCGGTGGTGGCGCCGTATCCGTACTGCGTTACCCGTCCGAGGCCGTCGTAGGTCATGCCAGAGACTTGGGACTTGCGGTCGGTGATCTTGTTCAACTGGCCGCCGGTCTCGTAGGCGTAGGACTCGGTGCGGGTCAGCGCGTCCACCTTGGTCGCGGCGCGGTTGAAGCTGTCGTACGTATAGGTCGTGGTATTGGTCTTCTGATCGACGTGGGTCAGCAGGTTGCCGTAGGCGTCGTAGGTGAACTGGATCGTGCCGCCCAGCGCATCGGTGAGCAGGGTGGCGCGGTCGAGGACATCGTAGGTCTTCAGCGAGAAGCGCGCCAAGGGGTCCTTCATCCCCGTCACCCGCCCCACCCCGTCGGTGTAGAACGTCGTCGTCCGGCTCAAAGCGTCCGCCACTGTTGCCAAGTCCGCCCCGCTGTAGGTCAGGGTGGCGATGGTGTTGCTCAGCCCGTCGACAACGGTCAGCACGCGGCCATGCGGATCGTAGGTCATCTGGGTGGTATGACTGAGCGGGTCCGATACCTGCGTCAGGTTTCCACTGTTGTCGTAAGTAAACGTCGTTGTCTTGTTGTTCGCATCGGTCACCGTCAGCGGCAGACTGTGGACAGTACTGTAGGTAGTGGTGGTGGTCACCGCGTTGCCGGTGCCCGCGAGCCGGGTCACCTGGCTGACGTTGCCCATGCTGTCGAACTGAAAGGTCGTGTTGCGGCTCAGCGCATCGACGATCGCCGTGATCCGCCCGGTGCCCGCGTCGATCGTGAAATTAGTGACCTGCTCCTCGGCCGCCCCCACCGGGAAGGTGTTCTTGACGATGCGGCTGTTGCCGTCGAATTCAACCTTCCGCACCTTGCCCCGGCGGTCAGTAACGTCGGTTTGGATGACCTGACTGCGTCGTTGCTTTTCCTTGCAGTGAAGGACACTGCGGCCTCCTCGCGCTTGGCAGCCGAGCCCTCTTGGCTCAACGCCGCGCACGCTTAGGTCCATAACAGGCTCTAGCCGGGCGGAGACTTTCGTGCGTGCGCCGACCTGGATGCCGGGGATGGCACGTCGCCCGCGGCGACCGGTGGCGCGCTTTCCATCCACTTCTTGATGCGGTTGGCGTCGGCAATGCGGGTGTACTTGCCCCACGAATCCAGCAGCACGATGATCACTGGGCGCGAGGCGATCTCGGCCTGCATGACGAGGCAGCGTCCCGCCTCCGAGATGTAGCCGGTCTTCGACAAGCCGATCGCCCAGTCCGAACTCTTCACCAGCCCGTTCGAATTGCGGAACTGGAGACTGCGGCCGTTGGCGGCTTCGACCCAATATTCGGTCAGCGTCGTGTACTCGCGGATGAGCGGGTAACGGTAGGCCGCGCGCACCATGCGCACGAGGTCCTGGGCGCTGGACACGTTCTCGTTCGACAGCCCGGTCGAGTCGGCGTAGCGCGTGCGGGTCATGCCGAGCTCGGCGGCCTTGTGGTTCATCGCCGCCACGAAAGCATGGATGCCGCCGGGGTAGGCGCGGCCGAGCGCGGCAGCGGCGCGGTTCTCGGAGGCCATGAGCGCCAGGCGCAGCAGGTCGGCGCGGGTCAGCTGCGTGCCGAGCGCCAGCCGCGAATGCGTGTTCTTGACGGTGTCGATGTCGGCCGCGTCCACCATCACCAGTTCGTCGAGCGGCAGTTCGCGGTCGAGCACCACCATCGCGGTCATCAGCTTGGTGATGGAGGCGATCGGCGTCACCGTTTCGGTGTTCTTGCCGTACAGCGTATGGCCGTCGTGCTGGTCCACCACCAGCGCGGCCGACGATTTGAGCGCCAGCACTCCCGTGGGATCAGCCACCTCGGCCCCGGGCGCCGCCCGGCGGAAGGCGGGGGCCGGTTTTTGCGCGCCGGGCTTTTTGGCCGCGGGTTTTTTCGCGACCGTTTTCTTGGCGGCGGCGGACGGTTTTTTCGTGGGCGCCGAGGCCGCGCCCGCGGGGCCGGCGGCGCAGAACAGGGCGACCATGATCGCCGCCAGTCCGCGTCTTGCCTTGTCTGCGCCCGCTCCCGCCATGCCTCGCCCGTCTCGTGTCTGGTCTGTTTTTATCGGTCTTGCCGTGGTCGGGCGCTTTTGCGCGGCGCCGGCAGCAAGATAACAAAATTCGGGGGTTAGGGAAAGATTCTCAACGTAAATATGAGGTTAAAACAGGATCGGGGACTCAGGGCCAGGGGGATTCCCCCGGTCCCGAGTCCTCCGTCCTTTCCTCTGCTATCTTCACGCCCGCATCATGACCCCCTCTCCCGTTTCAGCGGCCTCGTCTGCGCGCACGCTCGCCGGCTGGCTCGACCGCAACCTCTACGCGCTCGGCCGCGAGATGCGCTGGTCCTATCTGCCGCCGCTCATGGTGTATGTCGCGGCCGGTGTGTCGGGACTCACCAGCATCGTCGGCGTGTTCTACGTGAAGGAGCGCCTCGGCCTGTCGGCGGAGTTCCTTGCCGCGCTCGGCTTCTGGGCCGGATTGCCATGGGCGCTGAAGATGCCGCTGGGCCACCTGGTGGACTTGCTGTGGCGCTGGAAGGGCGCGCTCGTGTTCATCGGCGCCGGCCTGATCGCGGCCAGCCTCGCGATCATGATCGGCCTGCTCGGCCACACCGACGCGATGGCCGCGCTTGCGCCGATTGAAACCTGGTACGTGGCCGCCGCGCTGCTCGCGCCCATCGGCTACGTGGTGCAGGACGTGGTGGCCGACGCCATGACGGTGGAAGCGGTGCCGCGCGTGGACGGCGCGGGCCAGCCGATCGATCCGGCGGTGCGGCGCAGCATGCATACCACCATGCAGACGCTGGGCCGGGTTGCCATCATTGGCGGCACCGTGATCGTGTCGCTCCTGAACGTGTTCCTGCTGCAGGGCGTGGGCCAGTTGCCGGAAGCGCAAAAAGCGGCGGCCTATCTCGGCATCTACCGGCTCGCGCTCATCATCCCCGTGGTCTCGATCGCCGGCGTCGCGCTGGGGTTGTGGCTGCAGCACCGGGCACTGCGCAAGCTCATCGCGGGCGGCATGGCCCCCGCGGCCGCGCGGTCGGTGCTCGCGGTCCACACCGAACGACCGCCGGTCAACTGGTGGATTCTGGGCGGCGGCCTCGCCTTTGCCGCTGTCTCGCTCTCCGTCGGCCTCGGCAAGGTCGCCTACGCGCAGGAAATCGTGTTCACGGCGTCGATGGCGATCGTGCTGTTCATGATCGCAAAGCTCACGCGCGAGCTGGAGCCCGCCGCACGCAACACGCTGGTCGGCACGGCGCTGGTGATCTTCGTGTTCCGCGCGATCCCCGGGCCGGGCGCCGGCGCGACCTGGTGGATGATCGACGACCTGGGATTTGACCAGTCCTTCCTCGCCACGCTGTCGTTGATCGGTTCGGTCCTGACGCTGTTCGGCATGTTCCTGTTCCGTCGCTTCATGGCGGAGCGCTCGATCGCCTACATCGTCGGCTTTCTCACGCTCGTGGGCACCCTGCTCTCGCTGCCGACCCTGGGCATGTATTACGGCCTGCACCTCTGGACCGCCGCGCACACGGGCGGCGTGGTGGACGCGCGTTTCATCGCGCTGATCGACACCGCACTGGAGTCGCCGCTCGGACAGATCGCGATGATTCCGATGCTGGCCTGGATCGCGAACTCGGCGCCGGAGAAACTGAAGGCGACCTACTTCGCGGTGATGGCCTCCTTCACCAACCTCGCACTGTCGGCCTCGCAACTCGGGACCCAGTACCTGAACGGCCTCTTCACGGTCACGCGGGAAGTGAAGGACCGCGCCACCGGCGCGATCACGATGCCAGCCGACTATAGCGAGCTGGGCGTCCTGTTCGTGACCGCCACGGTCATCGGCCTGGTCCTGCCTTTCTTGGCCATCGCCTTCGTCAAGCTGACGCGCTACCGCAGCGCTTAGAGCGCCTGCCGCTCCCACAAAGAAAAACTCCGCTCCGGGTTAACGGAGCGGAGCCAAAAGGGGCCGGATTCTGCAAGGTCTCAGCTCCCCTGCAGAACACCCGCGCCCCCGAGGAGGAATCACCATCAACCATCAACCATCGCCGGCAACCAACAACCGGCCATCAACTGCTGCTGTCCTGTGAACTTATCGCCCCCGCCTTACATGGAGCTTACGGCCGCAACCTGCTGATTTGTCACGCGTGCCTGCGGCCGTGGTGGGGGCCGTGTCGGTAGCGGCTCTCGAACAGCACATACAGCACGGGCAGCACGATCAGCGTCAGGATCGTCGCCGAGATCAATCCGCCGATCACCACCACCGCGAGCGGTTTCTGGGTTTCCGCGCCGATGTCGTGCGAGAGCGCCATCGGCATCAGCCCGAACATGGCCAGCAGGCCTGTCATCAGCACCGCGCGCAGGCGGTCCAGCGCGCCCTTGACGACGGCTTCCTCCGGCGTCGCACCGGCGCGCTTCAGCTGATTGAAGTAACTCACCATCACCACGCCGTTCAGCACCGCCTGGCCGAACAGGGCGATGAAACCGATCGCGGCGGACACCGACAGCGGGATGCCGGTCACGAACAGGGCGAAAATGCCGCCGATCATGCCCAGCGGGATGTTCAGGAGAATGAGCAGTGCGCTCTTGAACGAGTTGAAGGCGTCGAACAGGAGGATGAAAATCAGCAGGATCGAGATCGGCACGATGATGGAGAGGCGCTTCATCGCGCGCTCCTGGTTCTCGAACTCGCCCGACCAGCTCAAGGTGTAGCCCTCCGGGAGCTTCACGTCTTTCGCCACCTCGCGTTTCATGTCGGCCACCACGCTGCCCATGTCGCGGTCCTGGATGAACACGCCGATGGCGACCACGCGTCCGCCGTTTTCGCGGGAAATGTTCATGCTGCCGCCGGCGGTCCTGAAGGTGGCGACCGTCGACAGCGGGATGAAGGCGCCGCCCGGCGTCGTCAGCAGGATGTCGCGCATCTGGGACAGCGTGCGCTCGCCTTCCTTCAAGCGCACCACCACGGCAAAGCGGCGCGAACCTTCCCAGATGTTCGTTGCTTCGCGGCCGCCCAGCGCGGTTTCGATGACGTCCGCGATGTCGTTGATGTTCAGGCCGTAGCGCGCCGCCTGCGCGCGGTCGATCTCGATCAGGTCCTGCGGCAGTTCGCCCTGGCGGTCGAGCATGGCACGCGCCACTCCCGGCACGTCCGAAATGGCCGCGAGCACCTCGCGCCCGGTCGTGCGCAGTTGCCCGAGATCGGGACCGAAGATCTTGACCACGATCTGGCCGTCGATCTGCGAAATGGACTCGAGGATGTTGTCGCGGATCGGCTGCGAAAAGCTGGCCTGCACGCCCGGCAGCGCGGCGAGCGCCCGGTCCATCTCCTGGATGACCTCGGCCTTGGAGACCTTGCGCGTCCACTCGCTGTCCGGCTTCAGGTCGATCAGGAACTCCGCCATGCTGACGAGCTTGGGATCGGTGCCGTCCTCCGGACGCCCCGCCTTGTAGACGATGGTGTTGATTTCCGGGATATGGGCGATCGCGTCGCGGATGCGCTTCATCTGCGCCGACGCCTCCGTCACCGAGATGCTCGGATCGAGCGGGACGTTGAGCCAGATCGACCCTTCGTTGATCTCCGGCAGGAATTCGGTGCCCAGGCGCGGCACGACGGCAAGGCTCACCGCCAGCGCCGCCACCGAGGTGCCCACCACGATGCGCTTGTGGGCGAGCGCCCACAACAGGGCCGGCTTGTAGACCGCCGAAATGCGCTGCACGACCGCGTTGTCGTGCGCGGGCAGCTTCTTGCGCAGCAGCCACAGGCAGGCGAGCGGCACCAGTGTGAGTGAAAACGCCAGCGAGACCGCCAGCGCGGACACCACCGAGTAGGCCATCGGCGCGAAGATGCGCCCTTCGTGACGCTCCAGCGTGAAGATCGGGATGTGCGCCGCGATGATGATCAGCATCGAGAACAGCGTGGGCCGGCCGACCTCGGTGGTCGCGTCCAGGACCACCCGCAGGCGGTCGCGCATCCTCACCGCGCCCGGATTCTCCGAGAGTCGCCTGAACACGTTCTCGACGACGATCACCGCGCCGTCGACGATGATGCCGAAGTCCATCGCTCCCAGCGACAGCAGGTTCGCCGGCACGCCCAGGAAGGTGAGACCGAGAAAGGTGCCGAGCAGCGACAGCGGGATGAGGGCCGCCACGATCAGCGCGGCGCGCAGGTTGCCGAGGAAGATCAGCAGGATGAGCGTGACCAGGAACGCGCCTTCGGCCAGGTTCTTGAACACCGTCTTCAGCGTCTTGTCGAGGAGCCAGGTGCGGTCGTAGTACGGCACGATCTCGACGCCCTTCGGCAGCATGCGTTCGTTGAGCAGCGCGACCTTTTCCTTGATCGCGGCCAGCACGACCGCCGGGCTTTCGCCGCGCCGCATCAGCACGGTGCCGGTCACGACGTCCGGATCCTCATCCTGGCCGATCACGCCCTGCCGCGGCACCGCGCCCACGGACAGGCTGGCGATGTGGCGCACCAGCACCGGCGAGCCCTTGCGTTCGGCCACCACCACGTCGAGGATCTCGTTCGGCGCGCGCAGCAGGCCGAGGCCCCGGATCAGAAACTGCTGGGTGCCCTGCTCCACGTAGCCGCCGCCGGCATTGGTGCTGGCGCGCTCGAGTGCGCCGAACAGCTGTTGCAGGCTGATGTCGTAGTACTTGAGCTTGGCGAGATCGGGGCTGACCTCGTACTGCTTGATGTAGCCGCCGAGCGGCACCACTTCCGCGACCCCCGGGATCAGGCGCAACTGGCGTTCGATGACCCAGTCCTGGAGGGATCGCAGTTCGCGCAGATCCTGCTGACCCGAACCCTTCACCCGGTAGCGGTAGACCTCGCCGATCGCCGTCGACATCGGCGCCAGGCGTGGTTGCACATTGGGGGGAAGCTCGACGTCACGCAGGCGCTCGGTTACCTGCTGACGCGCGAAATAGGCATCCGCCTTGTCGTCGAAGGTCAGGATGACGAAGGACAGGCCGAACTGGGTATGCGAAAACATGCGGATGGCGTTGGGCAACCCCGCCAGCGCCACTTCCACCGGGAAGGTCACCTGGCGCTCGACTTCCTCCGCCGCCTGTCCCGGGAACAGAGTGATGACGGTCACCTGGGTGTCGGTGACGTCGGGGAAGGCTTCGACCGGCAGGCGCTTGAACGCGGTGACACCCGCGCCGATGAACAGCGCGGTCGCGATCAGCACGAACAGCGGCTGCTCGAGCGCGAAGGCGACGATGCGCTTGATCATCGCGATTTAATTCTTCACGCGACGCGGCGCGACGATCTGCTGCAGCGCCAGGACGCCGTCGATCACGACGCGCTGCCCGTCATTCAGGCCCTCGCGCACGTGGACGAGGTCGCGGTCGGTGTCGCCGACCTTGATCTCGCGGCGCACGAAACGGCCCCCGCCCTCATCCGTGAACGCGTAATTCCGCCCGTCGGAGAAAAACACGGCGCGGCTCGGCACCAGGATCTGCTTCGGCGCGTCTCCGGAG
>JBOIEQ010000189.1:0-7673 GCA_050741255.1 Burkholderiales bacterium | reverse complement strand
GCGTAGAGGGGCTACGCGGCCTCCTCGCGCCTAGCATCCGGGCCCTTTTGGCTCAACGCCGCGCACGTTTAGGTCCATAACAGACTCTAGACTCTCAGCAGCAGCACCCCCGCCGCCACCAGCACCGCGCCCGCGATGCGCGGCGGACCGAACGGCTCCTTCAGCAGCCACGCCCCGATCAGCGCGGCGAAGATCACGGAGGTTTCGCGCAGCGCCGCGACCGCGGCTACCGGCGCCACGGTCATCGCCCACAGCACGATGCCGTACGAGCCGATCGTGAGCGCGGCGCCGACCACCGCCGGCCGCCACTGCAACAGCGCCGCGCCTACCCGCGCCGGTCCGCGTCGCAGCAGGGCCAACGCGGTCAGCGGAAACGCGTTGAGGAAGAAGATCCACAGCACGTACGAGGCGGCGTTGCCCGAGGCGCGCGCGCCGAGGCCGTCCGTAACGCTGTAGGCCATGATGACCACCGCGTTCGCCATCGCATAGGCTTGCGCGCGCCGGTTGCCGTGCCGGCCCAGCGCCACCGGCAGCAGGATGCCGGCGCTGATCAAGGCGATGCCGGCGACGCCATAGCGCCCCGGCGCCTCGCCGATCAGCACGTAAGCCGCCGCGGTCGTGAGCAGTGGCGCGAGTCCGCGCATCAGCGGATAGACCGTGGACAGGTCGCCGTGCCGGTACGCGGAGATCAGCGCCCAGAAGTAACCCGCGTGCAGCACCACGGAGGCGGCGAGCCACGGCCAACTCGCCCGGTGCGGCAGCGGCAGGAATGGAAGGCACAGCGCGGCGATCACGCCCGCGCCCGCCGCCATCGCCGTGGTGTCGAGCAGCTTGTCGCCGCCCGATTTGACGATCGCATTCCACGCCGCGTGCATCAGCGCCGCGGCCAGCACCGCGAGGGTGACGTTGAAGGACAGGCCCAAAATCAGCCGGCGCGGGCCGGGGCGTCAGGCGGCATCGTGATCCGCCCGGTGCGCGGATCGCCGGATGCGCTCACGCTTTCTCTGCGCCCTCCGCCGGCGACACCGCCGCCGGCTTGGCCGTGACGGTCGAACGCGCGCGCCGCCGCACTTCCCGCAGGCGGCTCGGCGCCAGCACGCCCGCTTCCTCGAGGATCGGATAGGCGACCGAGCAGATATGCGAATTGATCCGCTTCAGGTCGCGGATGATGTCGAGGTGCAGGGCGCTGGTCTCGACACTCTGCAGCGTGTTGTCCGAGAGCCTTTGCAGGTGACTGTCCGCGTAGGCGCGTTCGAGATCGCGCACCTGCTCCTTCTCGGACAGCAGGCGCTGCGCGCTCTTCAGGTCGCCGTTGACGAACACGTTGAGTGACAACTGGAGATTGGACACCACCCGCGCGTGCAGGGCGCAGATTTCCTCGAGGCCGGGCGCGGAGAACTGCAGGCGCTTCTTGATCTTCTTTTCCGCCATCTCGAGCAGGTTCTTGTCGAGAATGTCGCCGACGTGCTCGAGGTTGATGGTGAAGGAAATGATGTCGGCCCAGCGCCGCGACTCCTTCTCTTCCAGCGCATCGCGGCTGACCTGGGTCAGGTACAGCTTGATCGAGGTATAAAGGTCGTCGACATCGTCGTCCATGCGATGGATCTCGCTGAGCGCCTTGGCATCGTTGTTCTTCAGCGCATCGAGGATGCCGCGTAGCATGGTCTCGATCATGTCGCCCAGCCGCAGCGCTTCGCGGGCGGCGCAGGAGATGGCGAGCGTCGGCGTCTCCAGCGCCACCGGATCGAGGTAGCGCGGTGTCGCGGGCGACTCCTTGACCGGCAGTGACGGCAGCAGCCGCTCGGTGAGCCGCGCGACCACCTGCGTGAAACCGATGAAGAGCACCGCCATGCACACATTGAATGCAAGATGGAAGTTCACGATCTGCCGCTGCGGCGCCGGGTCGAGCTGCGCGAGCCACCCGCCGGCGAGCGGCAGCAGCGGGATCATCAGCGCGCAGCCGGTCAGCTTGAAGAACAGGTTGCCGAGCGACACCCGCCGGGCCTCGGGCGCCGCGCCCGTCGTCGCCAGCATGGCGAGACAGCCGCTGCCGAGGTTGGCGCCTAGCACCAGCCCGAGCGCGACCTGCGGCGGAATCATGCCGGTGGCCGTGAACGCCGCGGTCAGCAGCACCACCGCCAGGCTCGAGTAGCACAGCAGCGTCAGTCCCGCCGCGATCAGGATGTCGAGCAGCACGTCGCCGGTCAGCGAGGCGAAGATCACTTTCAGCCCCTGCGTCTGCGCCAGCGGCTTGGTCACCGCGACGATGTGCTGGAGCGCGAGCAGGATGAGGCCCAGCCCGACCACGATGCGGCCATAGCGGCCGGCGACGGTGCCCTTGCGGCCAAGCGTCAGTGCAACGCCCACCACGACGAGCAGCGGCCACAGCCACGACAGCTTGAGCGAGAGCAGTTGCACCACCAGCGCGGTGCCGACGTCCGCGCCCAGCATGACGGCAAGCGCGGGGGCGGTGGCGATGAGGCCGCCGCCGACGAAGGAAGTCGTGATGAGGGCGGTGGCGGTACTGCTCTGGAGCAGGCTCGTCACGCCCATGCCTGCGGCGAAGGCCGTGAAGCGGTTGGAAACGCTGCGCACGAGGAATTGGCGCAGATTGCCGCCGTAGACACGCAGGATGCCGGTACGCACGAGGTGCGTGCCCCACACCAGGAGGGCCACTCCGGCCAGTACGTTCAGCAGGACTTCCATTACGCTAGCGCATCGCCTCTCTCGTAAGTATCGGAAGAATTCGTCTTAACTCGTTGTCTGGACATGGTATTCACGAAATATTACACCCGCAGCCCTGCCGTGTCTCACTCCCGTGTCGCCTGCACCGACCGGCACGGACTCCGCTACCATCGATCTCAACGCAAGGGAGGAGTTGCAATGGACACGCTAGCTTTCGAAGCCGCGCTGAAAGGCGACGGTTACAACGACATCGCCCGCCGCGACGGTGCGCCGAACGCCAAAGCCGAACCGCACACGCATCCCTTCGCGGTGCGCGGTCTGGTGCTCGCCGGGGAATTCATCCTGACGCGGGAAGGCAAACCCGAGCGTTACCGGGCCGGCGACACCTTCGCGATGGAACCCGGATGCGTGCACTTCGAGAGCTTCGGGCCGGAGGGATCGCACTACATCCTCGGGCGCAAGCACGCCGCGGCAGCGAACCACGGATAGTCAGTCCGTTCGCTCCAAGTACCCCGCGGCCACGAGACTCGCGTCCAGCGTCATCCCGCGCGCGGCAATCACCCGCGCGACGTCGTCCAGCGCCATGAGCTGAACCTCCGCGACCTCGCCGTCCTGGTTGTGCGGAACGAAATCCGCCGGCAGCTCCAGGTCGAATGCGAACAGCGTTTCCTGCTGCACGCCTTCCGGTACTTCGCGCAGGATGTCGATGGTGCCGCGCGCGACGGCGGTGCTGGCCAGCGCCGGTGGAATGCCGGCCTCCTCCCCGGCTTCGCGCACCAGCGTCTCCAGCGGATCGGCCTCGGCCGACATGCCGCCGCCCACGAGGTTGTCGAGCAGGCCGGGATCGATCGGTTTCGTGGGACTGCGGCGCGCGATCCACATGCGGGGGCCGCCCTTGCCACGCGTGACGCCGTTTGCGTGCGCGGCAAACGTGGTCACGCCGAAGAAACGCGCCGCAGCCCGCTCGATATGGGACAGCACCGGCTGCCCCCAGGCTTCGACGATCGCGTAGCGCTCGTCGCGCCAGCCGTTAACCACACCAATCCGCGCGAGCCCCTCGGCCACTTCCGCGAGAAACGCCGTACGGGCATTCAGGGTGGAGAGTGCCGCGGCGAGTGCCAGCGTGTGGTCATCCCGGATGAACCAGCGCTGCCAGGGCTCGAGGTGCGACAACCAGTCCCGTCGCACCCAGCCCACCGGACGCTCACCGATCCGGAACGCCACGTGCCGCGCGGCGTCGAAGGCGCGGGCGGCGCGCGCGAGGCGGTCGGGTATTTTGGTATTCAGCATGGCGCCGGCCGGCGGTCGGAATGCAGCCGGTATCAGGCCTGCTTGCGCACGGCCGTCAGGAACTCGTCGAGGATGGGGGTCGGATCGAGAACCTTGTCGTCGGCCGGACGATGGAACTCGGGATGCCACTGCACGCCCAGCACGTAGCTGCGGCCGTTCCAGCGTACCGCCTCCGCAACCTTGTCCGGCACCGACCATGCTTCCACCGTGAGTTCCTTGCCCAGTGTTTTCACGCCCTGGTGGTGAATGGAGTTCACGCGGGCGGTGCGGGTCTCCGGATAGAGGCGAGAGAGTCCCGTTTCCGGTTCGATCGTGATGTCGTGAAACGTTTTTTCGTACGACTGCTCGTTGTGGTGATCGATGGCTTCCGGGTGATCGGTCTTGAGATCCTGGTAGAGGGTGCCGCCGAACACGACGTTGATGAGCTGCGCGCCGCGGCAGATGCCGAGCACCGGTTTCCTCGCTTCCATGAATTCGTGCACGAGTTCCATCTCGTACACATCACGGACGCGATCGCCCTTCCAGTCCGGCTTGGTCGCCTCCTCGCCGTAGGTTTCGGGCGCCACGTCGGCCCCACCCTGCAGCACGAGGCCGTCGAGGTGCTTGACGTAGTCGGTCAGCCGGATGTTGCTGCGGTGGATCAGGCCGTCCTTGTCCACCGAGGGCACCATGAACACCAGCACGTCGCGCGACATGACCCAGTGGGCCACCGACTGCTCGAGGTACTGCAGCGTGCGCGTCAGCAAGCCCTTGCCTTCCGGGTTGGGATGATAGATCCGCGCCGAGATGCCGATCTTGAGGGGTTTGACGCTCATGGATCAGCGCGCGGCCACGGGCTCTGCCAGCAAACGTTCGATCTGGCGCGTAAGCCGCGAGTCGTTTGGTGCGACCGAACTCTCGAAGCCCGCGACCTTCTGCCCGCTGCGGTCGATCAGGTATTTGTGGAAGTTCCAGCGCGGCGCGCCACCGCCCGCCGATGCCAGCGCAACATACAAGGGGCTTGCGGCCTTGCCCGCCACGGTTGTTTTCTCCGCCATGGGGAAAGTCACCCCGAAGTTGGCCTGGCAGAACTGTGCGATCTCCTTGTTGCTGCCGGATTCCTGCGCCCCGAAATCGTTCGCCGGAAAGCCGACCACCACCAGCCCCTTGCCCTTGAACTTTTTATACAGCGCTTCGAGGCCTTCATATTGCGGCGTGAAGCCACACTGGCTCGCGGTGTTGACGACGAGGATCACGCGGCCGGTGTACTCGCACAAGGACCTGGGCGCACCGCCTTCCAGCGGCACGTAGCTGTGGCTGAGCAGCGGCGGACAGGCTGCGGTCGTTGCAGCAGCATTCATGGCGATTCCTCCCAACAGGATCAGCAGGCCGGCGATGACGTTCTTCATGGCTATCCCTTCAGATGTCCTGCAGTGAAAGACCCCGGGCATCACGGCAAGTTTCATTTTTTGCCGCCGGCTTTGGCATGCGCCTCCGCCATCAGGCGCTTCAGCGTGGCGCCCAGCAGCATGAATTCTTCCTTGCGTCCCGTGCCCCGGCGCCATGCGAGGCCAATCTCGCGCGCGGCGCCTCCCGCCAGCGGGCGCGTCACCACGTTAGTGCCACGCAGGATACCCGCCTCCAGCGCCATCCGCGGGACCAGCGTGACGCCCAGGCCATTGGCCACCATCTGCGTGAGGGTCTGCAGGCTGGTGCCCTCGAACGCCTGCGTGCGCTCCGGGTCGGTCATGCCGCAGGCCGACAGCGCCTGGTCCCGCAGGCAGTGCCCGTCCTGCAGCAGCAGGAGTTGCTCGCCGCGCAGCGTCTCGGGTGGCACGGTTTTCAGTTTGGTCAGCGCATGGTCCTTCGGCAGCGCCACGCTGAAGTCGTCGCGCGCCAGGATCAAGGTGTCGGCCGAGCCGCAGCTGCACGGCAGCGCCACCAGCAGGACGTCCAGGCGCCCGTTCGCGAGCCCCTCCACCAGCCGCGCGGTCTGGTCTTCCGTCAGGTAGAGCTTCAACTTCGGATGCGCCTTGCGCAATGCGGGCAGCACGCGCGGCAGCAGGAAGGGGCTGATCGTGGGGATGACGCCCAGCCGCAGCGTCCCCGTGAGCGGCTCGCGCGCCGACTGCGCCAGCGCGGTCAATTCCCGGGCGTCGCGCAGCACGCCGCGCGCGCGCTCGACGACCTCAAGGCCCAGGGGCGTGAACACCACGCTGCGCTTGCTGCGGTCCACCAGTTGCGCGGCGAGCGCCGCCTCCAGATCCTGGATGCTGCTGGAGAAGGCCGACTGCGTGACGAAGCTGGCCTGCGCGGCGCGGCCGAAATGCCGATGCTCCGCGAGCGCCACGAGGTGCTTCAACTGCCGCAGTGTGGGAAGTGCGCTGTTCATCCTGTTTTCAATCGGAATAACCGATGACTGTGACCGGAACATCGGGTTGGACCCCCGTCGGCGCCGCCTGCATCATTCGCCCTGTCGAATTTCCCAAGTAACCCCTGACAGGAGCATCCAACATGCTGAGCGTAGGCGATCGTTTCCCGGCTTTCAACCTCAAATCGGTGGTCACCACCGACCCCAAGACCGCGTTCAAGGATATTGCAGATACCGACAACGCGGGCAAGTGGAAAATCTTGTTCTTCTGGCCCAAGGATTTTACCTTTGTCTGCCCGACCGAAATCGCCGCGTTCGGCAAGCTGAACGGTGAATTCAAGGACCGCGACGCGATGCTCTACGGCGTGTCGACGGACAGCGAGTTCGTCCACCTCGCCTGGCGGCAGAACCATCCGGACCTGAAGAACCTGCCGTTTCCGATGCTGGCGGACATCAAGCGCGAACTGACCACGGCGCTCGGCGTGCTGGACCGCAATGAAGGCGTTGCCCAGCGCGCGACCTTCATCGTGGATCCGGACGGCATCATCCGCTTCTCGATGGTCACGGACCTGTCGGTCGGCCGCAACCCGCAGGAAGTGCTGCGCGTGCTGGACGCTCTGCAGACGGACGAACTCTGCCCATGCAACTGGAGCAAGGGCGAGGATTTCCTGAAAGCCGCCTGAGTCCAGCCGCCCGCCAACGCCCCGGAACGGCGCCCCGCCGTTCCGGGTTTTCATTCCGCACAGGAGCCCGCGATGAACATCGAAACCCTCAAGGAACGCATTCCCGAGTATGCGAAAGACCTCAAGCTGAACCTGTCCTCGCTCGCGCAAGAAGCCGCGCTGACCGAGCAGCAGCGAGCCGGCACCTTCGTGGCCACGGCGATCGCGTCGCGCAATCAGGACGTCGCAGCCGCCGTCGTCGCCGAATTCGGCGGCAAACTGTCGCCCGAGGCGCTGACCGCCGCCAAGGCCGCTAGCGCGATCATGGGCATGAACAACATCTACTACCGCTTCACGCACCTCGCGTCGAATCCGGAGTACCGCGCGCTGCCGGCCAAATTGCGCATGAACGTGATCGGCAAGCCCGGCGTCGACAAAGCCGACTTCGAGTTGTGGTCACTCGCCGTCTCCGCCATCAACGGCTGCGGCATGTGCATCGACGCGCACGAGAAGGTGCTGAAGGACGCCGGCCTGTCGGCCGAAGCCATCCAGGCCGCCGTGCGGATCGCCGCGGTGGTGCATGCCGTGGCGGCAGTGCTGGACTATGAAAGCGCACCCACGCTGGCCCAGGCGGCATAACCCCGCGAACAGGCGCCTTGCCGGCCGACGACGGCGTCGGCCGACAA
>JBOIEQ010000188.1:0-7884 GCA_050741255.1 Burkholderiales bacterium | reverse complement strand
CCGCCCACGCAGCGGCACCCCCGACCCCGGGAGAGGCGACCTACCGGGCGGCCTGCGCGACCTGCCACGACGCCGGCACGGCTGGTGCCCCCCGGCTCGGCGACCGGGCGGCATGGGCCCCGCGGCTGAAGCCGGGCGTGGAAGCCCTCTACCGGGTGGGATTGAACGGCAAACCGGGCACCGCCATGGTGGCCAAAGGCGGCTACGCCCGGCTGACGGATGCAGAGGTCAGGGCGGCGGTGGATTACATGGTGACCCGTGCGCACTGATCCCGCCGCCGCGCGGAAAATTGACAAGGCGGACGGGCAATCCCGACAATAGCCCGGTTGTCACCCGGCATCACCGCTGTTCCGTCATCCTCCCGCCCTCCCGGCGCCCTCTTTGTCCTCACCCCGATCCCTACTTTTTTCGCAGGAGCTCTCATGAACCGCTTGCACCCCTCCCTCATCGCCGCCGCGCTGGTATTCGCCCTCCAGGGCTGCGGCAAGGACGCGCCCGCCCCGGCCAAGAAAGTCGAAGCGCCGGCCGCGCCGCAGGAAGTCATCGTCAAGATCGGCTCCGCCTCGCCGCTGACCGGCCCGCAGGCGCACATCGGCAACGACATCAAGAACGGCGTGCTGCTCGCGGTCGAGGACATCAACGCCAAGGGGCTGGAGATCGGCGGCAAGAAAATAAAACTCGAGCTCGTGTCCGAGGACGACGAAGCGAACCCGACCAAAGCCACCACCGTGGCGCAGAAACTGATGGACGCGAAAGTCGCCGGCGTGGTCGGCCACTTCAACTCCGGCGCCTCGATTCCGGCCTCGAAGATCTATTCGGACGCCGGCGTACCGCAGATTTCACCCTCCTCCACCAATCCGAAGTACACCCAGCAGGGCTTCAAGACGACCTTCCGCGTTGTCGCCAACGACGACCAGCAGGGCCCGACGCTGGCGAAATTCGCGCTCGACACGCTGAAGGCGAAGAGCATCGCAGTCATCGACGACTCCACGGCCTACGGCCAGGGCCTCGCCGACGCCTTCGAAGCGGCCGCCAAGGCCGGCGGCGCGAAAATCGTGGCGCGCGAGCACACCACCGACAAAGACACCGACTTCAAGGCGATCCTGACCAAGATCAAGGGCAAGAAGCCCGACCTCATCATGTTCGGTGGCATCGACCCGCAAGCCGGTCCGATGGTGAAGCAGATGTCGGAACTGGGCATCAAGGCGAAATTCATGGGCGGCGACGGCATGCAGACGCCCAACTTCATCAAGCTCGCGGGCGCCCCCGCCGAGGGCGCGATGGCTTCCATCCCCGGCCTGCCGCGTGACCAGATGCCCGGCGGCAAGGAATTCGTGGAGAAATTCAAGAAAAAATTCAACGTCGATGTCGAACTGTTCGCGCCGATGGGCTACGACGCGGTGTTCGTGTTCGTCGATGCGATGAAGCGCGCCGGCTCCACCGACCCGGCCAAGTTCCTGCCGGAAGTCGGCAAGACGCAGTTGAACGGCGTCATCGGCCCGATCGCCTTCGACGACAAGGGCGACCTGAAGAACGGCCCGATCACCATCTACGTGGTGAAGGGCGGCAACTGGGAACCGCTGCAGACCGTCATCTCCGGCGGCGACGCCAAGCCGGCCGAAGCCGCCGCTGCTGCTCCGGCTCCGGCCCCTGCCGCGCCGGACGCGAAGAAGTAATTCGCCGACGATCGCAGCCCTGGTCCTTGCGGCACGGAAAACGGCACCGTTCGCGGTGCCGTTTTTTTTGCGCTGCGTGAAGCGATGCTCGACACTTTCCTCCAGCAACTGATCAACGGCCTCGTGCTGGGCAGCGTCTACGCGCTGGTCGCGCTCGGCTACACCATGGTCTATGGCATCCTGGGGCTGATCAACTTCGCGCACGGCGACGTGGTGATGATCGGCGCGCTGACCGCGCTGTCGGTCTGCCTGGGCCTGGCGGGCGTTGTGCCCGCACCGATCGCGCTGCTTGCCGGCATCGCCGCAGCGATGCTGGTGTGCACGGCACTGGGCCTCACCATCGAGCGCGTCGCCTACCGCCCGCTACGCCACGCGCCGCGGCTGGCGCCGCTGATCACCGCGATCGGCGTGTCCATTCTGATCCAGTACTCGGCCGCGCTGATCTGGGGCAAGCAGTACCTGTCGTTTCCCGAACTGTTCCAGCCGACGTCCTACGCCTTGGGCGGCGCCAGCATCACCGATGTGCAGCTGGCGATTTTCGTGCTGGCCTGCGGGCTGATGGCGGCGCTCCTGTGGTTCATCAAGCACACGCGGCTGGGCACCGCGATGCGCGCCACCGAACAGAACGCGGAAGTCGCCGGACTGATGGGCGTCGACGCAAACCGCGTGATCGCCATCACCTTCGCGCTCGGCTCGGCGCTCGGCGCGGTAGCGGGCCTGATGGTGGTGCTCTACTACGGCATCGGCCACTACTTCATGGGCTTCATGCTGGGCCTGAAAGCGTTTACCGCGGCTGTGCTCGGCGGCATCGGCAACATCCCCGGCGCGGTACTGGGCGGGCTGCTGCTCGGCATCATCGAAAGCATGGCCTCCGGCTACATCGGTGACCTCACCGGCGGCGTGTTCGGCAGCAATTATCGCGATGTGTTCGCCTTCATCGTGCTGGTGGCGGTACTCGTCGTGCGCCCCTCGGGGCTCATGGGACAGCCGAGCGGCGAGCGGGCGTAGCCTCAGGGCATGATCGACGCGCTCACGAAAATCCCTGCCTGGATCCGCTGGCTGCTGCTCGCGGCTTGCCTGCTCGCGCTGCCCTTCGCCACCGAGGCGCTGCTCGGACGCGCGTGGGTACGCGTGATCGACGTGGCCCTGCTGTTCGTACTGCTCGCCATCGGCCTCAATATCGTGGTCGGCTACGCCGGGTTGCTCGACCTGGGTTACGTCGCCTTTTTCGCGGTCGGTGCCTACACCTACGCGCTGCTCGCCTCTTCGCACTTCGGCCTGCACTGGCCGTTCTGGGTGCTGGTGCCGTTGTCCGCGCTGGTGGCGGCCGGCTTCGGTCTGCTGCTGGGCGCGCCGACGCTCCGGCTGCGCGGCGACTACCTGGCGATCGTCACGCTGGGCTTCGGCGAAATCATCCGCATCTTCCTCAACAACCTGAACCGCCCGGTCAACATCACCAACGGGCCACAGGGCATCACGCTGATCGACCCGCTGAAGATCGGCGACTTCTCGCTCGCCGTCAGCCACACGCTGGGGCCGTTCACCTTCCCGGCGGTGCACAGCTACTACTTCGTGTTCCTCGCCTGCGCGGGCTTGTCCATCGTCATTTCCCGCCGGCTGGAGGATTCGCGTCTCGGCCGCGCGTGGATCGCGATCCGCGAGGACGAGGTCGCGGCGAAAGCGATGGGCATCAACACGCGCAACGTGAAGCTCGCCGCCTTCGCCATGGGCGCCACCTTCGGCGGCGTGGCGGGCGCGCTGTTCGCCGCCTTCCAGGGCTTCATCAGTCCGGAGAGCTTCACGCTGCTCGACTCGATCATGATCCTGTGCATGGTGGTGCTGGGCGGCATGGGCAATGTGTCGGGCGTCGTGCTGGGGGCGATCCTGCTGACGGCGCTGCCGGAGGCCTTGCGCTACGTCGGCCCGCTGCAGCAGGCGCTGGTCGGCCGCGTCCTCGTGGAGCCCTCCGACCTGCGCATGCTGCTGTTCGGCCTGGCGCTGGTACTGATGATGCTGTTGCGCCCCGCGGGCCTGTGGCCATCGCGCCTGCGCCAGCGCGAACTCGCGGACAAGACCCCATGACGGCACCGCTCCTCGAAGCACAGGCCGTCAAAAAAAGCTTCGGCGGCCTCGACGCGCTGTGCGATGTCACGCTGACGATCGCGCGCGGCGAGATCTACGGCCTCATCGGACCCAACGGCGCCGGCAAGACGACGTTTTTCAACGTGCTCTCCGGCCTCTACACCCCCGATGGCGGCGCCTTTCGCTTCGACGGCGCCGCGTTGCCGCGGGGCGCGCCGCACGCCGTCGCGGCGGCCGGCATCGCGCGCACTTTCCAGAACATCCGCCTGTTCGGCAACATGTCCGTGCTCGACAACGTGATGGTGGGCCGTCACGTCCGCATGCACGCCGGCATCCTTGGCGCGATCCTGCGCACGCAGGCGACGCGGCACGAGGAGGCCGCCGCGCAGGTCCGGGCGCTGGCGCTGCTCGACTACGTGGGGCTGGCCCCGCGCGCCGGCCAGCTCGCCCGCAACCTGCCCTACGGCGACCAGCGCCGGCTGGAGATCGCCCGCGCACTGGCCACCGAGCCCAAGCTGCTGGCGCTGGACGAGCCGGCCGCCGGCATGAACGCCGCGGAAACAGGCGGCTTGCGCACGCTCCTCGAACGCATCCGCGCCGACGGCGTCACGCTGCTCCTGATCGAACACGACGTGCAGCTCGTGATGGGCCTGTGCGACCGCGTCTGCGTGCTGGACTACGGCCGCAAGCTCGCGGAAGGACCGCCGGATGCGGTGCGGCGGGATCCGCGGGTGATCGAAGCCTACCTCGGCTCACCGGCTCCAGCCCCCGCATGACCGCCCCCCTGCTCGCCGTTTCCGGCCTGGAAGTCGCTTACGGCGGCATCCGCGCCGTGAAGGGCATCGATTTCGAGGTCGCAGCGGGGGAACTGGTGGCCCTGATCGGCGCCAACGGCGCTGGAAAAACCACTACACTCAAGGCCTTGGCGGGATTACTTCGACCTGCCGCTGGCTCTGTCCGCTACAATACAAAGGACGTAACGGCAGTGGCGCCGCACCGTCGGGTCGAGGCGGGAATGGCGCTGGTACCCGAAGGAAGAGGCGTGTTTCCGCGGCTCAGCGTGGATGAAAACCTCACGATGGGCGCGTACAGCCGCCGCGATCCGGTAACGGCGCGTACCGATCGCGAACGCATGTTTGCGCTGTTTCCCCGCCTGGCCGAGCGCCGCGCCCAACTGGCGGGCACGCTCTCCGGAGGGGAGCAGCAGATGCTGGCAATTGCACGCGCTTTGATGGGGAGACCGCGCCTGCTGCTGCTCGACGAACCGAGCATGGGGCTCGCGCCACTGATGGTGCAGAAAATTTTCGAAACGATCGTCGCGATCGCGCGCGAAGGCGTCACGCTCCTGCTGGTGGAGCAGAACGCCCGGCTCGCTCTCGAGGTTTCGCAACGCGGCTACGTGATGGAAGGCGGCCGCATCACCCTGTCGGGCGCCTCGCGCGCCCTCGCGGCGGATCCGCAGGTCCGCCGCGCCTACCTCGGCGAATAGGCGATCGTCCTCCCATGAAAACCCTGCGCATCGTTCTCATCGTCGCCGGCGTACTGTTGCTGGCCGGTGCGCTCGGCTTCCTCTACTTCAAGACGGAAGCCGTCGACTTCAAACGCCAGAACGCCGTGCTGGGCACGCTGCGGGAAATCAAGGACGTCGACAACAAGTGGGACATCGAGGTGCTGCGGCTGCGGCTGGAACCGGGCGCGATCTCGCCCACGGCCAAGATCACCGGCCTGCAACTCGCGCGGGCCCAGAGCGCGCTCACGACGGCCGCCGCGGAGCTGAGCAGTCCCGCGCTCGCCGCGGGCGTCCCGCAACTCACCGCTGCCCTCACGGAGAAAGCCAAGCTCGTCGACCAGTACCGCGCGCTGAGCACGGCGGCAAAGGCGGCGCTCGACGAGGCCCTGAAGGCCGCCCCCGCGGCCGTTGAAGCGCCCCGGAAAGACGCCAAAAGCAACCCGCCCGCCCGGGCAGACATCGCCGACCTCGCGCAGCGCTTTTTCAGCGCGCCCGGCGACGAACTCCGGGCGGCCTTCGAAAAAGAAGCCAAAGCCGGCGGCGACGCCACCGAAGCCGCCGCGACCGCGCTCATCCAGGCGCGCACGGCCGAGGACGAGTTGTTCCGCAAGGTGTCCTTCCTCTCCGCCGGGCCGCGGGTCGACACACTGACCAACGCGTTCAACGGCGAGCTCGAAGCCACGCTGGAGGACAAGGAGCGCTGGCGTGTCTACCTCATCTACTTCGCCGGCGCGCTGCTCATCCTGCTCGGCTACCTCGGCCAGCGCCTCATGCACAGCTACCGAGTGCTCGACCGCCGCGTCGAGGAGCGCACGCACGAACTGTCGGAAACGCTGAAGCAGCTGAAGGAATCGGAATCGCAGCTGATCCAGTCGGAAAAGATGTCCTCGCTCGGCCAGATGGTGGCGGGCGTGGTGCACGAGATCAACACCCCGCTCGCCTACGTCAAGAACAGCCTCGGCACGGTGCAGACCAGCCTGCCGGAGATCGCGCAGACCATCAGCGAGACCGAGAAGCTGATGCAGGTGCTGGCGTCGGGCACGGCGAGCGAGCAGGAGCTGTCGGCGCAGTTCGCCACCGCGCAGGGCCACATGGAGCAGCTGAAGACGCAGCGCGTGCTGCCGGAAATGACCGCGCTGGTCGGCGACGGCCTCTACGGCATCGGCCAGATTTCGGACCTGGTGGTGAACCTGAAGGATTTCAGCCGGCTGGACCGCAGCAAGACCCAGTCCTTCGACCTGAACGAGGGCCTGAACAGCACGCTGATGCTGGCGCGGCACCTGCTGAAGAAGATCACCATCCGCAAGGAATTCGACACGCTGCCCGCCATCGTCTGCTCGCCTTCGCAGATCAACCAGGTGTTCCTGAACCTGATTACGAACGCGGCGCAGGCCATGGAGCGCCCCGACGGCACGATCACGATCACCAGCCGGGTCGTCGATCCGCTGCATGTCGCGGTGGACATCGCGGACAACGGCAAGGGCATTCCGCCCGACGTGCTGCCCAAGATCTTCGACCCCTTCTTCTCGACCAAGGGTCCGGGCCAGGGCACCGGCCTCGGGTTGTCGATTTCCTACAAGATCATCACCGAGCATGGCGGCAAGATCGACGTGCAGTCCACCGCCGATACCGGCACCCGCTTCACGGTGACGCTCCCGCTGGAGCCCCCGCCCGCCCCCGCGGACCTTGCCGCCGACATTGCACCCGCCGCACCGGCGCCGACGAAGGGCGACTGAGCGATGTCCGTCCCCACCACCATCGGCAAGTACCTGGTCCAGGGCGTGATCGGCAAGGGCGGCATGGGCGCGGTCTACCGCGGCTTCGATCCCGCCATCCAGCGCCACGTCGCGATCAAAGCGATCAACCGCTCGCGGCTGGACGAAAACGAACTCGCGCACGTGCTGGCGCGCTTCCGCCACGAGGCGCAGGCGGTGGGCAAGCTGGTGCATCCGCGCATCGTCGCCATCTACGACTTCGGCGAGGACGGCGATTTCGCCTATATCGTGATGGAGCTGGTGCACGGGCGCTCGCTGTACGACCACATCGCGCAAGGCCAGACCTATGACATGCGCGAAGTCAGCGAGATCGTCCGCCAGTTGCTGGACGCGCTCGGCTACTGCCACGGCGAGGGCGTGATCCACCGCGACATCAAGCCCTCCAACATCCTGATCAACAACGACGGCCGCATCAAGCTGTCGGACTTCGGCATCGCCCACATCGAGGCCTCCAACCTCACCAAGCTGGGCGAGGTGCTGGGCACGCCCTACTACATGGCGCCCGAGCAATTCATGGGCACCGAGACAGATCACCTCGCCGACCTCTACGCGGTGGGCGTGATCACCTATGAGCTGCTGACCGGGGTCAAGCCCTTCACCGGCACCACGGCGACCGTGATGCACCGGGTGCTGTCGGAAGCCCCGCGCAACGCCTCTGAGATCAACCCCAACCTGACGCCCGACGTCGACGCCGTGTTGGCGAAGGCACTGTCCAAAAAGCGCGAAGACCGGTTCACGAGCGCGCGCGAATTTCAGGACACCCTGCGTGACGCGCTGGACAATGCCGCGGCGGCCGTGGCCCGCGCACCGGCGCCGCAGCCGCAGGCGGGCGGCCTGGCGC
>JBOIEQ010000187.1:0-7916 GCA_050741255.1 Burkholderiales bacterium | reverse complement strand
GCCCCAACCTGCGCGGCCACGTGACGCTGCCCTTCGTGACGCCCGCGGAGGCGGATCTCACGCATTGCGACGTGGTGTTCTTCGCGACACCCAACGGCATCGCGATGAAGGAAGCGCGCCCGCTGGTGGAGGCCGGCGTGCGGGTCATCGACATCGCCGCCGACTTTCGCATCCGCGACGTGGCGGTGTGGGAGAAGACCTACGGCATGACCCACGCCTGCCCCGAACTGGTCGCCGAAGCGGTTTACGGACTGCCGGAAGTGAACCGGACCGCGATCAAGACCGCGCGTGTCCTTGCCAATCCGGGCTGCTATCCGACCGCGACGCAGCTGGGTTTTCTGCCGCTGGTGGAGGCGGGCATCGTCGATCTCGAGCATCTGATCGCGGACACCAAGTCCGGCGTCAGCGGCGCTGGCCGCAAGGCCGAGACGAACATCCTCTTCTCCGAGGCCGCGGACAGCTTCAAGGCGTACGGCGTGCCGGGCCATCGCCATCAACCGGAGATCGCGCAGGGCCTGGCGCTGGCCGCCGGCAAACCGGTGGGGCTGACGTTCGTGCCGCACCTGACGCCGATGATCCGCGGCATCCACGCCACGCTGTATGCGCGGCTGACGACGGACACGCCGGCGGCCGACCTGCAGGCCCTGTTCGAGAAACGCTATCGGGACGAGCCCTTCGTCGACGTGCTGCCCGCGGGCAGCCACCCGGACACGCGCAGCACGCGCGGCGCGAACGTGTGCCGGATCGCGGTGCATCGTCCGCAGGGACGGGACATCGTGGTCGTGCTCTCGGTGATCGACAATCTGGTCAAGGGCGCCGCCGGCCAGGCGGTGCAGAACATGAACCTGATGTTCGGGTTGCCGGAGACGACGGCACTCGAGGCGATTGCGCTCCTGCCGTGACGTTCTGGCGGCGCCTCAAGCGTTTGTTCGGCATCGATGCGCCGCGCATGTCCGTGCGGGCGGCGGTGCCATGGTACTGGCGCGTGCTGATGGGGGTCATGCTGGCGGTGCTGATCATCGTGCTCGCGCGCTACACCTACAACTTCGGCCGCCGCTTTGCGGGCTTCGACCATGTCGAATCCGACGCTGAGGTGACGCGGCTGACGGATCAGTTCGAGCGCCAGCGCGCGGAACTCGAGACGCTGCGCGGGCAGGTGGCGGCCGGCGAGCGGCAGTTGCAGATGGAGCGCGCGACTTTCGAGGACGTGAAGAAGCAGGTCAAGGCGCTGAGCGGCGAGAACGCAACGCTGAAAGACGACCTCGCGTTTTTCCAGACGCTGATGCCCTCCGGCGGCAAGGAGGGCGGTGTGACGGTGAACCGCTTCGAGGTGGTGCAGGACGGACAGTCGGGGGAATACCGCTATCAGGTGCTGATCATGCAGACCGGCACCCGGGCCAAGGATTTTCAGGGCCGCTTGCAATTTATCGTCAATGTGCAGCAGGATAGCAAGCGTGCGACCATGACCCTCCCAGCGGAAGGGGAAGCCGCCGACCAAAAGTCGTTCCGGCTCAACTTCCGGTTCTACCAGCGCGTGGAAGGCAGTTTTCGCGTGGAGCCGGGCGCAACGGTCAAAAGCATGCAGTTGCGGGTATTCGAAAACGGCGTGGCCGAGCCGCGCCTGACGCATAACGCCAACGTCTCTTGAACCACTGAATCACACTGTTCTTGAAGGGAATCTTCGCCATGTTCATGAAAAAGCAGCCCAGCAAGCCACAGAACCGCATCGATTGCCTGATCGGCGCCGGCACCACGATCGAGGGCAACATCACCTTTAGCGGTGGATTGCGCGTGGACGGGCATGTGCGCGGCAACGTGCTCGCCCTTGAGGAGAAGCCGGGCACGCTGGTGCTGTCCGAACAGGCGCGCATCGAGGGTGAAATCCGCGTCTCGCACGTGGTGATCAACGGTACCGTGGTGGGACCGGTGCATTCGGCCGAATATGTCGAGCTCCAGCCCAAGGCGAACGTGACCGGCGATGTGTATTACAAGAAACTGGAGATCCACCTCGGCGCGGTCGTGCAGGGCCGGTTGGTGCACGACGGCGAGGTGAAAACCGAGAAAGTCGTGCCGTTCAAGCCGGCGGCGGCGGAGTCCTGAAGTAGGCCGGGGGTTGAGGGCGCGACGCCCGCCCCCATATAGGCGCATACTGGGGCCCATAAGCTCGAATGGTTGGAGACTGATATGAACGCAATGACCGAAATGCCCTCCCCCCTGGTGTTCAGCGACGCCGCGGCAGGCAAGGTGAAGCAACTGATCGACGAAGAAGGCAATACGGCGCTGAAACTGCGCGTATTCGTGACCGGCGGCGGCTGCTCCGGCTTCCAGTACGGGTTCACCTTCGACGAAGCCGTGAACGACGACGACACCACGATGGAAAAGAACGGCGTCAAGCTGCTGATCGACCCGATGAGCCTGCAGTACCTGATGGGCGCCGAGATCGATTACCAGACGAACGTCGAGGGCGAGCAGTTCGTGATCAAAAACCCGAACGCGACGAGTACTTGCGGCTGCGGTTCTTCATTTTCCGCGTAACCGCGAGTCGCATTATTCGGGGGTGCAAGGGGGCTGAGGCCCCCTTTTCTTTTCCGCGAACGCGATAAGCACCTGCGGCTGCGGTTCTTCCTTCTCCGCCTGATCTTCCTTGCCGCATAAAAAAGGACGCCCTTGGCGTCCTTTTTTTACGTCCGGGACTGTCTCGTCAGGCAGGGTAAATCGCCCCCAGCACCCGAGGCCCGCGCGCGCCGGTCACGGCGGGAATGTTGCCGGCTTCACCAGCCAGCGTGCGCTGGGCGAGCCAGGCGAACGCCAGCGCTTCCACGTGCTCCGGCGCGACGCCGAGCGCCGCGGTCGTCGCGACACGTTGTGGGGCCAGCACTTTCGCGAGGCGGGATACCAGCGCAGTATTGCGGGCGCCGCCGCCACACAGCCAGACTGAGCACCCGCGCGGCCCCTGGGTCGCGATCGCGTCCGCGATGCCGTGCACCGTCAACTCCAGCAGCGTGGCTTGCACATCCTGCGGGCGTTCGTCCCCGGCCAGCAAGCTGCGCACCCATTCGAGATTGAACTGTTCGCGGCCGGCGCTCTTCGGCGGGGGTGCGGCGAAGAACGGATGTGCTCGCAGGCGTTCGAGCAGGACGGGCAGCACGCGGCCGGAGGCGGCCCAGGCGCCGTCGCGGTCGTAAGGCTCGGTGCGTTGCGCCGCGATCCAGCCATCCATCAATGCGTTGCCGGGGCCGCAGTCGAAGCCGCTGACCGCGCCATCCAGGGCCAGGCTGGTGACGTTCGCGATGCCGCCGACGTTCACGACCGCACGCGGCTCATCGCGTGACCGGAACACTTGAGCGTGAAATGCCGGCACCAGCGGTGCGCCCTGGCCGCCGGCCGCGAGATCGCGGCTGCGGAAGTCGCACACGGTGGTGATGCCCGTCAGTTCGGCGAGCCACGCGCCATTGACGAGCTGCACTGTGTAGCCGTCCGCGGGCCGGTGGCGGATGGTCTGCCCATGGCAGCCGATCGCCCGTACCGCCCGAGGCTCGACGCCCGCGCAGGCGAGCGTGCGCGCGACGCTGTCCGCATAGGCGCGCGCCAGCGTGATCGCGGCGAGTTCGGCGCGGTGCAGTTCGCCGGCAGCGGGCGCGTGCAGTTCGACCAGTTGCGCGCGCAGGTCCGCATCGAAAGGGGCATGATCGGCCGCGAGCACCCGCGGTATGGGTTCCGAGCCGTCGGCGAGCACGGCGTCGATGCCGTCGAGGCTGGTGCCCGACATGAGCCCGACGAACAGCGCGGGCATGGGTGGACGGACGCTCAGTCGAGCGCGGCGACGGTGAGGCCCCGGATCGAGGCCATCCGCTCCGCGAGCGGCTGCACCCGCTGGTCGAACTCGCGTTTCTGGTGGGGTGCGATGGGCGGCGCTTCCGGCAGCGCCATGCGCAGCGGATTCTGGTGCACGTCGTTGATGCGGAATTCATAGTGCAGGTGCGGGCCGGTGGCCATGCCCGTCATGCCGACGAAGCCGATGGTTTCGCCCTGGGAGACGCGCCGGCCCTTGGTGATCCCTTTGCCGAAGCCCGCGAGGTGGCCGTACCAAGTGGTGAATTTTCCCTGATGGCGTAGCACGACGACATTGCCGTAGCCGCCCTGTCGCCCGGCGATCTCCACGACGCCGTCGCCCGTCGCACGAACCTTGGTGCCTGTCGGCGCGCCGTAGTCGATACCCTTGTGGGCGCGCCACTGTTGCAGTACGGGGTGAAAGCGCATCGAGAAGCCGGAAGTGACGCGGGAAAACTCCAGCGGCGAACGCAGAAAAGCCTTGCGCAGGCTCTTGCCGTCGAAGCCGTAGTACCCCCATTGGCCGTCGGCATGTTGGAACTGGACGGCCTGGAAGGTCTTGCCCTGGTTGATGAACTCGGCGGCCAGGATGCGGCCGGTCCGCACGGCTTCTCCGTTGTGTACCAGCGTTTCGTAGATCACGCTGAAACGGTCGCCTTTGCGGATGTCCTTGTGGAAGTCGACGTCGCCGGAGAAGATATCGGCGAGCTGGATGGCGACCGCGTCGGGCAGGTTCACGCTGTCGGTGGCCGCGAACAGTGAACTCCGAATTTCGGCCGATCGTAGCTCGACACGGGTTTCGAGCTGGGCCGGCACTTCCTTCAACTCGATGCCGCGCTCAGTGCGGTCGAGCATGAACAATTCGGCGCCGTTCAGGTAGCGCAGCGCCACGAGGCGGCCATCCGGCCCGGTGGTCGCGCGAACGAGTCGTCCGGGCACCAGGTTGCGCACCGCTTTCGCTTCGCGGGCCGAGCGCGCTGCGAGCACGGCTTCCGGATCGTTTACCTGCAACCGCGAGAGCAGCGCGGCGATCGTGTCGCCGCGCTGAATGCGCTCTTCGCGCACGTACGGCAGAAGGCTGGCGGCAGGCACTTCCCCCGCGGGCAGGGCCAGCGGTTCCACCACGACACGCACCTCAACCGTCTCGTTGATGGAGGCGGGCGCCACGGCAAACGCCGCCACCGCGCCAAAGCCGCAGCCGGCGAGGCCGGCCAGCCACCAGGGCCAGCGTCGTTCGGCAGTCACGTCAGGAACCTCAGCCATCCGTTGCGGTAAAATCACTTTTCATTTGATTTGCCGGGGTTTTTTCCGGTTACGCGGTCGCACTTTAGCAGAAACCTCGACCGCGGCAAGCGGGCCCGCCGTCCACCAAAACGA
Organism: Burkholderiales bacterium; assembly: GCA_050741255.1. GTDB lineage: Bacteria > Pseudomonadota > Gammaproteobacteria > Burkholderiales > SG8-41 > CAZXNF01. The sequence continues at coordinate 2,708 of JBOIEQ010000187.1, read as the reverse complement.
ATCCCATGCCTCCAAACCAGGACACCCTCGAAATCATCCGCCGCGGCAGCGAAGAGCTGCTGGTCGAGCAGGAGCTCGTCGAGCGCCTGAAGACCGGCCAGCCGCTGCGCGTGAAGGCGGGGTTCGACCCGACCGCGCCGGATCTCCATCTCGGCCACACAGTGCTGCTCAACAAGATGCGGCAACTGCAGGACCTCGGGCATCACGTGATCTTCCTCATCGGCGACTTCACAGGACTGATCGGGGATCCCACCGGCAAGAATGCCACCCGGCCGGCGCTGACGCGCGAGGACGTCGCCCGCAACGCCGAAACCTATTCGGCGCAGGTGTTCAAGATTCTCAATCGCGAGAAAACCGAAGTCGCGTTCAATTCCACGTGGATGGACAAAATGGGCGCGGCGGACCTGGTGCGCCTCGCCGCCAAATACAACGTCGCGCGCATGCTCGAACGGGACGATTTTTCGAAACGCTACCGCGGCGGGCAGCCGATCGCGATTCACGAGTTTCTATACCCGCTGGTGCAGGGTTACGACTCGGTCGCACTCAAAGCGGACCTTGAGCTCGGCGGCACCGACCAGAAATTCAACCTGCTGGTCGGGCGCGAGCTGCAGAAGGACTACGGGCAGCGCCCGCAGTGCATCCTCACGATGCCCTTGCTCGAAGGCATCAACGGCGGCGACAAGATGTCGAAGTCGCTCGGCAACACCGTCGGCATCACCGATGCGCCGAACGACATGTTCGGCAAGCTGATGTCGGTGTCCGACACGTTGATGTGGCGCTACATCGAACTGTTGTCGTTCGCGTCGCTGGAGACGATTCGCGGCTGGCGGCGTGACGTCGAGGGCGGGCGCAATCCGCGCGACATCAAGGTCGGGTTCGCGCAGGAAATCGTCGCGCGCTTTCATTCGCAGGAGGCGGCGGTGCGCGCGCTGGCGGATTTCGATGCGCGTTTCCGCCAGGGCGAGATTCCGGACGACATCCCGGAGGTGCGCGTGCCGGCAGGCGGCGCTGCAATCGCGTTGCCGCAGGTGCTTAAGGCCGCGGGCCTCACCGCCAGCACCTCCGAAGCCATCCGCATGATCGAACAAGGCGGGGTCAAGCGGGACGGCGAGAAAATCAGCGATAAAACGCTGACTTTCAAGCGTGGGGAAACGGTGGTTTTGCAGGTCGGCAAGCGAAAATTCGCCCGGGTCATCGTGGAATAGCGTGGGTAAACCCTTGCCGGCCGTAAATGGCCGTCCCGTAAAGGGAAATATCGGCCAAAAAGTCTTGACTCTCCTGTTCGTGGCCGTATAATGGCCGGCTTTTCGCGGTCTTCTTCCTGTTGATCGCGACCGTTCTTTAAAAAATTACAGCCGATAGGTGTGGGTGCTTGGGGTGCAGGGTGCCTCGCGCGAAATCCGGGTTTCGGCCTGGAGGATGCCGGGGTGTCACAGACACAAGTGCTCACACGGAAATGTTTTAAGTCAGGCCCTGACCGGTCGCATGGCTCCAGTGTTTCATCTGGAGACGTGAGATCGAGCGGGGTGTTGATTCCGTTTGAGCTGAAGTAACTTTGCATTAAACGAAGGATTAAACTGAAGAGTTTGATCCTGGCTCAGATTGAACGCTGGCGGCATGCCTTACACATGCAAGTCGAACGCGAAAGCGGGGGCAACTCCGCAAGTAGAGTGGCGAACGGGTGAGTAATGCATCGGAACGTGCCCAGTCGTGGGGGATAACCAGTCGAAAGACTGGCTAATACCGCATGAGACCTGAGGGTGAAAGCAGGGGATCCGCAAGGACCTTGCGCGACTGGAGCGGCCGATGCCGGATTAGCTAGTTGGTGGGGTAAAAGCCCACCAAGGCGACGATCCGTAGCTGGTCTGAGAGGACGATCAGCCACACTGGAACTGAGACACGGTCCAGACTCCTACGGGAGGCAGCAGTGGGGAATTTTGGACAATGGGCGCAAGCCTGATCCAGCCATGCCGCGTGAGTGAAGAAGGCCTTCGGGTTGTAAAGCTCTTTAGTCCGGGACGAAATCGCACGCGTGAATATCGCGGGTGGATGACGGTACCGGAAGAATAAGCACCGGCTAACTACGTGCCAGCAGCCGCGGTAATACGTAGGGTGCGAGCGTTAATCGGAATTACTGGGCGTAAAGCGTGCGCAGGTGGTTTTTTAAGTCAGACGTGAAATCCCCGGGCTTAACCTGGGAACTACGTTTGAAACTGGAAGACTAGAGTGTGGCAGAGGGGGGTGGAATTCCTGGTGTAGCAGTGAAATGCGTAGAGATCAGGAGGAACACCGATGGCGAAGGCAGCCCCCTGGGCTAACACTGACGCTCATGCACGAAAGCGTGGGGAGCAAACAGGATTAGATACCCTGGTAGTCCACGCCCTAAACTATGTCAACTGGTTGTTGGGAGAGTTAAATCTCTTAGTAACGAAGCTAACGCGTGAAGTTGACCGCCTGGGGAGTACGGCCGCAAGGTTAAAACTCAAAGGAATTGACGGGGACCCGCACAAGCGGTGGATTATGTGGATTAATTCGATGCAACGCGAAAAACCTTACCTACCCTTGACATGCCAGGAACCTCGCAGAGATGTGAGGGTGCCCGAAAGGGAATCTGGACACAGGTGCTGCATGGCTGTCGTCAGCTCGTGTCGTGAGATGTTGGGTTAAGTCCCGCAACGAGCGCAACCCTTGTCATTAGTTGCTACATT
>JBOIEQ010000186.1:0-7922 GCA_050741255.1 Burkholderiales bacterium | reverse complement strand
CCGTACTCCATGGCTCCGGTCGTGACACTGCAGTCACGATACTGACTGACGATGATGTGCCGAGTGAAATCCTGTATTCCTCGGCAACCTTGCTCAATGCGGTTATTTGTCTCGATGCTGTAAACGGTCTTGCTGATGTCAGCTTGCCTACCTGCTCGGACAGGCATGGCGAATTCGTATAGTCGACAATTTCCATTATGGTTTTATCGTCGATGTTCTCCGGTGCCAGAAAACTACTGCCGTGAATGTTGACGAACGTCGAAGGCCCGCGACAATTCCATGTTTGCCCCTGGTTTGAACAGGTCACCCGCTTTGTTCTCGATAGCGGATCGGCTGCTTCGCTGAAGGGTGCCGAAAACACTACATATTTTCCTGGCCGATATTCGTAGTGCCCGATTTCGATCACGCGGTACGTGCCCGGGCTGGTCGGCAAAAATGCGTGCAGCGCGCGGGTGGCGTCGGCGAGTTCCTGTTCGTTGGGTAACCTGGGATCGACAAATGTCGACGCGGCCATTGCTGGCATCGCGACCGCCAACGCTGTGGCAGTCAAGGCGGAATGAACTGATCGCACGAAAGGCTCAGAACGCCGAGATGACGTGGAAGGGGCAGTCACGCTTGTACTTTGAATATTTGGAGTTTGCGCATGCGACCTCATCATAGTCCAGCCATCCTATGATGTCTCACGATACACACGACCTATGGCACAGGAATGCGATGAGTGGTTGTCGTTGGATTCCGAATTGAATACACTTCGGAATCCACATTCCGCACGAGCCGCCCCGCATGCAACCCCGCCCCAATCTGGTCGAGACCGTTTACGAGCGGTTGAAGCAGGACCTGTCCGACTTCCGCATGCGTCCGGGCGAGCGTTACGCCGAGAGCGATCTCACGGCGCGCCTCGGGGTCTCCCGCACGCCGCTCCGCGTGGCGCTCTACATGCTGGTGCGCGAGGGTTACGTCGTGAAGCTCGAAGGCCACGGGGGCTGGATGGTGCGGCCGCTGGATTTCAAGCACTTCGAGGATCTTTACGACGTGCGCGTGTCGCTGGAACTGCTGGCGATCCGGCGCATTTGCAAGGCCGATCCTTTTCCTGACCTGACCGCGCTGAAGAAAACCTGGCTGGTGCCGGTGGCGGACCGGCTGACGGACGGCGCCGCCGTCGCGCGTCTCGACGAGGAGTTCCACGCGTCCATCGTGGCCGCCTCGGGCAACGCCGAGGCGCTGCGCATCCATACCGACCTCTCCGAGCGCATCCGCATCATCCGGCGCCTCGACTTCCTGGCGTCGCCGCGGCTGGCGACGGCCTACGAAGAGCACGGCAAGCTGCTGCGCGCCATCCTCGCGCGCAAGGAGAGCGATGCCTCGCTGTTCCTGCGCGCCCACATCGAGTCGAGCAAGGCGGAGATCCGCCATATCACGCTGCATAAACTGTCGCTGGCGGAGGATAGAGCCGATGCGGCCGTGCCGGCAGCCAAGGTTTCGTGATGGGAGAAGGTTGGAATGCGTGCTTTCAAGTCCTTCAACCTGGTCAGGACTTGAGTTCAATGGATACCGGCCTTCGCCGGTATGACGGTCTAGGAGTGAAACGCCATGCGCTATGACCTGTTGATCCGCGGCGGGCGGGTGATCGATCCCGCGCAGAAGCTGAACGGCGAGCTGGACGTCGCCATCAAGGACGGCCGCATCGCCGCCGTGGGCGCAGGACTCGCCGCCGACGCCGCGAAGGTCCTCGACGCGAAGGGCAAGCTGGTGCTGCCCGGGCTCGTCGACACGCACGCCCACGTCTTCCAGTACGTCACCGGACGTTTCGGCCTCGAGGCAGATATGTGCGGTGTGCATTCGGGTGTCACCACGCTGATCGACCAGGGCGGCCCGTCGTGCATGACGCTGCCCGCGTTCAGGGAATTCGTGGTGAAGCCCAAGAAGAGCCGGGTGGTGACTTTCCTTTCCGCCTATCTCGTCGGCGGGATGGAAGGGCACTACTACCCGGCGCTCTACAAACCCGACTGCCTGAACGTCGAAGCCACCGTGCGCTGCGCGCGCGAGAACCCTGACCTGGTGAAGGGCTTCAAGACGCACGCGGAAATCGGCGGTTTCGAGCGCTGGGGCGTCGAGGTCATGAAGCTCGCCGCGGAGATCGGCCAGCAGGCGAAGTTGCCGCTGTACATCCACTTCGGCCAGCTCTGGCCCTCGCCCGAGAAGCCCACGCATATCATCGACCCGGACAGCGTGTTCGCCGAGGTGGCCGCGCTGCTGAAACCCGGCGACATCATCGCGCATCCGTTTTCGCGCCACCCCGGCAGTTTCGTGAACCGCGACGGCAAGGTGAACGCGATCGCCCGCGAGGCGATCGCGAACGGCGCCAAGGTGGACGTCGGCCACGGTTCGCACTTCAGTTTCAAGATGGCGCGCATCGCGCTCGACGCGGGGATCATGCCGGACACCCTCGGCGCGGACATGCACGGCTACAACACGACCGTGCCCAAACCTGCCGGCACGCCGGACAAACACCCGGACGAGGACCACATGTTCGCGGGAGCGACGCGCTTCTCTCTGGTGTCCGGCATGACCGCGATGCTCGCGCTCGGCCTCCCGCTCGACCATGTCGTGGCGATGGCGACGTGCAACAGCGCGGCGATGGCCGGCATGGGCGACGTCGTCGGCACACTCGAAGCGGGTCGGGAGGCCGACGTCACAGTGCTGAACGACGACCGCGGCCGCTGGGTGCTGAAGGACAACGAGGGCACGCCGCTCGTCGCGGACCGCATGCTGACCCCGGCGTACTGCCTGCGCGCGGGCGTGCGCTACGACGCCGACGCATCCATCCTGCCCGTCGCGCTGGCGGCCTAGAGCCGCTACCGAGATGATTTTTTCTGTTGATTCCCCTCCTTCCCAAGGAGGGGTGGATGCGAAGCAGACGGGGTGGTTAGACATGCACGCTTCGCTCCCACCACCCCGCCCGCGGCTGCCGGCACCCCTCCTCGGGCAGGGGGGGATACCCATGGTCAGGCGCGCCTAGACATGGCACGCGGATCGGCCAAGGGGGTCGGTGCGTCGCTGCGGCGCAAGGAAGACGCGCGCTTCCTGACCGGACGCGGCGAGTTCGTCGGCGACATCCGCCGGCCCGGCATGCTGGAAGTCGCCTTCGTGCGTTCGCCCGTCGCGCACGCGCGCATCAGCGGGTTGCAGAAGCCGGAAGGCTGCGAAGACCGCGTCTTCTTCATGCGGGATCTCGCCGGCGTCAGGGCGATCCGCGCGGTGTCCGCCCTCCCGGGCTTCAAGCCATCCGACCTGTGGCCGCTCGCGGTGGACAAGGTCCGGCACGTCGGTGAAGCGGTGGCGATGTGCGCCGCCGCGACGCGCGCGGAAGCCGAGGACCTCGCCGCGCAGGTCATGGTCGACTACGAGGACCTGCCGGCGGTCGTGGACATGACGGCGGCGCGCACCGCGCCCCCGGCGCTGGTGCACGAGGAATGGGGCGACAACCTGTTCCTCGAAACGCTGGTGGACGACGACCTCGCGGTTGTCGGCAAAGCCGCGGCGATCAAGGTGCGGCGCCACGTGCGCACCGCGCGCCAGGCGATGTCGCCGCTCGAAGGGCGCGGCGTGCTGTGCGAGTGGAACGAACGTCTCGGGCAACTGGAGATGCACAGCGCGGCGCAGATGCCACACATCACGCGCGCCGGACTCGCGGAATGCCTCAGTATCGACCAGGGCGCGGTGCGCGTCATCGCCCCCGACGTCGGCGGCGGCTTCGGCTACAAGGGCATCCTGCTGCCGGAAGAGGTCTGCCTCGGCTGGCTCGCGCGGCATCTGCGCCGGCCGGTGCGCTGGCTGGAAGACCGCCGCGAGCAGCTCACGGCCAATGCCAACTGCCGCGAGCACGATTACGACCTCACGCTCTACGCCGACCAGGACGGCCGGCTGCTCGCCATCGACTGCGATGCGAGCGTGGATTCCGGTGCGTACTCGCTGTATCCCTTCTCCGCGTGCCTGGAAGCGGCGCAGGTCGGCTCCATCCTGCCGGGCCCGTACAAGATGGAGCGCTACCGCTGCCGCACGTGGTCCGTCGCGACCAACAAGCCGGGCATCCTGCCGTATCGCGGCGTGGCGCGCACCGGCGTGTGCTTCGCGCTGGAAGTCGCGCTCGATGCCGTCGCCCGCGCAGCCGGCAGGGAACCGTTTGAGGTGCGGCTCGCCAACCTGGTGCAGCCGCAGGAAATGCCGTACGACAACATCACGAAGAAGCATTTCGATTCCGGCGACTACCCGGAAGCGGTGCGGCGCGCGGTGAAGGCGCTCGACCTGCCGAAATGGCGCGCCCGCCAGAAGAAGGGCGAGGCGGACGGCCGCCGGATCGGGGTGGGCCTCGCGGTGTACTGCGAGCAGGCCGCGCACGGCACGTCGGTCTATCACGGCTGGGGCATCCCCATGGTGCCCGGCCTCGAGCAATGCGCGGCGCGCCTGTCGCCGGACGGTGTGCTGGAGCTGCGCATCGGCGCGCATTCTCACGGGCAAAGTCTGGAGACGACGCTGGCGCAGGTGGCGCACGAAGTGCTGGGCATCGATCCCGATTGCGTGCGCCTGATCCACGGCGACACCGCGCTGACGCCGTACTCGACGGGCACCTGGGGCTCGCGCTGCATGGTGATGTCGGGCGGGGCGGTGGCCGAGGCGTGCAAGGAGATCGCGCGGCGCGTGACTGACATCGCGGCGCACGTGCTGGAAGTGCCGCCAGCGGAGTTGCAACTGCGCGACGGCGGCGTGCACGTGCTGGGCAGCGATCGGAGCGTCACGCTCGCCGAGGTGGCGCATGTCCTGCACCGCCAACCGCAGAAGCTGCCGCCCGGCATGAAGGAAGGGCTGGAAGCGGTGGCGGGCTACAAGGCGCGCGTGGACACCGGCACCTTCAGCTACGCCTGCCACGCCGTCGCGCTGGCGGTGGACACGGAGATCGGCCACGTCGAACTGCTCGACTACGTGATCGTCGAGGACGGCGGCACGCTGATCAATCCGATGGTGGTGGACGGCCAGATCTACGGCGGGACCGCGCAGGGCATCGGCACCGCGCTGTATGAGGAAATGCCCTACGACACCGAGGGCCAGCCGCTGGCCTCGACGCTCGCGGACTACCTGCTGCCCGGCGCGACGGAAGTGCCCGCCGTGCGGGTGCTGCACATGGAAACGCCGTCGCCCTATACCGAGTTCGGCCAGAAGGGCATCGGCGAGGGCGGGGCCATCGCGCCGCCGGCCGCGATCATCAACGGCATCAACGATGCGCTGGCCGGGCTCGGTGTGGAGTTCACCGAGACGCCGGTGACGCCGCGCAAGATCCTCGCCGCGCTGGCGGCGGCCGCGAAAGACAAGGCGGCATGAAGCCCGCGCCCTTCGACTACGTGCGCCCGGACGACGTGCCGGCCGCGATCCGCGCGCTGGCCGATGGCGACGACATGGCGAAGGTGGTTGCCGGCGGCCAGTCCCTCGGCCCGGCGCTCAACCTGCGCCTGGCCCAGCCGGAGCGGCTGGTCGACATCCGGCGCATCCGCGTGCTGAATGAAGTGACGGACGCCGCCGACAGCGTGCTGTTCGGCGCCTGCGTCACGCACGCGGCGATCGAGGACGGCCGCGTTCCGGATGCGACGGGTGGCTTCATGCGCCGCGTGGCGCAGGACATTGCCTATCGCGCGGTCAGAAACCGCGGCACGATCGGCGGCAGCCTGAGCCATGCCGATCCGGCCGCGGATTGGGTGAGCGCGCTGACCCTCCTGTCGGCCGTCGTCATCATCGAGGGACCGGACGGCCGCCGCGAGGTGGGCATCGAGGATTTCGTGACCGGCCCCTTCGACACGCAGTTGGGCGCCGCCGACATCCTCATCGCGATCCGCATTCCGAAGCTGTCGGCACGGGCCCGCTGGTCGTATTACAAGTTCTGCCGCAAGCCGGGCGAGTTCGCCGAGGCGATCGCCGCCGTGCTGTCCGACGAGGCCCGCGGCATTTCCCGCGCGGTCATCGGCGCCACCAACGGCGCGCCGCACGTCATCGCGCAGGCGGAATTCCTGACGCGCAAGTTCGATCCGGCGCAGGCGCGGGCGGCGGTGGACGCGGCGGGCGCGGACGACCCCTACGAACGCCAGGTTCACTTCGCGGCGCTGCAGCGCGCGACCTCCCAGCTCGCGGCGGTGCGCCCATGAAGAAACCCGTGCAACTGGAAGTGAACGGCAAGGCGGCCACCGGGGAAGCGGAGCCGCGCACGCACCTCGCCGATTTCCTGCGCGAGCAGCTGCACCTGACGGGCACGCACCTCGGCTGCGAACACGGCGTGTGCGGGGCCTGCACGGTGTGGCTGGACGGCGCGCCGGCGCGGTCCTGCATCAATTTCGCGGTGGCCTGCGACGGCGCGTCCGTGCGGACGATCGAAGGTTTCGACGACGACGCGGTAATGGCGCAGCTGCGGGAAGCGTTCGCGGCCGAGCACGCGCTGCAATGCGGCTACTGCACGCCGGGCATGCTGATCACGGCACGCGACATCGTGCTGCGCCTGCCCGATGCGGACGAGGCGCGCATCCGCAAGGAGCTCGCGGGCAACCTGTGCCGCTGCACCGGCTACGTCGGCATCGTGCGGGCCATCGCCAGCGTGCTGGCGGCGCGCAAGCAGGGAGCGGTGCATGCAGCTTGAACAGTCCTTCGAACTGCCGTTCCCGCGCGCCGCGGTCTGGTCCGCATTCCAGGACATCCCGATGCTGGTGACCTGCCTGCCGGGCGCGTCGCTGACGAGCGCGCCGGGCGCACGCCCGCTCGCTTTCACGCTGGCGGTGAAGCTGGGCCCGGTCGCCGCGAAGTTTTCGGGCGAGGGCGACGTGACTTACGAACCGGACCACCGCGGCCTGCTGTCCGGCAGCGGCGCCGACCGCGCCACCGGCTCGCGCGTGAAGGGCAGCGCCGCCTTCAGCCTGCACGAGGCCGGCGGCGGCACGCGCGTGGACCTCGCGATCGATTACACGCTGACCGGCACGCTGGCGCAGTTCGGCCGCACCGGCATCGTCAGGGAGCTGGCGGCGGGCATCACGCGCCAGTTCGCCGCCAACCTGCAGGCGCGGCTGGGCTCGGATGTGGTTGCCGCGTCAGGCGCCGCGCCCGCGCAAGCTGCGCCCGCTGCACCGGTGCCACTGGATGGGAGCGCGCTGTTGTGGAACGCACTCTGGTCGCGGCTCAAACGGCTGTTCGGAATGGCATGACAAAAACGCCCTCCGGTCTTGCAGCCCTGCTGGCGGTGCGGCCGCAGTGGACCCAGCTCGCGCCCGCGTCGAAGCTGCTGGCGCTGGAAGGCCGCTGGCTGCTGCACGCCGGGCCGCCGCTGGCGGACGCGCGCCAGCCACCGGCCCCGATCCTGTCCTCCGCGGTGCTCGCCTGTCTCTATGAAGGCTGGGCACAGACGGACGCCGAAGCCGAAGCGCTCGTGCGCGGCGGCGAGGTACGGCTGTCGCCGACGCAGGATCACCGCTGCGTCACGCCGCTGGCCGCGCTGGTCTCGCCGTCCACCACGCTGATCGTCATGGAAGACTCGGGCGGGGCGGTCCCGCCGGTGTTCGCGCCACTCGGGACGCTGGCCGGCCCGGACCTGCGCTTCGGCACCCGCGACCGCGCGATCCTCGACCGGCTCAAGCGGCGCGATGGCCTCTATGCGCAAACGCTCGCGGCTGCGCTGACGTCACCGATCGACCTGTTGCCGATCGCCGCCAAAGCGGTGACGGAAGGCGATGATCTGCACAACCGGACGACCGCTGCGACGGCTGCACTCGCCGACGTGATCGCCCAGCGCGTCGGCCATGCGGCGGTGCAGGGCCGGGAAGAACTGCTGAACGGTCTCGCCGCGACGCCACTGTTTTTCCTCACGTTCTGGATGGCCGCGGCCAGGCTTATGC
>JBOIEQ010000185.1:0-8110 GCA_050741255.1 Burkholderiales bacterium | reverse complement strand
GTGCCGGGCGCACGCCGCCGACGGCGCGGTGTGCGCCGCCTGTGCCGCCGCATTGCCGCTTGCCGAGCCCGCCTGCCCGCAATGCGCGGCCCCCTCGTCGACCGGCGGGGTCTGCGGGCGCTGCCTTGCGCATCCGCCGCGCTTCGACGCGGTGTCCGCCGGCTTCGCCTACGCGTGGCCCGCCGATGCGCTCGTGCAGGCGTTCAAGTACGGCGGCAACCACGCGGCCGGCCGCTTCCTCGCCCGCGCGCTGGCAGCCCGGGCCCGCGAGCGGCCGGACCTGGTCGTGCCGATTCCCCTGGCACCCGGGCGGCTCGCCGAGCGCGGCTTCAACCAGGCCGTGGAGCTGGCGCGCACCGTCTGCCACGTCCACGGCTACCGCCTGGCGGCCCACGCGTGCCGGCGGGTCCGCGAAACGCCTTCGCTCACGCACATGGCGCACGCCGAGCGCGCCCAGAGCATCCGCGACGCCTTTGTCTGCGATGCCAACGTCGCGGGCCGGACCGTGGCGGTCGTGGACGACGTGGTGACGACCGGTGCGACCTTGAACGAACTCGCGCGCATGCTGAAGCGCGCGGGCGCCGCGCGGGTGATCGGCTGGGTGGCGGCGCGCACGCCGTGAACGTGCGGTGCTGCTGTGATAGCCTCCCCGGCCGAGGAGGTTTTGCCATGACCAAAATCAAAACAATGGTTGTATCGCTCGCCTGCGCGCTGGCGGGCGCGTCCGCCAGTGCCGCGGCGCAGACGCCGAAAGCGACGCCGACGGACTACCCGAACCGCTCCACCCGCTTCATCGTTCCCTACACCCCCGGCGCGATCAACGACTTCGTCGCGCGCCTCGTCGCCCAGAAGCTGACGGACGCCTGGGGCCAGCAGGTGGTGGTGGACAACCGGCCCGGCGCCGGCACGCTGATCGGCACCGAACTGGTGGCCCGGGCGAATCCCGACGGCTACACGCTGCTGCTCGTGCCGACGGCCTTCGCGGTCAACGTCACGCTCTACCCGAAGCTCCCCTACGACCCGATCCGCGATTTCACGCCGGTAACGCAAATCGGTTCCGCCCCTTTCCTGTTCGTGTGCGGTTCGCAGGTGCCGGTGAAGAACGTGAAGGAACTCGTTGCGCTGGCGAAGGCGAAGCCGGGCCAGCTGTCGTACGGCTCGACGGGCAGCGGCGGCTCCGCACACCTGATGGGCGAAATGTTCAAGTCGCAGGCCGGCATCGAGATGAGCCATATTCCGTACAAGGGCCTCGCACCTGCATTGACCGACGTGATGGCGGGCCAGGTGAGCTGCACCTTCGGCAGCCAGCTCGCGGTCGAAGGCCAGGTGAAGGCCGGCCGCCTGCGCGCGCTGGCCGTCACCAGCAAGACGCGCTCGAAGGCCGCGCCCGACGTGCCCTCCATCGCCGAGCAGGGTTATCCGGAATTCAACGGCACCGGCTGGTGGGGCGTGGTGGTGCCCGCCGGCACGCCGAAGCCCATCGTCACCAGGCTCAACGCCGACATCGTGCGCCTGCTGTCCGCACCCGATGTGCGCGAGCGCCTGCTCGGCCAGGGCGTGGAAATCGCGGCGACCAGCCCGGAGCAGTTCGCGCAGTTCATCCGCGAAGAGATCAAGCGCTGGAGCGTGGCGGTGAAACAGTCGGGCGCGAAGCCCGAATAGGCCACCCGCCCGACCTAAGCCGTCGGTGTAATGGGCGCCGACACGCGCGCAGCCCACACTTCCGCCATCGTCGGCGCACCGGCCGGCACGATGGAGGAAGTACGATGCTGCCCCTGCTGGAACCCACCGAATGGAACGCCGCACCCGCCGCGCGGCTCGTCACCGAGCCACTCGGCCCGGAGGACACGCTGCGCATCACCGGACATTTCCGGGCACTGTCACCGGAGGACCGCACGCTCCGCTTCGGCCAACCCCAAACGGACGACGCCTGGATCGCGCAGCACATGCACGAACTCGATTTCACCTGCCATACGCTGCTCGGCATCACCGCGCCCAACCGCACCCTCGTCGCGCTGCTCTCGATCCAGCGCTTTCGCAGCGGCCGCCGGCCTTGCGGCGACCTGCTGTTCAGCGTGCATCCCGCGTGGCGCGGCTGCGGGCTGGCCAGCCGCCTCATGCGCCTGGCGCTCGGCTACGCGCGCATCTGCGGCCTCACGCGGCTCGTCGCGAGCACCGCGCCAGGGCATGACGCCATGCGCGCGGTGCTGGCCGCCGGCGGCATGCAGTTCGTGCTGGAACACGGCCGCTGGTTCGGCACGCTCGACGTGGCGCCCGAAGGGGCGCCGCCCGCCGCCGATCCGCGCGACGCGGCGGGCGGTATGCGACACTCGCCGGCATGTTTCACATCGTCCTCGTCGAGCCGGAAATTCCGCCCAACACGGGCAATATCGTAAGGCTCGCAGCGAACACCGGCTGCTCCCTCCACCTCGTCCGCCCGCTCGGCTTTTCGCTCGCCGAGCGCAATCTGAAGCGTGCGGGCATGGACTACCGCGAGTTCGCGGCAGTGGCCGTGCATGACGACTGGGCCGCCTGCCTGCGGACGCTCGCCGGGCACCGCCTGTTCGCGCTCAGCACCAAAGGCGCCGTGCGCTACGACCGCGTGGAATATGCGGCGCGCGATGCCTTCGTGTTCGGGTCGGAGACGCGCGGACTGGGGACCTTGCTGGAAACGTTTCCGGAGTCGCATCGGCTGACACTGTCGATGGCGCCGGGGAACCGGAGCCTGAATCTTTCCAATGCGGTGGCAGTCGTGGTTTATGAGGCGTGGCGGCAGCAGCACTTTGCCGGCAGCGGGTAATCCCCCGTCCATCTATATCTTTTTGGATATAATCCAGCAATGGCTGAACGCCCGATCAGGCCCGTTCACTGGATGGGCAGTGCCAAGCGAGATCTGGGCAATTTGCCTGCGGCGGTCATCGACGTGTTCGGTTACGCACTGCACCTCGCGCAGATCGGACGCAAGCACGAGCATGCCAAGCCGCTGCGCGGATTCGGGTCCGCGGGCGTGCTGGAAATCGCCGAGGACTGGCGCGGCGACACTTTCCGCGCGGTATATACCGTGCAACTGGCAGAGGTGGTGTTCGTGCTGCACGTGTTTCAGAAGAAGTCGAAACGCGGCGCTGAAACGCCGAAGCCGGACATGGAATTGATACGCACGCGGCTAAAAGCTGCCGAATCGATGGCAAAGGAAATGACGAAATGAGCAAAGAACCTGTACGTAGCGTTTACGCCGACCTGGGCCTGCCGGACGCCGAGGGCATGGCAGTCAAGGCGCGCCTCGTAACTGAAATCGCCGACCTCATAGTGAAGCGCGGCCTCAACCAGACGGAGGCGGCACGGCTGTTCGCCATGCCCCAACCCAAGCTGTCCAACATCCTGCGCGGACAGTTCCGCGGGGTTTCCGAGCGGCGGCTGATGGACTGCCTGACCCTGCTGGGGCGGGATGTACAGATTGTCGTCAAGCCGACGCCGAAGTCGCGGCCGGTGGGCAAAGTTACGGTTGCACTTGTTTAATTGTGCAGTCCAACTCGACGATATTCAGTCAATCGAATATCTGTAAATAACTCTGTGTCTGACACCATCATTTCTCTTTTCACTCTGCACTGAATAGGCGCTTGGGAAAGGCAGAACAAAATGGGCTTACTGACCAAGCTAAAGCGAGACTACCGCAACGCTGGGGCACAGATTTCTGTGAGCTTCCAGCTAGTAGAGAATCTCGATCATCGAGAAAACTTAAAAGAACCTTGGTTTTACTGCCAATGCACCGGTCTTGAGCTTCATAACTTTGCCAATCGCTCTAGAAAAGATTTTCTAGACATTTTGAATGTCGATCCAGAGAAATATCGCTCCCACATAAAAATTCCCGAAGATTATTGGTGTCTAGCGACAAGATCGATTTTTTCCATCCGTGCCGCGCACATTGATAATATTCCGGATGAACACTACAACCTCGTGCGTGACGCCATCTGTTTAGTAGCCGAGAGTGTGTTCGATACGTTCGAAAATAATGACGCGCTATTCGTTTACTTGATTGGTATCGGTGACGTGTGGGTCGAGCGTTTACGCGGACGCACTTTTAATCTCGATCGCGTCCGCCTGGGCAATATCAACGAACGATCCAATAAAACTTAAACAGGGCCAGTGCAGTGCACTGGCATGTGGTGCATCACCCCCGCCGGTGAAACCACAACATCGACAGCAGCGCCGCGCCCAGGATCAATAGCGCCGCCGCCGCGCTGAACAACGCGCTGACCTCCGTCTCCTTGCGCTCCAGCGCGAACTGCAGGGTCAGCTTGTCGTAGATCTTGCGCAGCTCGTTCCCGCTCGCCGCATGAAAGTATTCGCCGCCGGTCGCCGCCGCCACGGCCTTCAGCGTTTCCTCGTCGGGAATCGCGTAGAAGGAATAGCCCTCGTAACCACCGGACACGGCGGCGCCGTCGCGCGAGCCGAAGCCGACCGTGTAGATACGGACGCCACGCTCCGCCGCCATCTTCGCGGCCATTAGCGGATCGGGTCCCGTCGTGCGCCGGCCATCGGAGAGCAGCACGATGGTGCCGGCGGTGTACGAGCCCGGCGGCACCGGCGTGAATTCCTTCTTCGGCTTGTCGGCGGCGCGGGCGCGCTCGATGGGCGCGGCGCCACCGCCGCCGTAGCGCGAGAAGGGGCTGCCGAAGATCGCGGCCTCGAGGTCGATGCCGGCGTCGGGGAACAGCATGGCGAGCGAGACGATGATGCCGCTGCCCGTCGCGGTACCGCGCTGGAGCTGGAAGCGGTCGATCGCCCCGCGCATGTCTTCCTTGTTCTCGGTCGGCGTCTGCACGGCGGCGGCGGTGCCGGCGAAGGACACGATGCCGAGGCGGATGCCGCGCGGCAACTCGTCGATGAAGGCCTTGGCGGCCTCCTGCGAGGCGGTGAAGCGGTTGGGCTGCACGTCGGCGGCGAGCATGCTGCGCGAAACGTCCATCGCCATCACCACCGTGATGAACTCCGAGGGCAGCACCACGACGGCGCTCGGGCGCGCCATGCCGATGATCGCGGCGGTCATGGCGAGCAGGAAGAGCGCGGGCGGCAGGTGCCGCCGGATGCGCTGGCCGGGGCCGATGGCGCCCTTGACGAGCGCGAGGCTCGCGTAGCGCAACGCCGCTTTCTTCCGCCGGCGCAACGCGTAGAGATACGCGCCGACCAGGGCCGGAATGAAGAGCAACAGGAACAGCATCTCCGGCCACAGAAATCGCATCGGCGCTCCGGGAAGATCCATTGTCCGTGCCGCGAACCACCGCTACGCAACGGGCATCGGTTTTGCTTTATAGCACCACTGCGACGGTGCCGCGTGCCGGGCGCCCGTGTTACCGTTCACCTCAGGACCGACGTCGGGATGGCAGTCAGATGAAACGCGCAGGTCTCTATAGCAGCAGCCGCGGCAGCCGGCCGGGAAAATCCCCTCCGCAGGCAGGGACACCCGCGCCAGCCGTGGCGCCGGCGTCCGTCCCGTCGCCCCCCCGTGGTGCACGGCTGCGGGCATTCCTGCAGCGCCGTTCCGGGGCCGTGCTGTTCTTCGCGGGCACCCTGTTCGCACTGGCCCTGATGCTGGGCCGCGATGCCCTGCAGCCCGCGCCCTACGAGCTGAAGCAGGCCGACATCGACGCGGCGGTGCTGCACACGATGGAGAACAAGACCCTGCCCTCGCGCGCGGCGAAGGCCGCCGAATCGGTGCGGCAGTCGGTCGTGCGCGTGCGCGGCTTCAACGACGACCCCAAGGACCCGAAGGCCGGCGAAAAGGAAAGCGGCGTGGGCTCCGGCGTGGTGATCGTCGACCAGGGCATCATCCTCACCAACCTGCACGTGGTGGCCGGCGCCAAGCGCATTTCGGTGGTCTTCCACGACGGCCTGGAATCCGAGGCGGTGATCGTGGGCGTGTTTCCGGAAAACGACCTTGCCGTGATCCGCGCCAAGACCATTCCCGACGATCTGCCGGCGGCGACGCTCGGCTCCACTGCGAAGCTGCGGCCGGGCGACGAAGTGGTGGCCGTGGGCTTTCCCTTCGGCATCGGGCCTTCGGTCTCGGCAGGTGTGGTGTCCGGTCTCAACCGCGAATTCCAGTCGCCGCAGGGCAAGCGCATCCTGACGCGCCTGATCCAGTTCGATGCGGCCGCGAACCCGGGCAACTCCGGCGGCCCGCTGCTGACGATGGACGGCGAGGTCATCGGCATCGTCACGGCAATCCTCAATCCCACCGAGGCGCGCACCTTCATCGGCATCGGTTTCGCCGCCACCATCGAAAGCGCGGGCGGCGCGGTCGGCATGCCCCCGTTTTGAACCAGAAAGAGGATTCCATGGACAGCAAGAACGAAGTCTCCGCGCTCATGGAGCGCGTGCTCTACGAAGTGAAGCGCGTGGTGGTCGGCCAGGATCATTTCCTCGAACGTGTGCTGGTCGCCATACTTGCGCAGGGCCACCTGCTGGTCGAGGGCGTGCCGGGGCTCGCGAAGACGCTCACCGTCAACACGCTCGCCAAGACCATCCGCGGCCAGTTCAAGCGCATCCAGTTCACGCCCGACCTGCTGCCGGCGGATCTCGTCGGCACGCGCATGTACAGCCAGAAGTCGGGCGAGTTCTCGACCGTGCTGGGCCCCGTGTTCGCGAACCTGCTGCTCGCCGACGAGATCAACCGCGCGCCCGCCAAGGTGCAGAGCGCGCTGCTGGAAGTCATGCAGGAGCGCCAGGTCACGATCGCCGGCGAGACGCACAAGGTGCCCACCCCCTTCCTTGTCATGGCGACGCAGAACCCGATCGAGACCGAAGGTACCTACCCGCTGCCGGAGGCGCAGGTCGACCGCTTCATGATGAAGGTGCTGGTCGGCTACCCGACCGAGGAAGAGGAATTCGTGATCGTCGAGCGCGTCACCGGCCTGGCGACGCAGGTGGCGGCCGTCGCCACCACCGAGCAACTGACCGCGCTGCAGGCCGAGTGCCGCAAAAGCTACGTCGATCCGGGACTGATCCAGTACGCGGTGCGGCTGGTCGCGGCCACGCGCGACCCCGCGCGCTACGGCCTGCCCGATCTCGCCAAGTACCTCACCTTCGGCGCGAGCCCCCGCGCGACCATCAACCTCATCGAAGGCGGGCGGGCGCTGGCCTTCCTGCGCGGCCGCGATTACGTGCTGCCCGAGGACGTGACCGACTTGGTGCCCGACGTGCTGCGGCACCGCCTCACGCTCTCCTACGAGGCATTGTCCGACGCGCAGACGCCCGACGGCATCGTCATGCAGATCCTGCAGGCGATCCCCGCGCCCGACAAACCGCTCGACAGCCATGTTCAAATCGCTGCTGCCACGTAAAAAGGCCGTGGCACTCCACGCCGTCGCGCCAGCGCCGGCGCTGCCCAGGACCGACCCCGAGACGCTGCTGCGGCGCCTCGAGTGGACGGTCATCCGCCGGCTCGACGGCCTGCTGCAGGGCGACTACCGCACGCTGTTCCGCGGCTTCGGTCTCGACCTCGCCGACCTGCGCGAGTACCAGGCGCACGATGATGTGCGCCACATCGACTGGAACGTCACCGCGCGCCTGCAGACGCCGTACGTGCGCGAGTTCCAGGAGGATCGGCAGGTCGATGCGTGGTTCCTCCTCGACCTCACCGGTTCGGTGGATTTCGGCTCGCAGGTGCGCAAGCGCACGGTATCGGCGGAGTTCACCGGCGCGCTCGCGCGCCTGCTCACGCGCTACGGCAACCGCGTCGGCGCAGTGTTGTATCGCGGTAACGGCGCGGACACGCTGATCCCGGCGCGCGGCGGCCGGCGTCACGTGCTGCACGTGCTCGACCGCATGACGCAACCGGGTGGCGCGCCGCCGGCCGCCGGCGTCGAAACCGATCTCGGCGAACTGCTCGCCCGCGCGCAGCAGGTCATGAAGCGCCGCTCGGTCGTGTTCATCGTCTCCGATTTCATCAGCACGCCGGGCTGGGGCCGGGCGCTCGAAGGGCTGGCGCGCCGCCACGAAGTCGTCGCGGTGCGCCTCTACGACACGCTCGAGGTCGACCTGCCCGATCTCGGGCTCGTGGTGATGCAGGACGCGGAGACCGGCGAGCAACTGTTCGTGGACACGCACGACC
>JBOIEQ010000184.1:0-8163 GCA_050741255.1 Burkholderiales bacterium | reverse complement strand
GGGCTATGCGGCCTCCTCGCGCCTAGCATCCGGGCCCTTTTGGCTCAACGCCGCGCACGTTTAGGTCCATGACAGGCTCTAGAACAGGATGCCGAACAGCCGCTTCAGCAACTCCTCGAGCGGCATCATGGTCAGGGCGAGCGGGACCAGGGGTGCGCCGGTCGCCGCGACGAGCCCCACCAGCATGTCCCGCGTGATCGGCGCGATACGCATGCTGCGCACCACCTCGTAGCCGTTGGCGAGGTCGGCGAGCGACTGGACATCGGCGCTGCCGACCAGCGGTTCCCCCGCCGGGGCGCCGCCGCGCAGCCACTTGGCGTCGAATTCGCGCACGTAGCGCTCCGCGAGCGTGCCGTACTCCCGCAGCCCGATGCGTTTCGCACGCGAGAGTTGCGGCGTGAACACCAGCAGCGGTCCGACAAACAGGACCACCACGAAGATGACCACGATCGCGATCTCCGCCTTGTACTGCATGAACCCCGCGCCCAGGTACAGGATGCGGTTCGCCAGCGGGCCGGCGAGCATGGCGCCGTGCGCGACCGCCAGCGGCGCGAACGCGAACACGACCCCCGACAGGAAGCCCAATCCGGCGAGACGGTCGGGGTGCGTCGGGATGAGGCTCAGATCGATGCGCGAGACCTGCCACAGAAAGCGCGCCCAGATGAAGAGGCGGAAGTACCAGCGGCACAGCAGGAACTGGAAGATGGGCAGGCTCACGTAGCCGTACCACCACCCGGCAAGCGTCAGCACCGTGCCGTCGGTACCGGGCGTCGCGTACCACGTCGCGGCATCGAGCGCGAGGTACTGGCGCCACACCACCGAAATGCCGATGCCGTAGACAAAGGCCACCAGCAGCAGTTCGGCCGACAGGGAATTGCGCAGCCGGAAGGCGGACGCGAGGGCGTCACCGAACCGCGGCAGCGACGGCGCGGGGATGAGGTTGCGCTCAAGGAAAATTTTCACCAGCGGACGCATGCGGCCGTGCACGACGAGTTCCGCGGCGATCAGCAGCGGCAGCGCGAACAGATAGCGGACGTGGACCTCCACGTCGAGCAGGAAGGGCACCGTCACGCTGTCGCCGGCGAAGCGCCCGTCGAGCGCCGACAGCACGAGCAGCGGCAGCCATGCGACCGCCATGATAACGATGACGCGCTGCCGCGCCAGATGGAGCGCGTCATCCGAGAGGTGCAGTCGCCGGAACAGCTGGAAGAGCGGTCCGCCGAGGACGAGCGAGAAATCCGGATCCCGGCGCAGAAGCTCCAACCCCTCGGCCCCCGTACGCGGCTTCATGCGGCCGCCCGTCGTACGACGCGGATCATCCGCCGAGCGTCATCAGCCCGACGATCACGGGACCCCAGGCCGTCAGCAGGATATTGCCGATGGCGTACGGCACGGTATACCCCAGCGCCGGCACATTGCTCCCCGACGCATCCTGCACGGCGCGCAGCGCGGCGGTGATGGTTCCCGCGCCGGCGCACGCCCCGAGCAGGACGAGCGGGTTCATCTTCAGCACGTAGCGGCCGAACAGGATGGCGATCGTGTGCGGGATCAGCGCCGACACGGCGCCCACCAGCACGAGCGTCATGCCGGTTTTCTGCAGTCCGGAGACGAAGCTCGGCCCGGCCGTGAGGCCGACCACGCCGATGAACGTGCAAAGGCCGACGGTATCGAAGACCCAGACCGCCGGCTCCGGGATGCGGCCGAAGAACGGATACACCGAGCGCAGCCAGCCGAACACGAGGCCCATGACCAGCGCGCCGCCGCTCGCTGTCAGTGTGAGCGGGATGCCGGCCACGGTGACCGACAGCAAGCCGACGAAACCGCCGAGCACGATGCCGGTGCCGACGAAGATCATGTCCGTCGCCGTGGTCGGGTGGTCCGCATAGCCCAGTTCCTTCGCCGCGCGTTCGACGGCGGGCAGCGGCCCGACCAGACGCAGGAGATCGCCGCGATCGAGGCTGGTCCACCGGCTGACCGGAATGTCCTGCCCGGCCCGGGTGATCGAACGCAGGTAGACCCCTCGCGCGTACTCGCCCTGCGCGAGTTCCTGCAAGGACTTGCCGGCTTTCGAGCGGGAGGTGACGACGACGTCCAGTGCTTCGATCGCGATCGCGAGCAGCGCCTTGTCGTCGACTTCGGGCCCGATCTTCCGTCCATACTCGACGTGCATTTCCTGCCGCCCGCTGACGGCGATCACGTCATCCGCGCGAATGACCGTGCCGGGAACGGCTTCAATCAGTTCTCCGCCGCGGTGCACGCGGAGGATGAACACTCGCAAGGTCTGCAGCAGCGCTTCGATCTGCGCGACGGTCTTGCCGGCGAGCGCCGCATTGGTCACCCGGTAGGCGCGGATGTCGAAGTGACGCGCCGCCGAGACCACGCCGGAACCGAGTTCGGCCGCGCCGCCCTCCGCCCGCAGGCGTTCGGCTTCCTCGCGCAGATTGACGCGCATCAGCTTGGGGCCGATGACGGGGAGGTACCACACCAGCAATGCGGTACCGACAAGGTAGGTCACCGCATAGGCCACCGGGATGTTGTTGAGCAGCGCCATCCGCTCGGCTTCGGGCATGTCCAGCCGCTGGATGGCCTCGCCGGCCGTGCCGATCACGGTGGATTCCGAGAATGCGCCGGCCAGCAGGCCCGCCGCCGTCCCGACGTCGTAGCCCATCAGCTTCGAGAAACCGAACGCGCACAGCAGGCAAGTGACGCACAGGATGACCGTCAGCACGACCTGCGGCAGCGCGTCCTTCTTCAGTCCGCGGAAGAACTGCGGCCCCACCTTGTAGCCAGTGGTGAACAGGAACAAGGCGAAGAAGATCGTCTTGACGATTGCCGGAATCTTGATATCCAGCTGTCCGATCAGCACGCCGGCGAGCAGCGTGCCGACCACCGCGCCCAGCGTGAAGGTGCCGAACCGGATGCGGCCGATGAGAAACCCGAGCGCGAGCGTCAGAAAGACGGCGAGCTCGGGGTTGCCGCGCAGACCCTGTACGAAAAAATCCATAAATTCGGCTTGCCCCGACGGCCCCGCCGCCGCCCCGCCTCAACTCAATTAGCGCGAGGGCGAGGGCATCATCGGGACAGGTCCGCCGGCGGGCGGCGAGAGCCGTCTACTTTTTGCCCGCCTGCCACGCGGCGACGTATTCCTCCGCCGCCTTGCGCAGGTGGCTGCCGATCTGGGCATAGTCCTCGTCGTTGAGATTGGCGAGCGACACCCGCAGCGACCACTTCGGCCCGCCGAAACCGCGCCCGTCCAGCAGCACCACGCCCGACTGCTCGGCGATGCGGAACAGGATGTCGACCGGCTCGTAATGGGTCTCGAGGTAACGGAAGAAGTCCTCGCCGTACATGACCTTGGCCCACACCTCGAGGTCGAGCTCGACGTAGTACCAGGCGCGCATCGGGTCCGCCGGCGGCAGCGGCAGCTCCAGGCCTTTCCACAACAGATCCCGCCGCTGGTGGCAGATTTCCATCGTCAGATGCTTGTAGGCGTCGTTCTTGTCCAGCAGATGGGTCAGCGCGAAGAAGCACATCTGCACCTGCTGCGGCAGCGACAGGCCCGCCGTATGGTTGAGCGCGACGTTGCGGCTGTCCGCCACCATGCGGTCGATGAAGCGGATCTTTTCGGGCTCCAGGGTCAGCGCCCCGTAGCGCTTGTTCAGGCGTTTTTTCCACGCCGCGGGCAGCTGTTTGATCATCCTGTCGTAGATGTTGTCCTGGTGCAGCGCGATCACGCCGAGGCGCCAGCCGGTGCAGCCGAAGTTCTTGGAGAACGAATACACGGTGAGCGTGTTCTGCGGCAGCTCGGCCATCAGCGAACGGAACCCCGGCACGAAGGTGCCGTAGACATCGTCCGTCACCACCATCAGGTTGGGGTTCTTGCGCTTGACGGTGTTGACGATGGTTTTCATCTCCCGCTGCGACAGGGCCACAGACGGCGGGTTGCTCGGGTTCACCACCGCCGCCATCTTGATCTTCTTGTTGCCGAGCTTGGCGAGTTCCTTGTCGGAGTAGTGCCAGGTATGGCCGCCGTCGGCGCGCACCTCGTCCGCGTGGATCGGGACGATCTTGAAGCTGAAGCGCTCGAGATGGCAGATTTCGATGTACGGCGTGAACGTCGGCAGCAACAGCGCGACGGTATCGCCCTTCTTCAGCAGCCCGTTCTGCATGAGCGAATCGAAGATGTAGCACATGGCCGCCGTGCCGCCCTCGACCGCGAACAGGTCGTACTGCCCCTTGGGCGGGCGGCTGTCGCACATCTCCTTCAGCAGGTAGTCGCGCACCACCTGCTCGACCAGCACCAGCATGCGGTCGGGCACCGGGTACATGTCGCCGATGATCGCGTCGGTCAGTTCGTGGATCCACGCGTCGGCGTTGAAGCCTTTCGTGGTGACGCCGTAGTCGAGCACGCCGCGCAGGAAGTCGGCGCCCGGTTCGGTACGATTCAGGTCGAGGAACAGGGCGAAGCGCTGGCCGATGCCCTGCTTCGCCGGCATGCCGCCGAGGATCTTGTCGTCGCGGACCCGCCGTGACTCGGCCAGACCGAATTTGCCGAGCAGGAAAAACGCTTCGCGCGGCGCCGTGGCGATCCAGTTGGGGTTGCCGCGGCCGGCATTCAGCATCGCCGCCGTGCCCTGCCGCTGGGTGTCCTTGGCGAGGGTGATCAGAAAGTCCTTGAGTTCGAAGGGCGAGAGCTGGGCGAGCTGCTTCTGGCGGCCGCGGGAGGTCTTGAGTTTGGGGGCGAGGGTGGCCATGAAATTTCTCCGTCGGGGAATGGGGGGGGCAGCGTCAGTGCTGCATCAGGATCACGATCACGATGCCCCAGATGATGAGCAGCGTGTTACTGATCGCGTAGGGCACCGTGTAGCCGAGCACCGGCACCTGGCTCTTGGCGGCCTCGCAGATCTGGCCGATCGCCGCCGTCGTGGTGCGCGCGCCGGCGTTGCAGCCAAGATTGATCACGGGGTCGAACTTGAAGAAGTACTTGCCGATGTAGATGCCCAGGATCATCGGCAGGGACGTCGCCACCACGCCGGCAAAAAACAGCTTCAGCCCGAGCGTCTTGAATCCGGCCACGAAGCCGGGTCCCGCCGAAATGCCGACCACGGCGATGAACAGCGTCAGGCCCACCGAACTCAGCAGCCACTGCGCGCCGGCCGAGATGCGGCCGAAGGTCGGCCGCGTCGAGCGCAGCCAGCCGAACACCAGGCCCATGATCAGCGCGCCGCCGCTGGTGGACAGCGAAATCGGAATCCCGCCGACCTTGACCGCCAGCGACCCGAGCAGTCCGCCGATCACGATGCCGGCGCCGACGAACACCATGTCGGTCTGGTCGGTCGGCCGGTCGGGATAGCCGAGCTTGCCGGCCACGCGGTCCACGTCTTTCCGTGCACCCACGATGAACATGTGGTCGCCGCGATCGAGCATGAGTCCGGGCGCGAACGGCAATTCATGACCGTCGCGCTCCACCTTGCGGACGAACACCCCGCGCGCGATATCGCTGCCGATCGCGGACACCGCGAGCTCACCAAGCGTCTTGCCGGCGACGTCCTTGTTGGTCAGCACGACCTCCAGCATTTCCACGGGGACATTCAGCAGCTCGCGGTCTTCCACTTCGCTGCCGAGGGTCTTCTCGCCGAGTTCCAGCAGCCACTCGTGGCGGCCCGTCAGCATGATGACGTCGTCCTTCTTGAGCCGGGTTGTCGGTTCCGTATCGACGATCGTGCCGCCACTGCGGACGCGCGGCACGAAGACGCGGCGCTCGCCCTGCATGAACTGGGCTTCCACCTCAGCGACCGTCTTGCCCGCGCAGCCATCGCGCTCGAGCTTGTAGGCGCGCGCGGTAAACATCCGGTAGGCCGACAGGCCGCCGGCGTCACCCTTGGCACCCATTTTGGCCTCGTAGGCCTTGCACGCTGCCGGCAGGTCGATGCCCAGGAGCTTCGGGCCGAGGCTGGCCAGAATCCACGCCGTACCCGCGGTGCCGAAGATATACGTCACGGCGTAGGCCACCGGGATGTTGTTGATCATGGCCTTCGCCTCTTCGGGCGGCAGATTCAGGCCGTTGATGGTGTCGGTGCCAACACCGATGACCGCCGAGATCGTTTGCGCGCCCGACAGCAGCCCCGCAGCCGTGCCGGCATCGAAGCCGGCGACCACCGCGCAGCCCCAGGTCACGAGCAGGCACAGCACGCAAATGATCACCGCGAAGAACACCTGCGGCAGGCCGTCGCCCTTCAAACCGCGCATGAACTGCGGGCCGACGCCGTAGCCCAGCGCGAACAGGAACAGGAGGAAGAAGATTGACTTCACGATAGGCGCGATCGTGATGCCCAACTGCCCGACCACTACCCCGACGAGCAGCGTGGCGGTCACCGAACCGAGACTGAAGTTGCCGATCTTGAGGGCGCCGACGTAGTAGCCGATGCCGAGCGTCAGGAAAATCGCGAGCTCGGGATACTTGCGCAGTGTGTCGAATAGCCAGTCCATGATCGGTCTCCCCCGTAAGTCCTGCCGGTAGCGTTGCGCGGAAACGCACAACACCCTTTGTTGCCCGTGCGGAAAATTCTACGCCGGATACTTCTGCCCCGCTTGATGCAAATCAACAATCCGCGCTGATGCGATGCACCACGCTGCCTAGGTCCGAATGATGTGCATGATCGCCACCACGACCGGCCCCCAGATCGTGAGCAGGATGTTGCCGATCGCGTACGGCACCGTGTAGCCCAGCGCGCCGACATTGCTGCCGCTCGCCTCGCGCAGGGCGTTCAGGCCCGGCGTGCAGGTCTGCGCCCCGGCCAGCCCGCCCAGCGCCATCAGCGGGCTCATGCGCAATACCAGCCGCGCGGCGAGCGCGCCGGCCGCCAGCGGCACCATCGTCACCACCATCCCGGCGAAGAAGATGCTGGCGAAAAAGGCCCCGCCGCTTTCGCGGTAGGCGTGCAGCGCGTGCGGACCGGCGGTCAGGCCGATCACCGCGATGAACACGATCAGGCCGATGTCCATCAGCAGCCGTTGCGCCGGCTCGGGAATGGCGCCGAACACCGGGTAGCGGCTGCGCGCCCAGCCCGCCGCCAGGCCGAGGACGAGGATGGAACCCGCCGTGCCCAGGCCCAGCGAGAAGCCGAACGCATGGAGTTTGAGCATGCCGAACAGGATGCCGGCGCAGATGCCGGCGGCGAGGAAGGTCAGGTCGGTGCGCGCCAGATCGCGCTCGCGGAAGCCGACCAGTTCCGCCGCGTGTTCGATGGCCTCCGGTGAGCCCGCGATGCGCAGGATGTCGCCACGCTCGAGCACCGTCCACGCTTCGCGGGGAATCATCACGGTGCCGCGCTGGACCGATTCGAGGTAAACGCCGTGCGACCGTGGGTCCGTCGCGAGTTCGGCGATGGTCTTGCCATGCACCTGTTTGCTGGTCACGACGACCGCGGCGGTGGTCATGGGGACGGCGAGCAGGGCCGGATTGTCGACCTCGGGGCCGATCTCGCGCTCGGCCACCGCCAGCACCGCGCGGCGCGCCAGCACCACGACGAGATCGCCCTGCCGCAGCACGAGCGCGGGCTGGAGGGTCAGCACTTCCTCGCCCCGCTGCACCCGCTGCACGGCGAGCCGCCCTTCCGCATGCCGCGCTTCGAGTGCCGCGATGGTCGACCCTGCCACCGCGGCGCTCTCCACGCGGTACGCGCGCAGGCCGTAATGCACCCCCGTGAACACTTCGCCGCCGCCCTTGCCGCCGGACAGCTCTTTTTCGAGCGCTTTGGCATCCGCCTTAAGGTCCGCCCGCATGAGCTTGGGGCCCAGCCAGGTCAGGAACAGGATGAGCCCAAGGTCGCCAAAGCCGTAGGTGATCGCGTCGGCCAGCGGCGCATGGGCACTCAGCGTGGCTTTCACGGACTCCGACACCGGCAGGTCGGCGATCGCGCTCAATCCGGTGCCGAGCGCGGCCGACTGCGTCATGCCGCCCGACAGCAGGCCGACCGCGATGCCCTCGTCGAAGCCGAAGAAGGCCGAAACGGCGATCACCGTCGCCAGCCCGGACACCGCCACGACCACCGCCAGCGCGATCTGCGGCAACGCTTCCCGTTTCAGGCTGCCGAAGAACTGCGGGCCGACCGAGTAGCCGATGGAGAACAGGAACAGGTAGAAAAAGCACCAGCGCAGGAG
>JBOIEQ010000183.1:0-8191 GCA_050741255.1 Burkholderiales bacterium | reverse complement strand
CAGGTCGGACAGGATCAGCCAGCCCTCGCCCCCCGGGGTCAGGTGCGCCGCCAGCCCCGCCAGGAAGCCGCCCAGCATGCGGCCCTCCTCGTCGTAAATCGCCCGTTCCAGCGCCGAACTCGGCCGCGCCGGCACCCACGGCGGGTTGCAGACGACCAGCGGCGCCCGCCCTTCCGGAAACAGGTCGGCGTCGACCACCTCCACCCGTCCGGCGAACTTGAGGCGGCCGAGGTTCGCGTGCGCGCAGGCGAGCGCCCGCGGATCGCGGTCGGTGGCGACGATGCGCCGGACGCCGCGGCGGGCGAGTACCGCCGCCAGCACGCCGGTGCCGGTGCCGATGTCGAACGCGAGATCGCAGCCCGCCGGCAGTGGCGCCTCCGCCACCAGGCCCACGTATTCGTTGCGCAACGGTGCGAAGACGCCGTAGTGCGGATGAATCCGGGCCTGCAGCGCCGGAATCTCCACGCCCTTGCGGCGCCATTCGTGCGCGCCGATCAGCCCCAGCAGTTCGCGCAGCGAGGCGGCATACGGTTCGTCGCCCGCCCCGTACGCCTCCTCGCAGGCCTGCCGCACGTCGGGCGCGCGGCGCAGCGGAATCACGTGGCCCGCGTCGAACGGGATCAAGAGCATGCCGAGCGTGTGCGCGCGTTGCGCCTGCGCCATGCGGTGGCGGTGGAAGGCGTCCGTGGGCGAGACCGCCGCCATCGGAGTGGCCGGCGCCGCGGAGCTTTTCGGCGGCTTGCGCGGCTTCGACTTGCCGTCGACGCGGCGCGCGAGCGCGTTCAGCAACTGGCGGGCGTTCTGGAAGTCTCCCAGCCACAGCAGCGCCGTGCCCTTGCTCGCAAGCTGGTAGGCGGCGTCGGCCGTCATGAGGTCGTCGGCGACCACCATCTTTTTGGGCGGCGGTGAGCCGTTCTCGGAACGCCAACGGACGGAGGACGTCGTGCCGCCCCGGGTCCAGGTGAGAACGGGGTGCGCGGGCACGGTGGAAGGGTTCGGAAGGGGGATCACGATGGCGGGTAGCTTACCTGTCGCGGGGACCCCGCAGCCAATCGCCCGACGACGACGACCGCCGCCTTCGGTTCCCGCATCCCATGTTGCCGCGTGATCTGTGCTACACCATCATTGATGGAAACCACCGCACAAGTGCCGCGCGCGATCCTGATCGGCATTCAAACCCCGGAGGTCGACGATCTCGCCCACGCCGCGAGCCTTGAAGAACTGGGCCGTCTCGTGAAAACGCTCGGCTACGAAGTCGTCGGCACGCTGTCACAGAAACGCCCCGGGCTGGGTGGCGCGACCGTGCTCGGCAAGGGGCGCCTCGCCGAGCTCGCGGCGCTCACCGGCGGGACGGGGGTCGTCGGATCGATGGCCATTCCGCAGAAGTCAAAGGCCCGTGAGCGCTTTGCTGACGCCACGGACAAGCCGCCGGCGCCGGAAAAGGCTGCACCTGATGCGGAGGCGCCGCCAAAGCCGGAGTTCGTGATCTTCGACCACGAAATCTCCCCGAACCAGGCGCGCTATCTCGAGCGCGCAACCGGGGCGAAGGTGCTCGACCGGACCGGCGTCATCGTGGAGATCTTTCACCGCCATGCCCGCAGCCGGGAAGCCCGGCTGCAGGTGGAAATCGCACGGTTGAAGTATGTGTCGCCCCGGCTGCAGGAAGCGGTTGCCGGCAGCGGCCGGCAACAGGGCGTCGGCTCCGGCGAGTCCGATCTCGAGACGGATCGTCGCAAGATACGGGATCGCCTCGCCGAACTGAACACCCAGTTGAAGGACGTGCTGCGCGACAACGAGCAGCGTCGTCACGCCCGCCGCGACCAGCTGCGGGTCGCGCTGGTGGGCTACACGAACGCGGGCAAATCGTCACTCATGCGCGCCCTCACCGGCAGCGAAGTGCTGGTCGCGGACAAGCTGTTCGCGACGCTCGACACGACGGTGCGCGCGCTGGCGCCGGAAACCCGCCCGCGCGTACTCGTTTCCGACACGGTCGGCTTCATCAAGAAGCTGCCGCACGATCTCGTCGCGTCGTTCCGCTCCACGCTCGACGAGGCGCTCGAAGCATCGCTGCTGCTCTTCGTCGTCGACGCGTCCGACCCGACCTACGAATCGCAACTCGAGGTGAGCCGCAGCGTGCTGCGCGAGATCGGCGCGGACGCCGTGCCCTCCCGCCTGATCCTCAACAAGATCGATCGCGTGAGCGAAGACGACCGCGCCCGCCTGCGCGCGCAGCACCCGGACGCGATTCTTCTGTCCGCGAAGTCGGCGCAGGACGTGGCCGCGCTGCGCGAGACGATCATCGCGTTCTTTGAAGTATCCATGGTGGAGGAGGAGTTTTTGCTGCCGTACGCAAAACAGGGGCTGCTCAGCGAAGTGCACGAGCACACCCGCGTTCTGTCCGAGGACTACGACACCCAAGGCCGGATCATGAAGGTGCGCGGCCTGCCCGGCGCGATCGCGCATTTGCGCAGAATGCTCGTCGCTCCGTGAGTTCGGGTTGCCATCGCCGTGGAGTGCCATCAGCCTCCGCAACCGGATGCCCGTCCGCAGGAATGGGACCCGCCGCCCCTGACGGCAAATGCAATGGCAAACCCCTGATGCCCGGGCTTTTTCGCCGCCGCGCCGCCGTCCGCTCCCGGATGTCATACTAGGCAGGTGGAGCTTGTTACGCACCATGGAAGCATGGCCAGCAGCCCCCTCGTTCGCGGACACGATCCGCCGAACCACACGCACACTCCAGGAATCCGGGATGAACGAAAAACTCAAGGAGTATCTCGGTGCGGACATCGACAAGTATCCGCACGCGCTCGAAGCGCAGCATCCCCGGATCCTCGAGAAGATCGTGGAACTCTGGAGTTCGCCCAAGAAAATCTCCGCCTATTTCGAGGACCTGCTGATCGACCAGCGCGGCAACCGCAAGGGGTTTTCGGCGGAGATCGCGCGCGAAATCTTCAAGCTGAGCCTGCTCTCCCAGAGCGTCTGGACGCAGCAGGAGGAAAAAGCCACCGTCTGGGTCAACAAGGAGCAGACCGCGCAATCCAAGCGCGAGGCGCAGCGGGAACTCGACCGGCTGGGCCTCAAGCTCACGCCCTCGCACATGCTGAAAGCCGCCGAATTCAGCGATCCGGCCCGCATCCTGCTTTTCCTCAAGGCCGGCATGGATGTCGACGTGCGCGACGAACGCGAGTGGACCCCGCTGATGGTCGCCGCCTTCAACGGCAACGAAGTGGTGGCGAAACTGCTGATCCAGCACGGCGCCAACCCGAACGCGCTCGACCGCGCCGGCTACGCGCCGCTGCACTGGGCCGCGCTGAACGGCTTCGAGGAGGTCGTCCGCCTGCTGATCGACAAGGGCGTCGATCGCAACGCCCGCAGCAAGTTCGGCATCACGGCGCTGATGCAGACCGCCTCGGGCGGCCACTGCGGCGTGCTGACCCTGCTGCTGCAGGCCGACGCCGATCCGGACCTCGCCAGCGACGACGGCCTGACCCCGCTGCACAAGGCGGTCGCCAACGGCCATGCGCAGGCGGTGGAGATTCTGCTGAAGGCCGGCGCGTCGATCCTGCTCGCCGACAAGGAAGGCAAGACCCCGCTCTCGATCGCGGACAAGAGCAAACACCCCACCATCATCAAGATGCTGCGCCAGGAACTCAAGCTTCCCGGCTACGATACGTAGGCGGTAATCCCGCGGCGGCCCCGCGCGGCCTTACTCGGGCTGCAGCTTCACCTTCCGCGCCACTTCGCCCCAGGTCTTCATCTCGCGCTGGATGAAGGCCGAAAATTCCTGCGTGGTGTTGCCGACGGGAATCGCGCCCTGCGCCGTGAACTGCGCATTGAACTCGGGCAGCTTCACCACGCGCGCAACCTCCTGGTTCAATTTGGCCAGCACGTCCTTCGGCAGCTTGGCCGGGGCGAATAGCCCGTACCAGCCGTAGGTATCGAAGCCCGGGAAACCCGACTCGGCGAAGGTCGGCACGTCCATGAGGCCCGGCAGGCGCTGCGCGGCGGTGGTGGCGACCGCCTTCAGGCGGCCGCTGGCGATGTGTTGGGCAACGCCCGGCGGGCCGCTGATGAGGAACTGGATCTGGCCCGCAATGAGATCGGTGATGGCCGGCGCGCCACCCTTGTACGGGATGTAGGTGATGTCGATGCCGGCCGCCAGCTTGAACATCTCCATGGACAAATGGCCGGACGTCAGCACCCCCGGCACGCCGTAACTCAGTTTCCCCGGCCGGGCCTTCGCGAGCGCCACCACGTCCTTCAGGTTGCCGGCCGGCACGCCCGGGTGCATGGTCATCACGTTGGGCACGATGACCATCAGCGACACCGCGGTGAAGTCGCGCAGCGTGTCGTAGGGCAGGTCCTTCAGCACGGACGGATTCACCACGTGCGGCGTGAGCAGCGTCCCCACCGTGTAGCCGTCGGCGGGCGCCTTGGCGATCATGCTGCTGCCGATGATGAGCGCCCCGCCCGCGCGGTTGTCCACCACGATGGGCTGCCCCCAGTGCTCGCTCATTCGTTTCGCCACGAGGCGCGTGATGAGATCGCCCGTACTGCCGGCGGGAACCGGCACGATCCAGCGGAGGGGACGGGCGGGATAGTCTTGCGCGTGCACGGAGGCCGCTCCGATCAGCAGGCTCAGCGCAAGCATCGACTGTGCAACGGGAATCGCGGACCTATGGTTCATGGGCGCACGATACCAAAACCGCGTCCGGAGAATCAATTCTTTGGCGGATGCGGAAGCAGTGTACGGCTCGTGGCAGCTACAATCCCCTTCAAATGATTGTCTTCCATTGAGCCCGCCAGCGGATTCCAGCAGCGCCGGCGAGACGCAGCACCCGGGAGGTGACGGCGAAGGACGGCACGGCCGCCTGCTGGTCGTTCTCTGCCTGTGCGGATTTGCGACTTCGATCTCCTGGCGCGCGCTCGATCCGATGCTGCCGGTCATGGCGGTGAGTCTGGACGTCCCGCTGAACGAAGTGGTCCTGCTGGCCTCCGCGTACAGCCTGCCGTTTGCCCTGATGCAGCTGGTATTCGGGCCGATCGGCGACGCCCTGGGCAAGACCCGGCTCATCCGGTTTTCGCTGGGCATGGTCGCCGCGAGCCTGCTGCTCATGGCGGTCGCACCCAACTTCCATACCGTGTTCGGGGCGCGCATCCTCAGCGGCGCCTTCGCGGGCGGCATCAATCCTGTCTCCATTGCCATCCTGGGCGAGTACATCGCACTCCGGCATCGCCAGGTCGCATTGGGCCGCTACCTGGTGGCCATGATCGGCGGTCAGATGATCGGCGCCCTGTACGCGGGCCTGCTCGTGGATCTCATCGGCTGGCGCTGGGTGGTTGCGATTGCCGCCGTGGTGGTCGCCGCCGTCTGCGCACTGACGGTCCGCTTTCTCGATGGCACGCAGGAAGTGCGCTCGCGCCCTTCCCTGCAGAAAGTAAAGACCAGCTACCGCATGATCTTCGCGCGCCCCGGCGCGTTCCTCCTCATGGCCACACTGATCGCCGAGGGAATGCTGATCCTCGGGATCATTCCTTTCGTCGCCGGGATGCTCCTGGAGCGCCTGGGGAGCGGCGCCGCGCAGGCGGGCATCGTCATCGGGTGCTTCGCGATCGGCGGCATGACGTTCGGATTTTTCGTGCGCCGGCTGGTCGAAGGCCTCGGCCCCTGGAACATGGTCCGGGTCGGCGGCGTGATCGCGGGCCTGGGATTGCTCGGCGCCGCGGCGCCCATCCACTGGATCGTGACGGCGGCCTGTTTTTTCGGCATCGGCTTCGGCTTCTACACGATGCACAACAGCATCATGCTGCGCGTCACCGAACTCGCGCCCCACGCGCGCGGCGCAGGCGTTTCCGTGGGCGCCTTCGCGTTTACCGCGGGCCAGGGCATCGGCCCGATCCTGTGGGCCATGGCATTGCCAGGGCTGGGCTATCTGGGCATGTTCCTGGCCGCGGGTGTGTTGGCCGCACTTCTGGGTCTCACCGCGGCCAGGGTGCTCCGCGCCCGCATGTCCGAGGCGAGTTGGGCACGCTAGCCCATCCGCTCCACCACCCCCCGCAACGCCCTCACCACCGTCTCCCGCCGCACTGCATCGCGATCGCCCGGCAGTTGCAGCGTTTCCGCGATGGGCGTCCCGCCTTTCAGCACCCACGCCACGCACACCATCCCGACGGGCTTCTCCTGCGTGCCGCCGCCAGGCCCCGCGACGCCCGACACGGCGACCACGATGCCCGCCTGGCTGCGCGCGAGCGTGCCCTGCGCCATCTCGCAGACCGTGGCTTCCGACACGGCACCATGACGCGCGAGCGTCGCCTTCTGCACGCCCAGCATCTCCATCTTGGCGATGTTCGTATAGGTGATGAAACCGCGGTCGAACCACTCCGAGCTGCCCGGCACCATGGTGACGGCCTGGCCGATCCAGCCGCCGGTGCAGGACTCGGCGGTGGCGAGCAGGATGCCGCGGGCCTTGAGCGTGCGGCCCGTTTCTTCCGCGAGTCGGTACAGTTCGGAGTCCATCGTCACCTCAGCAGCAGCATCTTGGCCCCCGCCAACACGAGCAGCGCGTAGCCGGCCGCCAGCAGGTCGTCGAACATGACGCCGAAGCCCGTCTTCCACTTGCGGTCGAAATAACGGATCGGTGGCGGCTTCAGGATATCGAACAGGCGGAACAGCAGGAAGGCCCATGCCTGCCACGCGAGCGAGGCGGGCGTGAAGAACAGCACCAGCAGGAAGGCGACCGTCTCGTCCCACACCATGCCGCCGTGATCGGCGACGCCCAGCGCGCGGCCGGTGCGCCCGCACGCCCACACGCCCAGCGCGAACAACGCCGCGAGCACGCCCAGCCACGCGTACGACGGCACGAGCGGCGCCACCCAGTAATGGAGCGGAAACGCGAGCAGCGTGCCGAAGGTGCCCGGCGCGAACGGCGCGAGCCCCGCGCCGGCGCCGAAGGCGATGAAATGCGCGGGATGCGCGCACAGGAAGCGCAGCCCGGGCGCAACCGGCCGTGCAGCCGACGCTTGCGGTGATGCCTCAGCGGAAATGGTCGTATCCCCCGCGCGGCAACCGCAGAATGGTGGACCCTTCGTACACGCGCACGCGGCCCGCCGGCCCGCGTGTGATCTTGCCCACCCGCGTCACCATCACGCCATTGCCGAAGCCCGCGCGCTCGATCTTCATCCGCATCCGCGGCGGCGCGGTGAACAGCAGCTCGTAATCGTCACCGCCGGCCAGCAGCACTTCGCGCGCCAGCGCAGTGGTCCGGCAGGCGCCGATCTGGTCGGGGCGCGGCACGTGGTCGAGCCACACGTCCGCCGCGAGCTTCGAGCGCTCGCAGAGGTGGCCGAGGTCCGCCGCCAGCCCGTCCGAGAGATCGATCGCGGCGCTGGCGACCCCGCGCAATGCACGCCCGACCACCAGGCGCGGCTGCGGCATTTCGAGACACTCGACGCAATGCTGGCGGTCGCGCACCGTCAGCCGGATGCGGCCCTGCAGCGCGGCCAGCCCGATCGCGGCGTCGCCGAGCGTGCCCGTGACCCAGATGTCGTCGCCCGGCTTCGCGCCGTCGCGACGCAGCGCCTGTCCGGCCGGGACTTCGCCAATGGCGGTGATGGTGATCGAGAGCGGTCCGCGCGTCGTATCGCCGCCGACGAGTTCGACCCCGTAGCGGCGCGCCAGCCGGAAGAAGCCTTCCGAGAATGCGGTCAGCCAGCGCGGGTCCGCTTTCGGCAGCGTCAGCGCCAGCAGCGCGTAGCGCGGCGTGGCGCCCATCGCGGCGAGATCGGAAAGATTGACCGCCAGCGCCTTGTGGCCGAGCCGTCCGGGATGGGTGCCCCGCAGGAAGTGCACGCCTTCGACCAGCGTGTCGGTCGTCACCGCGAGTTCGGCACCGGCGGGCGCCCGCAACAACGCGGCGTCGTCGCCGATGCCCAGGCGCGCGCGCGCGGACGTACCGCGGGGCCGCGCGAAATGGCGGCGGATCAGGTCGAACTCGGAACTCATGTGCGCGGCGGCGTGTTGCCTGCGGCACGCCGCCGCGCCTGCGCCCGCAGGAACACCGGGAACACGAAATCGACGAGCGCGAACACCACGAAGGCGATGCCGACCCAGATCGTGTTCTGGCGTTCGAACATCGGCAGCCCTTCGATCAGGAGGTAGAGGCCGATATAGGCATTGACGACACCGCCAAGG
>JBOIEQ010000182.1:0-8204 GCA_050741255.1 Burkholderiales bacterium | reverse complement strand
ACCGACGGAGGAAAAAAATGGAACTGCAGTCACGCCACTACGAAGCCCCCGATCTCGCCGCCGCGATGGAGCTCTGTTACGCAAAGGGCTGGACGGACGGCCTGCCGGTCGTGCCGCCGACGGAAGACCGCATTCGCGACATGCTGGCGGCGGCGGGCCTCGAGCCCGGTCTCGAGCTTGCCTTCATCGAAAACCGCCAGGTGTCGGTGACGGCGGAGAAGGTCGCGATCAACGCGGTGCTGGCCGGCTGCAAGCCGGAATACATGCCGGTGGTGGTGGCAACGGTCGAGGCGCTGGCCGATCCGGTCTACGGCTATCACGGGCCCGGGACGAGCACCGGCGGCGCGGCGGTGCTGATGATCGTGAATGGCCCGATCGCGCGCGAGCTCGGCATGAACTCGGGCCACAACCTGTTCGGCCCCGGCTGGCGCGCCAACGCGACGATCGGCCGCGCGGTGCGGCTGACGATGCGCAACACCATCGGCACCATTCCCGGCACGCTCGACCAGAGCAGCCTGGGCCATCCCGGCAAGTACACCTTCTGCATTGCCGAGAACGAGGCGGAAAGCCCGTGGCCGGGACTGCACGTGGACCGCGGTTTCAAGGCGGACCAGAGCACCGTCACCATCATGGCGGCGCTGGGCGTGCACCAGTTCTCCAACGGGCTCTCTTCGACGCCGGAAGGCATCCTCACGACAGCGTGCGCGCAGATGACCATGTCCGCGGGCAGCGGGCGCAACACGGTGTACGCGCTGGTGCTGGCGGGCGAGCACATGGCAATCATCGCCAAAGCCGGCTGGAGCCGCGAGGACGTGAAGCGCTACTGCCAGGAACATGCGCAGGTGTCGGTGGCGGAGCTCAAGCGCGCCTTCATCAAGCCCGGCGAGGTCGCCCCCGGGGACGAGACGCAGATGGTGCCCGTGATCGAGACGCCCGCGGACCTGCTGGTCGTCATGGCGGGCGGCAAGGCCGGCGTGCAGTCGGCGTATATTCCGGGCTGGGGCGGCAAGAACGGCTCCCAGCCGGTGACCAAGGAGATTCGCAGGGCCTGACCCAGGCGTGCGTTTCGTGCAATCCACTCAGGAGGGCAGCATGACGATCCAGATCTACGATCCGACCATCGAACCCAAGGGGCGCAAGATCGATTACGTCCCGCGGCCGAAATCGCTCGCCGGGCTGCGCGTCGGCCTGGTCGACAACTCGAAGCACAATTCCGACCAGATTCTGCTGCGCATTGCCGGTCTGCTCGAACGCGACCACGGCGCCAAGGCGCACGTGATCCGCCGCAAGCCGACGGCCGGCCGGCCCGCCGCCGAGGACATCATCCAGGAGTTCAAGACGTCGTGCGATGTGGTTGTCGCCGGCGTCGGTGACTGAGGGTCATGCAGCTCGGGCAGTGTGCTCGACAGCATAGTGTTGGAAAAAGCAGGCATTCCGTCGGCCTCGATCATCACCGACGTGTTTGAAAAGACGGGCCGCGCGATGGCCTCCGCATGGGGACTGAAGGACTTCCGCTATCTCGCGATGCCGCACCCGATCGCGAACCTGACGCCGGAGCAGATGGACCAGCGCGCCGCGGAGATCACCCCGCGGGTGGTAAAGCTTCTGCTGGAAGGGCAGCCTTAGAACGCCTGCGCGGCTTCCGCCGCCCGGGTTTTTGAACGGGTTCTGACAACCGTGGCCCGCCGACCGGCGGGCCACGGTTGCGTTTGCCGGAACAAAACGGATTGGCCGAGGAGGAAAGCATGGCGAATCGCTGGAGTGCCCTGGCAGGAGCTGCGCTGGTGCTATGCGCGGCGCCCGCGCTTGCGCAGAAATATCCGGACAAACCCATCCGCGTGATCGTGGGTTTCGCGGCGGGCGGGGGCACGGACATCGCCGCGCGGGCGGTGAGCCAGCCGCTGTCGGAGGCGCTGGGCCAGAGCTTCGTGGTGGACAACCGGCCGGGCGCCGGCGGCACCATCGGCAACGCAATCGCCGCCAAGTCTCCGGCGGACGGCTACACGCTGCTGATGACGGCCAACGGGCCGCACGCGATCGCGCCGAGTCTTTACCAGTCCCTCCCCTACGACGTTTTCAGGGATTACGCGCCGATCTCGATGGTGGCCGAGGGGCCGTATGTGCTGCTGGTACAGCCCTCGCTCAACGCCAATTCCGTCACCGAGTTGATCACCTTGCTCAGAAACCGGCCCAAGCCGGCAACCTATTCCTCCGCAGGCAACGGCACGCCCGCGCATCTCGCCGCCGAGTTGTTCAAGTCCATGGCGAAAGTGAATCTCACGCACGTGCCCTACAAAGGCGCCGCGCCGGCACTCACGGCGTTGATGGGTGGTGAAGTTGAAATCCTGTTCTCCGACATGTCTGTCGCGGCGCCACAACTCAAGGGCGGCAAGGTGCGCCCGCTCGCGGTGACGACGGCGCAGCGTTCGCCGCTGGTGCCCGATCTGCCCACGGTCAGCGAAACCGGACTGCGCGGTTATCACGCGACGGTCTGGTATGGGTTGCTGGCGCCCGCCGGCACGCCGGAGGCAATCGTCAGCCGTCTCAACCAGGAGGTCGTGCGCGTGCTCAATATGCCGGCGATCAAGGATCGTTTCGCGACGCTCGGGTCGACCCCGATGCCGGGCACGCCGCGCGAGTTTTCCGAGACGATCAAGCGCGACCACGACACCTGGTTGCGCGTGATCCGCGAAGCGAACGTCAAGCTGGACTGAACGGGCCCCGTGTTCGCGCCGGTGGAAGAGATCCAGACCACGGTGTTCGCGCGCGTGCCCGACACCTTGCGCCGGGGCGAGCCGCGGCCGGCGTGGTACGACGAGCGCCCCTTCGCGCCGACGCATTCCTTTCTCGAAGGGCCCGCCTTCGATCGTGCGGGCAACCTGTATTGCGTGGACATCCCGTACGGGCGGATCTTCCGCGTGTCACCGCAGGGGGCGTTCGACATCGTCGCCGAATACGACGGGCAGCCGAACGGACTGCGCATCCATCGCGACGGCCGTTTCTTTATCGCCGACCGCGTGTATGGCCTGATGGTGATGGAGCCGGGCGGGCATCCACCACGCCCCGTGTTCGAGCAGGGCGTCATCGATTGTTTCGCCGGACTGAATGACCTGACGTTCGCCAGCAACGGCGATCTCTATTTCACCGATCAGGGCGAAGCCGGTCTCGAGAATCCCGTCGGGTCCTTGTACTGCCTGCGCCACAACGGACGACTCGACAGGCTGCTCAGCGATCTTCCCGGGCCCAATGGGCTGGCGCTTAACGCCGACGAGACGGTGCTTTATCTCAACCTGAGCCGCACCAATACGGTGTGGACGGTCCCGTTCACCCGCGACGGCAAACCCAGGCGCGTGAGCGTGTTCATCCAGCTGTCGGGATCGACCGGTGGGCCGGATGGCCTGGCGGTGGACGCGGAGGGCAACCTTGCCATTGCCCATTCGGGGCTCGGCACAGTGTGGCTGTTCAGCCGGCTGGGCGAGCCGATGGCGCGCATCCGTTCCTGCGAGGGATTGCGCACGACCAACCTCGCCTACGGCGGCGCGGACGGCAAGTCGCTGTACATCACTGAATCGCAGAACGGTGCGATTTTGCAGGCGCGGCTGCCGGTGGCGGGCCGTCGCTTGTTTTCGCACGACTGATCTCAGCCGTATGCGATCGCCGGCGGCGGCAGTGTGCCGCCGCCGGTTCCTGTCGCAGCCTGATTTGGGAACTATCCTCCGGGATCACGCAAGGTCATAGCGATCAAGGTTCATCACCTTGGTCCAGGCGTCCACGAAGTCGTCGACGAACTTTTTCTTCGCATCCGCGCTGGCATAGACCTCGGCCAGGGCGCGCAGCACCGAGTTCGAGCCGAACACCAGATCGACCCGCGTCCCCGTCCACTTGGCCTGACCCGTCTTGCGGTCGCGTCCTTCGAACACGTCCTGCGCGTCCGAGGTCGCCTTCCACGCCGTGTTCATGTCGAGCAGGTTCACGAAGAAGTCGTTGGTCAGCGTGCCCGGCGTCTTGGTGAGGACGCCGTGTTTCGCGCCGCCGGCATTGGCGCCGAGCACGCGCAGCCCACCGACGAGAACCGTCATCTCGGGCGCGGTGAGCGTCAGGAGCTGCGCCCTGT
Source organism: Burkholderiales bacterium (assembly GCA_050741255.1). Taxonomy (GTDB): domain Bacteria; phylum Pseudomonadota; class Gammaproteobacteria; order Burkholderiales; family SG8-41; genus CAZXNF01. The sequence continues at coordinate 4,090 of JBOIEQ010000182.1, read as the reverse complement.
CGACCAGCATATGCTCGGCGGCGACGCCCAGCGGCTGTTTGCTGACGTAGTTGCGGAAGCCGTCGGCCGCCGGTTCCATCACCTCGAACGATTCGGCATCGGTCTGCTCCTGCGAGGCATCGACACGGCCGGGGGCGAACGGTACCTGCACCGTCACGCCTGCCGCCTTGGCCGCCTGCTCGATGCCCACGCCGCCTGCCAGCACGATCAGGTCGGCCAGCGACACCTTTCCGGACGCCTTGCGGATTTCCTCCAGCTTGGCCAACACCTTCGCCAGTTCGGCCGGCTGGTTGGCTTCCCAGTCCCTCTGTGGCGCGAGGCGGATGCGCGCGCCATTGGCGCCGCCGCGCTTGTCGCCGCCGCGGAAGGTTGAGGCCGAGGCCCAAGCCGTCGAAACCAGCTGCGCAACAGTCAGACCGGAGGCAGCAATCTTCGCCTTCAGGTCCGCGATGTCCGCGGTGCCTGGCGCAGGCAGCGTGGGCGCAGGCAGCGGGTCCTGCCAGATCAAATCTTCCTTGGGCACTTCCGGGCCGAGGTAGCGGGCTTTGGGACCCATGTCGCGGTGCGTGAGCTTGTACCAGGCGCGCGCAAAGGCATCGGCGAAGGCCTGCGGGTCCTCGAGGAACCTGCGCGAGATCTTGCCGAATTCCGGATCGAAGCGCAGCGTCAGGTCCGTGGTGAGCATGGTGGGCTTGTTGAACTTGCCCGGGATGTGCGCGTCGGGAATGATTTCCGGCGCGTTCTTGGCCACCCATTGCTTGGCGCCGGCCGGCGACTTGGTCAGTTCCCATTCGAACTTGAACAGGTTCTCGAAGAAATTGTTGCTCCACAGCGCCGGGGTCTTGGTCCAGGTCACCTCCAGGCCGCTGGAGACCGTGTCCTTGCCGTGCCCCGTGCCGTAATTGCTCATCCAGCCCAGGCCCTGCGCTTCCAGCGGTGCGCCTTCCGGATCGGGGCCCTTGTGCGATTCCGGGGCCGCGCCATGGCACTTGCCGAAGGTGTGGCCGCCGGCGATGAGAGCAACGGTTTCCTCGTCGTTCATCGCCATGCGGCTGAAGGTGGCGCGGATGTCCTTGGCCGCTGCGAGGTAGTCGCCGCTCGCGTTCGGGCCTTCCGGGTTGACGTAGATCAGGCCCATGTGGGTGGCGCCGAACGGCCCCAGATCCCGATCGCCGGTGAAGCGCTTGTCGACGCCCAGCCACGCGATTTCCTGGCCCCAGTTCACATCCTCGTCCGGCTCCCAGACGTCCGCACGGCCGCCGCCGAATCCGAAGGTCCTGAAGCCCATCGACTCCAGCGCGACGTTGCCGGCGAGAACAATGAGATCGGCCCAGGAGATGGCCTGGCCGTACTTCTGCTTGATCGGCCACAGCAGGCGGCGCGACTTGTCGATATTGACGTTGTCGGGCCAGCTGTCGAGGGGTGCGAAGCGCTGCTGGCCGCGGCCGCCGCCGCCGCGGCCGTCGACGATGCGATACGTGCCGGCGCTGTGCCAGGCCATGCGGATGAACTGCGGCCCGTAGTGGCCGAAGTCCGCCGGCCACCAGTCCTGAGAGTCGGTCATCAGCTTGACCAGGTCTTTCTTCAGCGCCTTGTAATCAAGGCGCTTGAACGCGTCGGCGTAGTTGAAGTCCTCGCCCACGGGATTGGACTTGGCGGAATGCTGGTGCAGCAACTCCAGCCGCAGCTGGTTCGGCCACCAGTCACGATTCGTTCTGCCGAGGCCGGCAACGTGGTTGAACGGGCACTTGGTTTCGGTCGACATGCGGATCTCCTTGGGCTGTCGGGGCATCGTCTGCTTAGAACATACTATAAGGACGTGATCCGGCCCTGGCCAAGCGGAAATTCCGGCCACTGTCATCGGTTTTTCCGGTGCGAGCATTGCGACCGCCCGCGGCCATCCTGCATAATCGATGCACCAGAAGAGACGCCCAGCGTCCGGCGTTTTCCCTCCCCATCCAGCACAAAACATCCAGAGGCGGTGGCTGTCCATGGCTCGCAAAAAACCCGAAGAACTGCGTTCGTACCGCTGGTACGGCGTGAAGGACATGCGCTCGTTCGGCCATCGCTCGCGCACGCTGCAGGTCGGCTACACCCGCGAGGATTTTTCCGGCAAGCCGGTGATCGCGATCATCAACACCTGGAGCGACATCAACCAGTGCCACTCGCACTTCAAGCTGCGGGTGGAGGAGGTCAAGCGCGGCGTATGGCAGGCGGGCGGTTTCCCGCTGGAGATGCCGGCGATCACGCTGTCCGAGCCGATGCAGAAGCCGTCCACCATGATGTACCGCAACCTGCTCGCGATGGACACGGAGGAGTTGCTGCGTTCCTATCCGGCGGACGGTGCGGTGATCATGGGCGGCTGCGACAAGACGACGCCGGCGCTCATCATGGGCGCGACCAGCATGGGGCTGCCCTTCATCTTCATGCCGGCCGGCCCGATGTTGAACGGCAACTGGCACGGCCAGCCGCTCGGCTCCGGCACCGATACCTGGAAATACTGGGCCGAGCTGCGCGCAGGGAACATTACGGAAAACGACTGGCGCGACGTAGAGGAGGGCATTTCACGTTCGTTCGGCCACTGCATGACCATGGGCACGGCCTCCACCATGACCTCCGCCGCGGAAGTGCTGGGTCTCACGCTGTCCGGCGCGGCGTCCATACCCGCCGCCGACTCCGGTCACGCCCGCATGGCCGAGTACACGGGCCGGCGTATCGTCGACATGGTGTGGGAAGACCTGACACCGAACAAGATTTTGTCCGCCAAGGCTTTCGACAACGCGATCACCTGCACGCAGGCGCTGTCGGGCTCGACCAACGCGCTGATCCACCTCATCGCCATGGCGGGTCGCGCGGGCGTGCCCTTGAAGCTGGAACGCTTCGACGAAATCGCGCGCAAGGTGCCGGTGCTCGCCAACGTGCGGCCGGCCGGCAAGTACCTGATGGAGGACTTCTACTACGCGGGCGGCCTGCGCGCGCTGCTGTCGCAGATCAAGGACCTGCTCAACCTCGACTGCATGACGGTGAGTGGCAAAACGCTGGGCGAGAACATTGCCAGCGCGAAAGTCTATAAACCCGACGTGATTCTGCCGCGCGACCAGCCGCTGGCGAAAAGCGGCGGCCTGGCGGTGCTGCGCGGGAACCTCGCCCCCGACGGCGCCGTGATCAAGCCGACCGCCGCCGAACCACATCTGATGAAGCACACGGGGCGCGCGGTGGTGTTCAAGGACTACAACGACATGAACGCGCGCATCGACGATGACAAGCTCGACATCGACGAACACTGCGTGATCGTGCTGCAGAACGGCGGGCCGCTCGGCGGCCCCGGCATGCCGGAGTGGGGGCAGTTGCCGATCCCGCAGAAGCTGCTGAAGAAGGGCGTGCGCGACATGGTGCGCATTTCGGATGCCCGCATGAGCGGTACCTCGTACGGCGCCTGCGTACTGCACGTGGCGCCGGAGTCCTACGTCGGCGGCCCGCTGGCCTTCGTGCGCGACGGCGACCTGATCGAACTCGACGTCGAAGCCCGCAAGCTGGAACTGAAAGTCAGCGAGGCGGAACTGGCCAAGCGCAAAGCCGCCTGGCAGAAGCCGCCGCCGCGCTTCGAGCGCGGCTTCGGCATGCTGTATGCCGGGCACGTGACGCAGGCCAACCTCGGCTGCGATTTCGACTTCCTGCACCAGACGGCCGCCACCCCCGATCCGGAGATTCACTGACATGGAACTGCCCCGCAACAGGTTCAAGCACGCCCTGAAGAAGAACGAAGTCCAGATCGGCATCTGGAGCACGCTGTCGTCCCATATCGTCGCCGAAGTCCTGGCGACGTCGGGAATGGACTGGGTGCTGCTCGACACCGAGCATTCGCCCAATGAACTGCCGATGGTGCAGTGCCAGTTGCAGGCGATGGAGGGCGGCACGGCGACGCCGGTCGTGCGCGTGCCGTGGAACGACATGGTGACGATCAAGCGCACTCTCGACATCGGCGCACAGTCGCTGCTCATCCCTTACGTGCAGAACGCGGAAGAAGCGACAAACGCGGTGCGTTATACGCGTTATCCCCCGCACGGCGTGCGCGGGGTGGCCGGCGCGG
>JBOIEQ010000181.1:0-8224 GCA_050741255.1 Burkholderiales bacterium | reverse complement strand
AGGTCGGCCAGCACCTTGCGATCGACTTCCACCTGCGCCTTTTTGAGACCGTTCATGAACGTGGAGTAGCTCAGGCCGAGCTCGCGCACGGCCGCGTTGATACGAACGATCCAGAGACTGCGGAAATCGCGCTTCTTGCGGCGGCGGTCGCGATAGGCGTACTGCCCGGCGCGCATCACCGCTTCGTTGGCGATCCGGAAAACGTTGCCGCGGCGGCCGCGGAAACCCTTGGCCCGCTTGATGACTTTCTTGTGGGCGGCGTGGGCAGTGACGCCGCGTTTGACGCGTGGCATGTGGCTCCCCTTCCCTAAGCGTAGGGCAACATGGCACGTACGGCCTTGCTGTCCGCATGGTGCACGTCGGTGGTACCACGCAGGCCGCGTTTGCGCTTGGTGGACTTGTGCGTCAGCAGGTGACGCAGGTTGGCTTTCGCCCGTTTGAAGTTGCCGCCGGCACGCGCCTTGAAACGCTTCGCCGCGCCGCTCTTCGATTTCATCTTCGGCATGATTGCTCCTGTTTACATCGCATATAGCGCCGGGCGGACGCGCAATCGACTACTGACTGCGCGACACTTGTTGGCCCGGTCAACTACTTGTGGGTACTGCTCGTTACTGCACTTGCTTCTGCTGCTACTTCTTTTCCGTCTCGACCGCGGCCGCCGTCTCCGGGGCTGCCGTCGCGGGAGGTTTTTCCGCTTCCGATGCCACTTCCGTCTTCGTCGGCTTCTCCGTTTTGGGCTTGTCACCCGCGGCAGCCGCGGCTTTCGGTTTCTTCACCGGTATCGCCACCTTCTTCGGTGACAGCACCATGATCATCTGCCGGCCTTCCATCTTCGGAAACTGCTCGACCACCGCATACGGATCGAGGTCCGCCTTCACCCGCTGCAACAACCGCACCCCGAACTCCTGGTGCGCCATCTCGCGGCCCCGGAAGCGCAACGTGATCTTCGCCTTGTCGCCCTCTTCCAGGAAGCGGACCAGGTTGCGCAGCTTGATCTTGTAGTCGCCCTCGTCCGTACTCGGCCGGAATTTCACTTCCTTGATGACGATCTGCTTCTGCTTGAGCTTGGCCTCGTGCTTCTTCTTGCTTTCGCGGTACTTGAATTTGCCGTAATCCATGATCCGGCAAACGGGCGGTACCGCGGTCGGCGCGATTTCCACCAGATCCAGTTCGGCGGTTTCCGCCATCTGGTTGGCTTCCGCGATGGAAACGACGCCGAGTGGTTCATTGTTGGCGCCGACCAGGCGTACTTCGGGAACGCTGATCTCCGTGTTGATGCGAAGCTCTTTTTCAGCAGCGATGCGTGCAATCTCCCTAAAGGTCAAAAACTAAGCCGTGCGTCCCAGGCGCGCCTCGTCTTCACGAAGGCGGTGAACGAAGGCTTCCAGGCTCATCTGGCCCAGATCTTCGCCCTTGCGGGTCCGCACGGCCACCGATTGCGCCGCCATTTCCTGGTCACCGACGATGACCTGATAAGGCAGCTTTTGCAAACTATGTTCCCGAATTTTATAGGTTATTTTCTCGTTCCTCAAGTCGGCCCGGGCACGGAAACCGGCCTTCTGGAGTGCCTCCACCACCTCCGAAACATAGGCCCCCTGCCGGTCTGTAATGCCCGCCACGACCACCTGGACGGGGGCCAGCCAGACCGGGAAGGCCCCGGCGTAATGCTCGATCAGGATGCCGATAAAGCGCTCCAGCGAGCCCAGGATGGCGCGGTGGAGCATGACCGGCACCTTGCGGGTGTTGTCCTCCGCCACGTATTCGGCGCCCAGCCGCCCCGGCAGGGCGAAATCGAGTTGCAGCGTCCCGCACTGCCAGACCCGGCCGATCGAATCTTTAAGCGAAAACTCGACTTTCGGGCCATAAAAGGCCCCTTCTCCGGGGTTTTCCGACCATTTCAGGGCTTTGCTATCGAGGGCGGCAGCCAGGGACTTTTCCGCCCGGTCCCAAGTGGCGTCGTCTCCGATGCGCTTGGGCGGCCGCGTCGACAGCTTGATCAGGATGTCCTCGAAGCCGAAGTCGGCGTAGACCTTGCGCAGCAGGTCGATGAAATCCGCCGATTCCTGCTGCACTTGGCCCTCCGTGCAGAAAATGTGGGCATCGTCCTGTACGAACCCACGCACCCGCATCAGGCCATGCAGCGCGCCCGAGGGCTCATTGCGGTGGCAGGAGCCGAACTCCGCCAGCCGCAGTGGCAGTTCCCGGTAGCTGTGGAGGCCGTGGTTGAAGATCTGCACGTGGCCCGGGCAGTTCATCGGCTTGACCGCGTAGTCGCGCTTCTCCGACTCCGTGGTGAACATGTTCTCGCGGTAGTTCTCCCAATGCCCGGAGCGCTCCCACAGCACGCGGTCCATCACCTGCGGGGTGCGCACTTCCTGGTAGCCGTGCGCGGTCAGCACGCCACGCAGGTACTGCTCGATCGCCTGCCACACCGTCCAGCCGTGCGGATGCCAGAACACCATGCCCGGCGCTTCTTCCTGCAGGTGGAACAGGTCCAGCTGTTTGCCGAGGCGGCGGTGATCGCGCTTCTCCGCTTCCTCGATGCGATGAAGGTAGGCTTCCTGATCCTCCTTCCTCGCCCACGCCGTGCCATACACGCGCTGGAGCATCTCGTTCTTGGAGTCGCCCCGCCAGTAGGCGCCGGCCAGCTTGGTGAGCTTGAACACCTTGAGCTTGCCCGTGGAGGGCACGTGCGGGCCGCGGCAGAGGTCGATGAAGTTGTCCTGCGCGTAGAGCGAAATCGGTTCGGCAGATGGAATGGACGCGATGATTTCCGCCTTGTAGTGCTCGCCCTGGTTGCGGAAAAACGCGACGGCCTCGTCGCGCAGCATCAGCCGGCGCTCGACCTTCAGGTCGCGCTTGGCGATTTCCCCCATCCGTTTCTCGATCGCCGCGAGGTCCTCCGGCGTGAACGGGCGCTGGTAGGCGAAGTCGTAATAGAAGCCGTCGTCGATGACCGGTCCGATCGTCACTTGGGCCTCCGGAAACAATTCCTTCACGGCATGGGCCAGTAGATGCGCGGTGGAGTGGCGCAGGATCTCGACCCCTTCCGCGTCCTTGTCGGTCACGATGGCGAGCGCCGCGTCGCGCTCGATGACGTGCGAGGTATCGACCAGCCGGCCGTCCACCTTGCCGGCCAGCGCGGCCTTGGCGAGGCCGGGCCCGATGCTTGCAGCCACCGCAGCAACCGTCGGGGGTTGTTCGAACGGACGGACCGAACCGTCAGGTAGCGTGATGTTGATCATGGTGTACGTCTTCCGGAACGATGGGCGAAAAAAAAGTGCGGTCGAGCCGCACTTTTCCGCCACTTCAGGCAAAGGCCGACCCGACTATCGTCGTGTTTGTCCCGTCAGTCGAGTTCGCGGTGTCATAACGCTTGCCCTTTCGGTACTGTCGTCAGTGCAGCCGTCAGTGAAAAGCTGCGGGGTTTTGCCCGGGAATTCAAGCTCGGATAATAACACGCCAGCCGGTTGCCCCCGGTCTCAGAATTCCACTTCCAGCTCGTCGATATCCTCGGGCTCCTGCCGGGCCGCGGCGACCCATTCCTGCATTTCCGGCAGATCCATGATGCGCTGGCTGTAGGCAGCGCAGACCTCGTCCAGCGCCACGTGGTAGGTCAGGAAGCGGGTCACCACTGGCGCGTACATGGCATCCGCCATGCCGCGCTTGCCGAACAGAAAAGGTCCGCCGGAGGCCTCAAGACACTCCCGCCATATCGCGCTGACGCGCGCCACGTCAGCCAGCGCGCGCGACCACACCTTGAACTTCGGGAAATCCGCCTTCAGGTTCATCGGCAGCGCCGAACGCAGTGCACTGAAGCCGGAGTGCATCTCGCCGCAGATTGCGCGGCAGCGTGCGCGTGCGGCCCGGTCAGCGGGCAGCAGCCCCGCTTTCGGGCAGACTTCGTTCAGGTATTCCGCGATCGCCAGCGTGTCCCATACCGTCGTGCCGTCATGCGAGAGACAAGGCACGAGGAACGACGGCGACAGCAGCAGGATTTCCGCCTTCATAGCCGGATCGTCGGGCGGAATGATTTTTTCCTCGAATGGCAATCCGGAAAACTTCGTGAGCAGCCAGCCGCGCAACGACCACGAGCCGTAGTTTTTACTGCTGATCGTCAGCGTGGCCATGCCCATGCTTGCCTGCTCCCCGGTTTCGCCGCAGCACTGTTGTGCCACGAGAGTCCGCTTGCTCGCAAGGGATGTGCCAGCCCCGCTTTACCGCTGGACTGGTACGTATATTGCACTGCACAATGCCAGCCTCGCCGCCTCATCCCGTCTTCCCCGGACCCACTGCATGCTCTATCAGGCCTACCAGGCATACGAGGACCTCACCGATCCGGTGCGTTCGATGGCCAGAGCGATCGCCGAGGCCTCCGGGCGCTTCAACGCGGGCGCCGCCGGCGATTCCCCGGCGCAGCGCGTCGCCGCGGCCTACGAACTGATGGCGCTCGCGGGCCTGAGCCACGCGCGGCCCGACTACGGGATCACGACCGTTGAAGCGGACGGTCGCGCAACCGCGGTGGAGGAGGAAATCGTCCACCGCACGCCGTTCTGCAGCCTGCTGCGCTTTCGCAAGGACACCCCCGTGCCGCATCCGCGCGTGCTGATGGTCGCCCCGCTGTCGGGGCACTTCGCCACGCTCCTGCGCGGCACCGTGCGCACCATGCTGCAGGATCACGATGTCTATCTGACCGACTGGCACAACATCCGCGATGTGCCACTGATGGCGGGACGCTTCGACCTCGACGACTTCATCGACCACATCATCAAGTTCCTCGAGGTGCTTGGGCCGGGCACGCATCTGGTGGCGGTCTGCCAGCCGACCGTCGGTGTGCTCGCCGCCGCCGCACTGATGGCAGCCGACAAACATGCCGCGCAGGCGGCGAGCATGACACTGATGGCCGGCCCCATCGACACCCGGATCAATCCGACCCAGGTGAACGAACTGGCGCAGAGCAAACCGATCGAATGGTTCGAGCGCAACCTGATCGGCACCGTGCCCTGGCGTTACCCCGGCGCGCTGCGGCAGGTCTATCCCGGTTTCGTGCAGCTCGCCGCGTTCATGAGCATGAATCTGCCGCGCCACGCGAAGTCCTTCCTCGACCTGCGGCAGCACCTGGAAAACGGCGACCTCGAAAAGGCGGAGCCGATCCTGACTTTCTATCACGAGTATTTCGCGATGATGGACCTGCCCGCTGAGTTCTACCTGCAGACGATCAGCGGCGTGTTCCAGGACCACCTCCTGCCGCTCGGCAAGCTCACTTCGCGCGGCCGGCCGGTGGACCCCGGCAAGATCCGCCGCACCGCCCTCCTGACCGTCGAAGGCGAGAAGGACGACATTTGCGCCATTGGCCAGACCCTCGCCGCGCAGGACCTGTGCAGCGGGCTGATGCCCTACCGCAAGCAGCACCACGTGCAGGCCGGCGTCGGCCATTACGGGGTGTTCAACGGCCGTCGCTGGGAGCAGCAGATCTACCCGCGGGTGCGCGAGTTCATCCACTCCCACGACTGAACGTGGGAACACTTAATGCTTGCCGAAAGAGCAGCCACCGTTCTGGAGACCACCATGCTGGATCGAACCAAGACCGCGTTTTCGCACGTCCAACCCGGGGATACGGAATTCAGAACTGAGGGTCTGCGCGATTTCTTCAGCTATCGCGACCTCGGCATCACCGAGGCGACCCGGGGCAAGGTCATCGCCCAACTCGTCCGGGCCGTCAATGCACCAGAAAAGGGCACGGGGTGGCACCGCCATGAGGCGGAATTCCACATCGTCCTCATGCTGAAGGGCTGGGCGAAGTTCATGTACGAAGACAAGGAAACGCTGGTGTCGGCCGGCGACTGCGTGCACCAGCGGCCCGGCATCGTGCATTACCTGTTCGACTATTCGCCGGACATGGAATATCTGGAAGTGGTGGGCCCCGCCGACTTCACGACCATCGACGTCGAGGGCCCCTGCCCGGTGCCAGCGCCCAAGCCCTGGTAAACAGCGCCAAGGCGAAGGGGAACGGCCGGGAACACAACGCCAACGGGGAAATTGGTAGGCGCGATTGGACTCGAACCAACGACCCCCACCATGTCAAGGTGGTGCTCTAACCAGCTGAGCTACGCGCCTGAAGCGGCCGGATTGTAACCGAACCCTTCGTGCCGCCCAACTCCCGGCCCGCACCGCCGGTTACGACGACTTCCGCTGCGCCGCGCGTTCCACCCCCCGCACGCGCCGGATTTCCACCAGCACCCGGCGCAACTGCGCGCGGTCGGCAATCTCGATCGTGAAGCGCATGCGCGCCCGCTGGTCGCGGCTCGCAGTGTTGGTGGCCGTGACATTGATCCGCTCCCGCGTGAAGGTTTCCGTAATGTCGCGCAGCAGTCCCGTGCGGTCCGCCGCCTCGACCTCGATGTCCGCCGGGAAGGCCACGCCCGCCGCCCGCGCGCCCCACGCCGCCGGCATCAGCCGCACGCGGTCGAGCCGCGCCAGGTTCGCGCAAGACGCGCGGTGAATGGTCACGCCGCGCCCGCGCGTCACGAAACCGACGATCGCATCCGGTGGCGCCGGTTTGCAGCAGCGGGCCGTCAGCGTCATCAGTTTGTCGACGCCCACCACCAGGATGCCGCTCCCGCCTGCCGGCTTGGGCGTTCGGCGGAGCGCGCGCGGCGCTTCCTTCACGGGCGTGGCCTCCGCCGGCGGCTCGATCGCCAGCTCCAGCGCGCGCGGCCCCAGCTTGCCGCGGCCGACATCCGCCAGAAACGCGTCGGTCTTCGCGTAATCGAGCGCGCGCGCCAGCCGGTCGAGTGGCATTGCCGTGGCGCCGCGCCGCGCGAGCTCCTTCTCCACCACCGCACGGCCCTGCGCGATGGCGTGTTCCAGGTTCTGGCGATTGAACCACTGCCGCACCCGCGAACGCGCGCTCGGACTTTGCAGGTAGCCGAGTGACGCGTTCAGCCAGTCGCGGCTGGGGCCGCCCGTCCTGGCGGCGAGGATCTCGACCTGCTGGCCGTTCTTCAGGGGCGTGTTGAGCGGCACCATCACGCCGTCGACCTTGGCCCCCCGGCAGCGGTGCCCGAGCCCCGAATGCACGTGATACGCAAAGTCCACCGGCGTAGCGCCCATCGGCAAATCAATCACCTGCCCTTCCGGCGTCAGCACGTAGATCGTGTCGTCGAGCAGGCGGCTCCTGAACTCGCCCGCCAGTTCGCCGGCATCGGCCACGTCGTGGCGCCAGTCCAGCACCTGGCGCAACCACGCGATGCGCTCGTCGGCACCACGTCGCCCGCCCGCCCGCGGTGCGCCCTCCTTGTAGCGCCAGTGCGCCGCCACGCCCAGTTCGGACGCCTGGTGCATCTCGTGCGTGCGGATCTGCACCTCCACCGCCTTGCCCTCCGGGCCGATCACCGCCGTGTGCAGCGAGCGGTAGTCGTTGGTCTTCGGTTTGGCGATGTAGTCGTCGAACTCGCCCGGGATCGGCGTCCACAGGTGATGCACGAGGCCGAGCGTCGCGTAACAATCCTTTACGTCCTCCACCAGCACGCGCACGGCGCGCACGTCATGCAGCGCCTCGAAGTCCACGCCCTTCCGCTGCATCTTCTTCCAGATGCTGTGAATGTGCTTGGGCCGGCCGCTGACATCGGCCTGGATGCCGTTGCCCACGAGTTCGGCCTCGAGCGCCGCGATCAACTGCGCGATGTAGCGCTCGCGGTCGCCGCGCTTTTCGTCGAGCCGCCGCGCCAGGCCCTTGTAGACCTCGGGCTCCAGCACCCGGAACGCGAGATCTTCGAGTTCCCACTTCAACTGCCACACGCCCAGGCGGTTGGCGAGCGGCGCGAACAGGTCGAGCGCAAGCTGCGCGGCGGCCGTGCGGGCCGGTGCGTCCGCGCTCTTCACCACGGCGCGCAGCGTCTGCGTGTGATCGGCAAGCTTGATCAGCACCACCCGCGGATCCTCCACCATCGCCAGCAGCATCTTGCGCAGATTCTCCAGTTCCCGTGCGCGGGCGTCCGCCTCCAGACGGGCATGGGCACGCCCGGACAGCGACTCGATCGTGCGCATGCGCGCCGCCCCCGCGGCGAGCCGCGCCGCCTCGGTATCCAGCGCGACAGCCAACTCTGCCTCGGGGACGCCGGCCGCCGGAATGGCGATCGCCGCCGCGACCGTCTCCGGCCCCAGCCCGAGATCCGCCACGATCAGTCCGGTGGCGAGCGCGTGCTGGTCCGCCGGTTCACCG
>JBOIEQ010000180.1:0-8432 GCA_050741255.1 Burkholderiales bacterium | reverse complement strand
TAAAAAAACGGCCGCGGGGCAAAGCCCGGCGGCCGTGGTCTGAAGTGCTCCGGAACCGGATTACTTCGTTTCCTTCTCCATCAGCTTCTCGACCAGGCCGGCCGGCACTTCGGCGTAGTGGTCGAACTCCATCGTGAACGTCCCGCGGCCGCTCGTCGCGGAGCGCAGGAAGTTGATGTAGCCGAACATCTCCGCCAGCGGCACGAAGCCCTGCACGAAGGCCGACGGGCCTTTCTGGCCCTGGTCCGTCACCTGGCCGCGGCGGCGGTTCACGTCGCCGATGATGTCGCCCAGATAGTCGGCTTCCGTCACCGTCTCGATCTTCATCACCGGTTCCAGCAGCTTCGGCTTGCTCTTGCGGTGCGCCTCGCGGAAGCAGGCGCGGCCCGCGATCTCGAAGGCCAGCGCGGACGAGTCCACGTCGTGGTACTTGCCGTCGATCAGGCGCGCCTTGAAGTCCACGACTTCGTAGCCCGCCACCTGGCCGGCTTTGCTCTCCGTGCGGATCGCGTGCTCCACCGACGGGATGAACTCCCGCGGAATGCGCCCGCCGGTGACTTCATCCTCGAACTGCACCCCGGTGCCTGACGGCAGCGGCTCGAACACCATCTTCACCTCGGCGAACTGGCCCGAACCGCCCGACTGCTTCTTGTGCTGGTAAATCAGTTCGACGGACTCGCCGAAAGCCTCGCGGAAGCTCACGCGCGGCTTGCCCATGACGGCTTCCACGCCCAGCTCCGTGCGCATGCGGTCGATGGTGACTTCGAGGTGCAGTTCGCCCATGCCGCGCAGCACCGTCTGGCCGGTATCCTGGTCCACCTGCAGGCGCAGCGACGGATCGGCCTTCGTCATCTTGTAAAGCGCGGTCGACATCTTGTCCGTGTCGGCACGCGTCTTCGGTTCCACCGACACGCTGATGACGGGGTCCGGAAAGCGCATCCGTTCCAGCAGCGCCGGATGGTTCGGGTCGGAGAGCGAATCGCCGGTCTCCGTGTCCTTCATCGACACGAAGGCGCAGATGTCACCCGCGCGAACCTCGTCCAGGTCCTTGGTGACGTTCGCCTGCACTTCCACGATGCGGCCGATGCGCTCCTTCTTGTCGCGCGTCACGTTCATCATGGTGTCGCCCTTCTTGATGACGCCCGAATAGACGCGCACGAAGGTCAGCGTGCCGAACTGGTCGTTGATCACCTTGAAGGCCAGGCCGCGCGCGGGCGCGTCGTCCTTCACTTCCTGCGTGCCGATGACCTTGCCGTCCGGGTCCACCATGGAAATGCCGCCGTTCTCGCCGGGGTAGGGCATGTAGTCCACCACCGCGTCGAGGAGCTGCTGCACGCCCTTGTTCTTGAACGACGAGCCGCACAGCACGGGCACCAGCTTGCCGGTCACCGTGCCCTTGCGGATGCATTCCTTCACCTTGGCGATGTCGAACTTGCCGGATTCGACGAATTCCATGAACGCGTCGTCATCGAAGGCAAGCGCGGTTTCGATCGCCTCGCGGCGCAGGTCGAGCAGGTCGTCCATCCACTGGTTGTCGCGCGTGCTGGCGAAGGTGAATTTGCCCTTCATCTCCTCGATGGGAATGGTCAGCCACTTGGAGTCCTTGTCCTCCTCTTCCCACACGTAGCCGACGCCGGCGATGAGGTCGACCATGCCCTTGAACTCGTCATGGCTGCCGATCGGGATCTGGCACAGCACTACGTTCGCGCCCAGGCGCTCCTTGATGCCGGTGACGGCCTTCTCGAAGTTCGCGCCCATGCGGTCCATCTTGTTGATGTAGCAGAGCCGCGGCACGTTGTACTGGTTCGCCAGGCGCCAGTTGGTTTCCGTCTGCGGTTCCACGCCCGCCACGCCGTCGAATACCACGACGGCGCCGTCCAGCACGCGCAGGCTGCGGTTCACCTCGATGGTGAAGTCCACGTGGCCCGGGGTGTCGATGATGTTGACCTGGAAGCCCTTCCACTCGGTCGAGACGGCGGCGGACTGGATGGTGATCCCGCGCTTCTTTTCCTGCTCGAGGTAGTCGGTGGTGGTGCTCGACTTGCCGTCCTTGGTGTCGTGGACGTCGATGATCTGGTGCTTCTTGCCGGTGTAATAGAGCACGCGCTCCGTGGTCGTGGTCTTGCCGGCGTCGATGTGGGCGATGATGCCGATGTTGCGGTACAGGTTCAGTGCTTTTTGGCGAGCCATGATGTCTTCTTGAAAGGAAGGGGCCGGCGGGGGTCGGAGACGGCCGGCAGGGTTTTAAGCGAGGCCGGATTCTATCCGGATGGCGGGTTGTCGGCCACCCGAAAAATGCCCGATTTCCCCGGAAATCCGGGGGCTTGGGCCACTGACCCGGGCCGGCTTGATCCATCTCAACCGCTGCCCGCCGCCGCGGGAACAGACTGTCTTCCACGGGCCGCACCGGCGCCCCGGCACTATCACGGGAAGGATCGTCATGACCAACCGGAGCCTCGCCTACATCGTCAAGGACCAGAATCCGCTCGTCATGACGGCGAGCGAAACCATGCAGAACGCATGCCGGCGCATGGCCGAGCGCCGGGTCGGCGCGGTGCTGGTGGCGGACGACCAGCAGCGGTTGATCGGCATCTTCACCGGCCGCGACGCGGTCTGCGCCCACGCGGAGTGCAAAAACGCCGCCGTCACCACGCTCGCCGAGGCGATGACCCGGAATCCCGACACCATTGCCCCCGACCGCACCGCGATCGATGCGCTGCGCATCATGAGCGACCGCGGCTTCCGGCACCTGCCGGTCGTCCGGGACGGCAGGATCGTCGGCATCGTCTCGCGCGGAGATTTCAAGGGCCTGGAGTTCGACCGGCTCGAGGAGGAGACGCACCTCTGGGAGACGATCGGCTGAGCGCGCCGCCTTGACTGCGCACCGGGCGCTGGGCATCGTGTCGAAGCCCGGTCGGGCGGACACCAGGCGCACAGGAGGCAGGGCATGGCGACACGCGGATTCACGGGCAGGGGAAAGACGGGCGGCAGCGACGGGCGTCTTCCGCCGGGCCAGTACCTGACCGAAGACTTTCCCGTCCTCTCGGCGGGACCCACGCCCCGCGTCGTGCCGGACACTTGGCGCTTCACGCTCAAGATCGGCCCCAAACCCGTCAGGGAATGGTCGTGGGCGGAATTCAACCGGCTGCCGATGACGACCTGGACGCGCGACATCCACTGCGTCACCACCTGGAGCAAGTTCGACACCACGTGGACGGGGGTGACGATCGACGACCTGCTGGCCGCCGCGGGCCTCGCCGAGCCGCCCACGCCGTGGGTCCTCGCGCACTCGGTGGACGACTACACGACCAACGTGCCGGTGAAGGACCTCATCGGCGGCCGCAGCATGGTCGCGCTGCAGTATGAGGGCAAGCCCATCGGCGCGGAACACGGCGGGCCCGCGCGCCTGCTGGTGCCGCACCTCTACTTCTGGAAGTCCGCGAAGTGGGTCAACGGCCTGCAGTTCACGGCGGAGGACGTCGCCGGGTTCTGGGAACTGCGCGGGTACCACATGTACGGCGATCCCTGGCGCGAGCAGCGCTACAGTGACTCCTGAACCCGCCGCGACAAGCGAGCGGCTGCGCTGGAAATCCGCCGCCGTCGTCGCCATCGAGCCGCGCACGCCGCGCATCAAGAGCTTCTTTTTCAAGTTGCCCGCGCCGACGCCGTTCATCGCCGGGCAGCACATGGAACTGCGGCTCGTGGCGCCCGACGGCTACGAGGCGCGACGCAGCTACTCCATCGCCTCCGCGCCCGAGCAGACGGACACCATCGAACTCGCGATCGAGCGCCTTGAAGACGGCGAGGTCTCGGGCTTCTTCCACGACGACGTGCAGGTCGGCGACGACATCGAGCTGCGCGGTCCGCTCGGCGGGCATTTCATCTGGACCGTCGCGGACGGCGGCCCGCTCCTGCTGATCGGCGGCGGCTCGGGCGTCGTGCCGCTGGTGTCCATGCTTCGGCATCACGCGGCGCAGAAGAGCGCGGTGCCCATCGCGCTCGTCACCTCCGCGCGGACGGCGGCCGACCTGGCCTACCTCGACGAATTGCGCGCGCTGCACGCGCAGAAGCACGGCTTCGCGCTGACCGCGACCGTCACGCGGGAAACGCCGCCGACGGCGGATCTCCACGCCGGCCGCATCGATCCAGCGCTTCTGGGCCAGACCCTGGCAGCACTGGGTACGCCGCTGCGGACCTACGTCTGCGGCAGCAATCCCTTCGTGGAAACGGCGACGGGGCTGCTGCTCGACCTGAAGATTCCGGCAGAGCGCATCCGGACGGAGCGCTACGGCGGTTAGACCACGCCCTCGAACAGCGTCGCCACGTCGGCCACGTCCTCCAGGCCGTTGACGCGGTCGATCAGGCGCTGCGTGCGCGCCGCGTCGAGCGGGTGCGCCCCGCGAGAGAAACATTCGCGGCTCTTGGCCTCGATGTCATCCGCCGACAGCGGCGACTGCGCGCTGCCCGGCACGTAGTCCACCTTGCGCTCGATCAGCCCGTGGCGGCGCGACTGCACGCGCAGCACGGCGGGGCCGCGCTTGCCGCGGTTGTCCGGATCGATGGTGACCTTCACCTTCTGCGCGAGCGCGAGGATGGCCGGGTCGGCGATCGTGTCGGCGTCGATCTCGGCCAGGCCGAAGCGGCGGCGCGTGAGCGCGCAGGCGATGGAATAGCGGATGTTGAACTGCGCCGACACCTGCGGATCGTCGCCGGGCTCGAAGGGGCGGCCGACGATGCGGTCCATGAACTCGGAGATCACCACCTCGATGTCCGTGATGTCCCCGGGCTTCAGGTCCTGCGTGGCGGTCATCCACAGCGCCGCGTCGATCGTCGTGTGGTTGCAGCCGCAGGTGGGGAATTTCTTGATGCTAAGGTTGGCGTTGTCGAAATCGCGCCCGAGGTTGCGCAGCAGCCGCCCGCTGTCCACCGGCTGGTACATGTTGAACAGGCCGTAGGCGCCTTCGAGCGACGCCTTGGGGCCGCTCAGGCCGTGCGCCGCTAGCAGCGCCGAGAACACGCCGCCGCGCGCCGCGAAGCCCGAGCCCAGGCGCTTGCCGAGGCCCGGCTCCACCACCACCTGCTGCGTGCCGCCGGCCTGCGAGTACGCCAGGCCCAGCGCGCTGAGCATCTTCTCCTCGTTGAGGACGAGGATCTTGCCGGCCGCCGCGGCGGCGGAAATCACGCCGTGCACCGACGTGTAGAACCAGCCGCGGTGCTTCTGGCCCAGCGCCTCGGACGCCGCGCCGAGCCGGCACATGAGGTCGCAGCCCGCCACCAGCGCGGTCAGCAGCGTCTTGCCGCTGACGTGCTGCCGTTCGGCCATCGCGACGGCGGCGGGCAGCACCGACACGTTGACGTGCGAGGGGCTGTCGCGCTGCAGCGAGTCGAAATCGAGCGCGGCGGCGGACAGCCCATTGAGGAACGCCGCGGATTCGGCGGACGCGCGGCTCGTGGAGCCCCACACCGTGCATTCCCCGCCCGCGTTGCCGTCGGGCACGAGCAGGCCGCGCGCCGGCGGGCAGCCCGGCGCATCGGTGCCCGCCCAGGCGACGGCCAGCGTGTCCAGCATGAAGCGCTTCGCGCCCTCGACGGCGGCGGTCGGGATGGCGTCGTAGCGCAGCGCGCAGAGGTGCCGCGCGATCTCGCGGGTGACCTGGAGGTTAGCGGTGTCGGCGGGGGCGTCCTGGGTGGCGGCCTGGTTCATGTGCGGTCTCGGGCGTCGGGTTGGCGTGGCTTACTTCTTCATGAGCGGCACGACCGTCGCCCATTTCTTGAGCTCGGTCTTCACCAGCGCGGTGAACTCGGCGGGCGTGCTGTTCACCACGTCGAGACCCGCCGTCTCGATGCGCTCGCGCACGTCCTGCTGCTTGAGCGTCTTGCTGATCTCGCCGTGGAGCCGCGTCACCAGCGGCGGCGGCAGGGCGCGCGGGCCGATCACGCCGGCCCAGGAGGTGACGTCGTAGCCGGGCAGGCCGGACTCCGCGAGCGTGGGCACGTCCGGATGCGCGCCCGAGCGGCGCGCGCCGGTGACGGCGATGCTCTTCAGTTGCCCATTCCTGAGCTGCGGCACCGAGGGGCCCGCCAGCATCAGGTCCACGTGGCTGCCCAGCACCGCGACGATGGTGGGCCCGTTGCCGTTGAAGGGGATGTCTTTTACCTCGGTCTTGGTCATCGACTGGAACAGCACCATCGCGAGCCGGGTGATGGTGCCCGACGAGCCGAAGTTGAGCGTGCCCGGCTGCGCGCGCGCTAGCTCGATCAGCTCTTTCGTCGATTTCACCGGCAGGCTGGGCCGCGCCGCGAGGATGAACGGATAGGCGATGACGAGCGAAATGTAGCTCAGGTCCTTGAGCGGATCGTACTGCAGCCGGTCGTTCAGAATAGGGCTCAGGGTGAGCGGTCCGTTGTTCGCGAACACCACCGTGTAGCCGTCCGGCGTCGCGCGCGCGGCGACCTGCACGCCGATCGTGCCGTCCGCGCCGGGCCGGTTCTCCACGACCACCTGCTGCCCCATGTTCGCGGTCATGTGCTGGGCGAGGATGCGTGCCACGAAGTCCGCGCCGCCGCCGGGCGGGAAGGTCACGGTCATGCGCACGGGGCGCGTGGGATAGGCGGGATCAGACGAAGGGGCAGCGGCGAGCGCCGCGCCGGCGGCGGCCAGGCCGGCCGCGAGGAGCGTGCTGCGAATCATCAGGTGATGCATGAAGTGCTCCGTGAAGTGCGTGAAACGAGGCGATCGTGACTAGACATCCTGAACTTCATGCGCGAAACCTTTGAAGCAAACCGTGATGACGCTTCCTCTGGAGAAACACAGCTCGTGTTCCAAACGATTGTCGTCATCCAGCCGGATCTCATGCGTGATTAGGTCGCCGTGGCCGGTGCGATATGAAGGCGGTCCCAGGAAAGTCGATGGTGTCTGGATGCTGTAGCCGATGACGTCTATATAGTTGATCAGGATTCGCTTGTCATGAAATGGCCCGAGGTAACTGCTTTTGATGTCTATTCTTCGCAGTTCATTCCGCGCTCCCTCGGCGGGCTCCGTGATATTGAAGTGCTCCAGCCACGCATCGTGCAGGCTGCAATGGCTGCTCAGGTCGAAATTCGCCGAATCCGAGGCGAAGCGATAAACCGCCGCGGGAAGGCGGTCGCGAATGGTCTGCAGATAGTTCAGATACCTGTCGAAATCAATCGGCCCGTCAGACTCATCCAGAATGTATCGCATCTCGATTTCCTGGAACCCGGCATCCGCAGCGACGCGTGAGTGCGATCAGTAAGCCGACCGCCCGCCATCCGCCGGAATCACCGCGCCGGTGATCATCCGCGACTCCTCCGAGGCGAGGAACAGCGCGACGTTGGCGATGTCGATGGGGTCGCCCATCCACAGCGGATATTCCTTCGCGCGGCCGCTGGCGTCCTGGCGGTCCACGATGTTGCCGCCGCCCTTGCCGCCCGCGCCGTACTTGAGCACGTTGCGCTCGGTCTGGATGCGCCCCGCGCAGACGACGTTGACGCGCACGTTCTGCTGCACGTAGGCGCCGGCCAGCGCGCGCGTGAGCGAGAGCAGCGCGCCCTTGGACGCGGTGTAGACGTGCAGCGGGCTGCCGCCGCGCAGCGCCGCGCCCGAGGAGGTGTTGACCACGGTGCCGCCGCCGGCCTTGATGATCTCCGGGATGACGTGGCGGCAGCACAGCATCGTGCCGTAGAGGTTCAGCCCCATCGTCTTGTTCCAGATCGGGGCGATGTCCACCTCGGTGACGAGGCCGTCTTCGACGTTGGAGCCGCCCGCGCAGTTGAACAGCACGTCGATCTTGCCGAAGCGCTTCACCGTCGCCGCGACCGCGGCCTTCACGCTGTCCTCGTCGGTGATGTCCGTCTTGATGAACAGCGCCTCGCCGCCCTGGTCCTTCACGGCCTTTTCCGAC
This sequence comes from Burkholderiales bacterium, assembly GCA_050741255.1. Lineage (GTDB taxonomy): Bacteria > Pseudomonadota > Gammaproteobacteria > Burkholderiales > SG8-41 > CAZXNF01. The sequence continues at coordinate 510 of JBOIEQ010000180.1, read as the reverse complement.
GCGGCGCCGGTCTCGGCATTCAGTTCGATGATGGCGACTTTCGCGCCTTCGCGCGCGAAGAGCTGCGAGGCGACCTTGGCGATGCCCGCGCCCGCGCCGGTGATGAATGCGACTTTCCCGTCCAGCCTGCCCACTGTTGCGTCTCCCGCGTTAGTGAATTACTAGCTAGTAAATGATCGTCATACCGGCGAAGGCCGGTATCCAGTTGCGATTTTCACCTGCGCTATTACCTACATGGATCCCCGCTTCCGCGAGGATGACGGCGTTAACTCGTCATACCGGCCAGGAAGGGGGAGGGGCCCCTTCCCTCCCAGCCGGTATCCAGTTGCGATTTTCACATGCGTCTTACGTTCAATGGGTCCCCGCCTTCGCGAGGACGACAACCCTGGCCCGTCATTCCAGCGAAAGCTGGAATCCATTGAATGCACTTACATGGACACCAGCTTCCGCTGGTGTGACGAGCTTATCTACTGCTCCAGCTTAATGCCGGCCGCCTTAATGACCTTGGCC
>JBOIEQ010000179.1:0-8491 GCA_050741255.1 Burkholderiales bacterium | reverse complement strand
TTATAGGCCAGCACGGCTTCCGTCGAGGAACGCTTTTCGCCGAATTGGGAAATGTCCGCGCCGGACACGAAGGCCTTCTCGCCCGCGCCCTTCAGGATCACCAGGCGGATGTCGATGTCCTCTTCCATCTCCTTCAGGATAAGCGGCAGCGCCTCCCACATCTCGAAGGACACGGCATTGAGTTTTTCGGGCTGGTTGAAGGTGATCCAGCCGATATGGCCATCTTTCTTGGCAATCAGTTTGTCGATCGACGATTTCATGCGGCGCTTTCTCGCTGAGGTTGTCCGGAAAAGGACCGTTAGTTTAGCCCAAGCCGCAGCGGAGGCGGGCTGCAGCATGCTAGATTCCCGGCGTCTTCCACCCCACTGGCCAGCCTGCCCCATGCGCCCATTCTGCTTGCTTGCGATCGCGGTTCTTGCCATGACGGCGGAAGCCGCCGTGGCGCAAACCTATCCTTCACGCCCCATCCGCATCGTCATCACGTTCCCCGCGGGCGGTCCGAGCGACACCGTGGTGCGGCCCATCGCGCAGCGCCTTGCCGAGACCTGGGGCCAGCCGGTCATCCTCGACAACCGGGGCGGCGCCGGTGGCGTCGTCGGCACGGAGATCGTCGCCCGTGCCGCGCCGGACGGCTACAACCTGCTCGTCGGCACCGCCGGCGGCATGGCCATCAACCCCAACCTGATGGCGAAACTCCCCTACGATCCGTTCAGGGATTTCGCGCCGGTCTGCATGCTGGTCATCAACCCGCAGATTCTCGTCGCCCATCCCGCGCTGCCGGCGAACAACGTGAAGGAACTGGTGGCGTTGGCGAAGAGCAAGCCCGGCCAGCTCAATTTCGGTTCGAGCGGCACCGGCACGGCGACGCACCTCGGAATGGAACTGCTCAAACTGGCAACCGGCATTGACGTCGTGCATGTGCCGTACAAGGGTGGCGCGCCTGCCGTGACCGACCTGATCGCCGGCCAGGTACAGATGATCTTCGTCAGCATGCCATCGGTCATGCCGCACGTGCAGAGCGGCCGGCTGAAGGCGCTGGCTGTCGGCAGCGCGAAGCGCGTTGCCTCGGCGCCCGATGTGCCGACGGTGGCGGAAACCGGTTATCCGGGTTTCGAGTACGCGAACTGGAATGCACTGTTCGCCCCCGCGGGCACCCCTGCCGCCATCGTGAACAAACTCAACGCGGAAGTGGTCCGCATCCTGAGCGATCCCGCCCTCGCGCAAAGGCTCTCCGCGCAGGGCGCGGAACCCGCTCCCGGTTCGCCGGAAGCGCTCGGCCGCTGGCTGCGGCAGGACTACGATCGCTGGAGAAAAGTCATCAAGACCGGCGGCATCAAGCCCGGTTAGCCGTCGCCCGGCCCTCAGTCGGCCAGCATTTCGGCATGGGCGCGGAATCCCGCCGTGCACAGTTGCTCGACAACCTCCACCGCGTGCGCGTGATCGCGCGTCTGGATCACGAACAGGACTTCCGCCGACTGCACCGCCACCTGCGTAAACGCGCGCTGGTGGTGGACTTCCTCGATGTTGGCGCCGGCCGCGGCGATCGTCGCGGTGGCGCGGGCGAGCGCGCCGGGACGGTCATCCAGCTCGACCGCGATGCGGGCGAGCCGCCCCGTACGCACCAGGCCGCGCGCGATGATGAACGCCAGTGTCAGCGGATCGATGTTGCCGCCGCACAGGACCAGTCCGACGCGACGGCCACGAAAACGTGCGGGGTTGGCGAGCACCGCGGCTAGCCCTGCCGCGCCCGCCCCTTCGACCACCGTTTTCTCGATTTCCAGCAACAGCAGGATCGCGCGTTCGAAATCGCCTTCGTCCACCAGCACGATGTCGTCCACCCGCTCGCGCACCAACGGCAGCGTCAGCGTTCCGGGCGTCCTGACCGCGATGCCTTCGGCAATGGTGCTGCGGCCGAACGCGGGCGCCTCGCCGCGCAGCGCGCAGGCCATCGACGGGAAACGCCGGCTCTCGACGCCGATCACCTGCAGACCCGGCCGCAGCGCCTTGCCGGCGGTGGCCATGCCCGCGATCAGGCCGCCGCCGCCGATCGGCACCACCAGCGTGTCCAGCGACGGCACGGCGGCCAGCATCTCCAGCGCGACCGTGCCCTGCCCCGCCATCACCAGCGGATCGTCGTAGGGGTGTATGAACACGAGGTTGCGCTGCTGCGCGAGCGTCTGCGCATGCGCATACGCCGCATCGAAATTCTCGCCGGTCAGCACGATTTCCGCGCCAAAGGCACGCGTGCGCTCGACCTTCACCTGCGGGGTGAACTGCGGCATCACGATGGTGGCGGGCACGCCGAGACGCTGCGCGTGGTGCGCTACGCCCTGCGCATGATTGCCGGCGGAGGCCGCGATCACCCCACGCCGGCGCTCGTCGGCCGTCAGCGCCGTCAGCCGGTTCAGCGCGCCGCGTTCCTTGAAGGAAGCGGTGAACTGGTGGTTCTCGAACTTGAGGTGGATCTCGGCGCCCGTCAACTCCGACAGCGTGCGCGAGTGCAGGCAGGGCGTGTTCGCCACTTGTCCCGCCAGCGTGGCGGCCGCGCGTTCGATGTCCTGGAGCGTGATCATTGGAGTTCGAGCAGCCAGTCTACCGCCACTGCCCCCTCGGGCCCGCACCGCACCGGGTTGAGATCGAGCGAGGCGAGGCGAGGCCCGAGCGCAGCCCCTGCCCGCGATACCGCTGCGACCAGTTCGGCGACTGCGGTTCGGTTCACCGGCAGCCGGCCGCGCACGCCATCGAGCATCGCGCGGCCGCGCAGCCCGTCGAGCAGGTCGAGCGCCTGCGCAGGCGTGACGGGTGCACGGGCGAAAACGACGTCACGCTGTACTTCCACGAAAATGCCGCCGAGGCCTACCATCACGACCGGGCCGAAGGCCGGATCCTGGTGCAGGCCCACCACCAATTCCACACTGCCACCCGCCATCGGCTGCACGAGTACACCGGCGATGCCCGCCGACGGCCGGTACGCGCGGGCGTTCTCCACCACCTCGGCATAGGCCTCGCGCACCGCCTGCGCCGAGGCCAGGTTCAGGCGCACGCCGTCGGACTCGGTCTTGTGCGGGATATCCCGCGATTCGATCTTGAGGACGACCGGATAACCCAGATTGTTCGAGGCGGCCACCGCATCCTCCGCGCTCGCAGCAACCACGGCCGGCGCCAGCGCAACGCCGTAGCCTTCGAGCAGACGGGCGGCGTCCAGCGAGGGCACAATGCCGGCCGGGAGATCGTTGAGGATGGGCGGCGGCACCGTGGCAGGCGTTGCACTGCTCTCCCGCCGGCGCGCGACCGCGTAATTCGTCAGCGCCGCTACCGCGTCCACCGCCGGTTCCGCGCCGCGCAGCACGGCGATGCCGTGCGCATGCAGGCCGGTCACTGCCGCAGCGGGCGCGGCCACCCAGGCCACCACAAAGGGTTTGCGCGCGAACGCCTTGATCTCCCCGAACAGCGTGACGAGCTTGTCCACATGCGCGTCCATCAACTGCAGCCAGATGATGGCGACGTCCACGGCGGAATCATCGAGCACCGCGCGTACCGCCTCGCGCAGCAGTCCCGGCTCCGCGACGAACTGGCCGGTGATATCGACCGGATTGTCGGCGGTGCCAAAACCGGGGATCGCCTTGCGCAGTGCGGCCCGTGAGCCTTCCCCCAGCGTCGGCACCGTCAGGCCCAGTTCTTCCGCGCGGTCGGCCATCAGCACGGCAGCCCCCCCCGACTGGGTGACGATGCCAAGCCCCCGGCCCGCGGGCAGCGCGCAATGCGCCAGCACCTCGACGATATCCAGCATCTGCTCTTCGTTGCGCGCCCGCACGATGCCACACTGGCGAACGACGCCTTCGAACACGGCGTCCGCACCCGCGAGCGAGCCGGTGTGCGACGCCGCCGCGCGTGTGCCGGCCTCGGTGCGGCCGACCTTGGTCAGCACCAGCGGCTTGCCCGCCGCCAGTGCGCGCCCGGCCAGCGCGACCAGCGCAGCGCCATCCTTGACGCCTTCCAGGTAGCCGGCGCCGACGCGGATGCGCGGATCGGCGAGCACCGCGTCCATGACTTCCGCGAAGTGCAGATCGGCTTCGTTGCCGGTGTTCACGAAATAGCCCAGGCCCATGCCGCGGGCGCGCGCCAGCGCGGCGATCGCGGTGCCGAACGCGCCCGACTGCGTGACGAAGCCCACCGGACCGGGCGGCATCGGGCCGTCCGCGTACTGGCTGAAGGTGGCGACCACGCGGTCAAAGGCGTTGATGAGGCCCAGGCAGTTCGGCCCGCACAGGCGCAGTCCCGCCGCACGCGCCGCGCGGACGAGGTCAGCCTCCAGGCGCTGCCCCGCTTCCCCGCCTTCGCCGAAGCCGCTGCTGAACACGACGGCGGCCGGCGTGCGCGCGCGGTGAAGATCGGCGATCGTGGCCAGCACCAGCGCAGCCGGCACTGCCACGATCGCGAGGTCGACCGGCTTGCCGATCGCCGCCACGGAGGGATAACACTTCAGGTCACCGATGGCTTCGTACTTCGGATTGACCGGATACAGCGCGCCCGCGTAGCCCGCTTCCTGCAGGAAGCGTAGCGGGCGGCCGTTGATCTTCCGGAAGTCGTTCGAAGCACCGACGATGGCGATCGCGCGCGGCGACAACAAGGCATGCAGCGGCGTCATGGGGTGGCGGTATTCACACCCGCACTGTGCAAGCCAGCGAGGCCGGCTGTCAACGCGTACGTGGTCACCGGACTCATCGACGACCCAGCCAGTGCTGCGCCTCGGCCGCACCGTGCAGCGCTTCCACGGTAGTGAGTCCGCGCGCTGCGGCGCGTGCCAGCACGGCCAGTGCAAGTTGCGCGGTCGCCGTTGCGTCGGCGAGCGCGTTGTGCCGCTCGGCGTTCTCGATGTCGAAGGCGGCCAGCCAGTGATCCAGCGTGCTTTCGCGGTTGCCGCGTTCACCGCACACCGCCGGCGCGAGCCAGGCGAGGTCGAGCCAGGTCGCCGCGAAACGCAGGCCCAGGTGCGCGCGCAACGCGCGTTCGATCAGCGTGCGGTCGAAAGGCGCATGAAACGCCAGCAGCGGATCGCGCCGCGCGAAATCGAGAAATGCCCCCAGTGCGGCGGCGGATGGCGCGCCCGCGCGCTGCGCGTCGCCGCCGATGCCGTGCACGAGGATGTTGTCGGCGCTGCTTGCTTCCGTCTGCTGCAGGACGACCTCGAAGCTCTGCGCCAGCACCAGTGCCCCGCCTTCAAGTGCGACGGCCCCGATGGCGAGCAGCCGGTCGTGTACCGGATCCAGCCCGCTCGACTCGACGTCCACCACGACCAGCCGTGCCACGTCCGCGCGGCGACCCGGCGCCGGCCCGGGAATGGCGCGCCAGCGGTCTACGGCTTCGGCCGCGGCATCCGCCAGCGCGCGGGGCTGTCCGAACCACCTGGCAAACCGGTTCATAGCTCGAAGTCGAGCGCGAGCCGGGTCTGCAGGCGGCGCGCCTGCCGCAGCGCCTCCTTGAGGATGCGGCGGTCCACTTCGTGCAGCGTGTCCGGATCGAGGCGGTTGCGGCCACCGGCACCGCCCGGATCGACCTGTTGTCCGCGCAGGCGCAGCGACTGCAGGTAATAGAAGGCGTCGACAGCAGCTTCCGTCTCGCTGGCGGCCATGTGCAGGCGCGGCCCCGCCTCCCGCAGACGCACCGCCGTACCGGTGGCCTCCACGCCGGTCGACAGGGCGAAGATGCGCGCGGCATCCACGAACAGCCGTGCGCCTTCCGTCTTCAGGTCCAATGTGCCGTCCTTGCCGACGACAAAGTCACGCAGGACGCCTAGCGGCGGTCGCGACTGCAGGGCATTGGCCGCCAACAGATGCTGGAAGCGCCGGTTGTCAGCGACCAGCGTCCGCACGCAGGTCCGCAGATCGCGCCCCAGTTCGGTCGCGCCACCGAGTGCGCGGAGGTCAAAGAAAATAGACGCCTTGAGCAGCGCTTCCGGATCCGGATCGCGCGTCCAGCTGGCGAAGCGCGCCTTCCATTCGTCCGGCGTGAGGCACAGCTCCGGATTACCCGCCATGATGTTGCCCCGGCACAGCGGAAAGCCGCAGGCGTCGAGCGTGTCGTTGGTCACGCGGGCGAAAGCCAGCAGAGCCGCGCGGGCGCGAGGGATGTCCTCCGCGACGAAGACGAGTCCGTTGTCCTGATCGGTGGCGAAGGTCTGCTCCGAACGGCCCTCGCTGCCAAACGCGAGCCAGCACCAACGCACGCCGTCGAGCGGGTGGTGTGGCACTTCCAGCGCCAGTATGCGCGCAGTCAGCTGGTCGTTCAGCGCAGACACGAGCTGCGTCAACGGTTCCGCGGCCACGCCCTGTCCGAGCAGGTTGACCGTCAGCGCGCGCACGTCCGCCGCCGCCGCCTGCAGGGACGGCCGGTCGCCGGCGCCGGCGATCCGGTCGTGGACGCGCTGCAGACTCACCCTTTGCAGCGCGAACAGGTCGCGCTCGGACACGATGCCGGCGAGACGCCCGCCCTCGCCTTCCACCACGAGCACGTGCCGGATGCCCCGTTGCGCCATTTGCAGCGCCGCCTCGTGCGCACTGGCCTCCCGCGGCAGGCAGACAGGATCCCGCGTCATGACCTCGCCGATCGGCTGCTCGAGCGATGTTCCCGCCAGGATGACGCGATCGAGCAGGTCGCTGCGGGTGAAAATGCCGACCGGGCGGAACGCAGCGTCCACCACGATCATGGCGCCGACCCGCCGCTCGCTCAGGCTGCGCAGGACCTCGCGAAGCTTCGTCTCCGGGGTGCAGGCCACCGGGTCCGTGCTGCAGAGAGCTGCCATCGGGGTCAGCATGTTGACCTGCGCGCTGGCCTCATGGCCGGCGCGGGCCTGCTGCAACTGCCGCGATTCCCGCAGCAGTGCTTTCAGGTAATCGGTGCAGAACACGCGGAAGTATTCGCTGCGCCCGCACAGGGCCTCGAAAACGTCCGCCGGCAGCCGGTAGCAGAAGCTATCCTCGGCCGCGGTATACGGGTGGCTCACCGCGCGACGTTCGAGGAGTGCGCCGACGGAGAAACATTCGCCGGGCCCCAGCGTCACGGTCGCCGCGCCGGCATGGCGTCGCTCCGGCGCCTGGGCCAGGCTGACCGTGCCCTTCTGGATGATATGCAGGGCTTCCGGCACGCCCCGTTCGGGCGACAGGATGGTCGTGCCGCGGGGAAAATAGGCGAGGTCGAGGCGCGTGACGGCAAACTGCAGCGCGGCCTCCTCGATCCGGTCGAACGGCGGATAGCGGCGAAGGAACTCCGTCGTGTGGCGCAGCAGCGCTGCCGCCGGCATCGCTGCGCCCGCGTCGGTCATCGTCACGGGGACGACCGGGAGCGGCGGTCTACCGGTACACCAGCACCGGAATCGTGGAGTGCGTCAGCACCTTGGCGGTTTCGCTCCCGAGGAGCAGCCCCTTGATGCCATGGCGGCCGTGCGAAGCCATCATGATGAGGTCGCACTTGTGCTTCTTGGCCTGCTTGACGATCTCCTCGTACGGCGCATCGCTCGCCGCCGTGACACCCTCGCACTCCACCTTCGCCGCCTTCGCGTCTTTCTGGGCGCCGGTCAGGATCTTCGCGGCGCGTGCCGCCGCGTCCTGTTCGAAGCGTTTCTGCAGGTTCATGCCGGACACCGCCATGTAGCTTTCATCCAGCAGCATGGGAAATCGAGGCGTCACGTGCAGCACGGTGACGCGCGCCTTGGTTTCGGCGGCGAATTCGATCGCCCGCCGCACCGCCTTGTCGGCCAGCTTGGAACCATCGGTGGGCGCCAGAATATGCTTGAACATGGTCGTTCCTCCGTAAAGGGTAGACGGTGGAGAGTGGACGGTGGGCGTGCCGGAATTCGTACCCGCTCAGTGCCGCCGGGCGGTGAGATGCCCGGGTAGCGCCAGCACGTCGATCCCCTCGTCCTTGAGTGATTTCACTTCATCCGTCGAGGCGGTGCCGCGGATCCGCCGGTCCGCCGACTCGCCGTAATGGATTTTGCGCGCTTCCTCGGAGAAACCGCCGCCGACGTCGTCCGTATTCTGCACGATGTAGCGCATCAGTTGTTCGAGCGCCTGCGACCCGATATTGGCGACCGGCTGTCTGGACGAAGGCGCCGCCGGTGCCGCTTCTCCTGCAGGCGTGGACGCGCCGCGGGCCTTGCCGATGTAAGGCGCCGACGGCACGCGGTCCACCTGCGCGCTGGCGCAGACGGGGCACGCCAGTTGCGCGTTCCGTTGCTGGCGTTCGTAGTCCTCGCCCGAACCGAACCAGCCTTCGAAGCGGTGACCGTGATCGCAGACGAGATCGAATATTTTCATGTGCCTGGAGGACTTGTCGGAAGAATCTTACACGAGCGCGCGCCCCATCCCCCTAGAGCCTGTTATGGACCTAAACGTGCGCGGCGTTGAGCCAAAAGGACTCGGCTGCTAGGCGCGAGGAGGCCGCATAGCCCCTCTATGCAACGACGAGCAACGACGCAGACGGGCCCTTTTGG
>JBOIEQ010000178.1:0-8590 GCA_050741255.1 Burkholderiales bacterium | reverse complement strand
CGCGCGCCGCGCGCGCGCTGGCGGGCGGCCCGGTCACGGGCGGCGGTGGCGGGCCTCCGCTCACGCCAGCGCCCAAGCCACCATCCAACGCCACCTTCCCCGCCCCCACGCGCGGCGGCCAGAAAGCGCGCATCCTGTTCGTCGACGACGAGGAACGCATCGTCACCGCGCTGAAGTCGGTGTTCCGCGCGGGCTATCACGTCTTCACCACCACCGACGGCAAGAAGGCACTCGACTTCCTGTCCAAGCACCCGGTCGAAGTGGTGGTGAGCGACCAGCGCATGCCCGAGATGCTGGGCGTGGAGCTGCTGCGCGAAGTGAAACGGATCGCGCCGCAGTCCGTGCGCATCCTGCTCACCGGCTACTCGGACCTCGCGGCGATTGTCGGCTCGATCAACGACGGCGAGGTCTACCGCTTCATGAACAAGCCGTGGGACAACCTCGAGATCCAGCGCATCATGGCGGAGGCCGCCACCATCGCCTTCGCGCTCGCCGACCTGCCGAAGCAGCCCGCGGAACTGCCGGCGAAGCTCGACGAAGCGATCCTGGTGATCGACGACGACGAGACGATCTTCCGCGCCACGCGCGAGATCTTCGCGAACCTGTGCCCCGTCCTTTACGCCGAAAGCCTGGATTCCGCGCTCGCCACCCTGCTGGAGCAGGATGTCTCCGTGATCCTCGCCGACGTGGAATCGAGCAAGCGGGACAACACCGCGATGTTCAAGCTGCTCAAGCAGGAGCATCCCGAAATCCTGACCATCGTCATGACCAAGGCCTCGGACTCGGAGCAGGTCATCCAGCTCATCAACCAGGCACAGGTGTTCCGTTTCCTGAACAAGCCGGTGAACCTGAAAGTGCTGCAGGGCCACGTGCACGCGGCGCTGGTGAAATACCAGACCTTCCGCGACCAGCCCACGCTGATGCGCCAGCATGGCGTCGAGCCGGCCGATACCCTGCGCTTCTCGTCGATGGGCCGGATGATCCTCGAGCGGCTGCGCTCGCTGCGGAAGGTGCTGGGACCGACGGAGAAAGAGAAAGAGCGTTAGGTCGTTAAAGTCCTGGCTGCGTTACCGGGCTCCCCGCATCACGGCTTCGCGAGCTTCTGCTCCTCCAGCCACTTCTCCTTCCACTGCTTCTTGGTACCCCAGCGCTCGGGTTCGGCGGGCCGCTCGTAGTAATAGGTGATGTACGGCCGGAAGGCTTCGTAGACCCGCCGCAGATCGCCGATGGGTTCTTCGTGCACATCGACCCGGAGGTTGAGGTAGGGATAGATCTTCGTGCCGTAGGAGACGAGCGCCGCGGATAGCTGGCCGCCGTTCTGTCCACCCGCATCGCGGCCGGCCTCGATCGCGCGGAGCAGCCGCTCTTCAAGCGTGTCGCCGGGCAGCGCGTTGTACGTCTCGACCATCGCGGTCACCGTTCGTTCGGACGTAAGGTTGTTGCCCAGCGCGACCAGATTTGCCTCGGTGTGGGCACCGCACCACTTGTTGTCCCGCGCACCCGTGCGGGCGACGGCGTTGCCGTCGAGATCGATCACGGCCAGTTGGCGGTGCTCGATATTGGCATCGCTAGCTTCCAGTTCCTGCAGGATTCTCGGCGCCGAATAGCTCATCTTCAGCAGCTCGGTGCCCAGATGACCCAGGCGCGGGTCGGTGTACGCCATGGTGAGGACGACGCCGAAGTTCGGCGCGAAATGGGGACAGCGGCCGCCGACGGCGGGCGACAGCGTGGCGATGCCCACGCCGAAGCGGCCGGTTTTCGTGCAGCGCGCGGCAATGGCGAACGTCATGGCCTGCCTCTCCTGTGATGGTTACGGCTGAAAAGCACGCCCCCAAGGGGGCCTTCCGGTCTACTGCGGCTGGATCTTGGCCGCCGCGACGATCTTCGCGCACTTCTCCATGTCCTGCTTCATGAATTCCGTGAACTGCTCGGGCGTGCCGCCGGGCACGTCGAGGCCTAGATCCACCAGCCGCTTACGCACGTTCGGGTCTTTCACCGCTTTCTGCACTTCGGCATTCAGCTTCAGCACCAGCTCGCGGGGCATTTTGGCGGGACCGAGCAGCGCGATGTAGCCGCCGAAGTCGTAACCACGCACGCCGGTTTCGTCGAGTGTAGGTACGCCCGGCAGCGACTCGTTGCGACGGATCGATGTCAGCGCGATCGCCCGCAGCCGGTCCGCCTTGATATAGGGCCCCGCGGTCGGCACCGGCGTGAAGGTGAAGTCAAGCTGGCCGCTCAGCAGGTCGATCGTTGCCGGTGCACCGCCTTTGTACGGCACATGGAAAAGATCTGTTTTCGTCATCATCGCGAACAGTTCGGAAGACAGATGCTGGGTCGAGCCCATCCCGGAGGACCCGTAGGAGAGTTTCCCGGGGCGCGCTTTCGCGAGCGCGATGAACTCCTTCGTCGTGCGCACCGGGACGCTCGGATGCACGACCAGCACATTCGGCTGGTTGGCGAGGAGCGCGATCGCGCTCAGATCGCGGAGAGGATCGTAGGGCAGATTCGCGATCATGCTGAGAGCGCCGGACAAGGAGGCCTGCGCGCCGACGAGCAGCATGTAACCGTCGGTCGGCGCCTTCACCACGGCGACGGTGGCGATCGTCGCCGAAGCCCCCGGGCGGTTCTCGACGAGGAACGTCTGCCCCATGGACTCGGTAAATGCCTGCGCGGTAATCCTGCCCACGGTATCGATGCTGCCACCCGCCGGATAGCCGACGATCATCCGCACCGGCCGTGACGGATAGTTCTGCGCATGGGAAACCGCGGGCAACAGGGCGGCGGCGCAACCCACGATCGACAGTGCGAGCGTGGCGGTTTCCGGCAATCGTGAACGCATGTCGATCTCCTGATGCTGGGTAACGAAGAGGTGTGCTTGCTTGAATACAAGCGAAGTCCCCTCTCTGCAAGCAGTACTTATGCCCAGTCGCGAGGCTGGAGAAACGCCAGCAACGCCGCTTCCGGCGTTCCCTGCTCCGGCTTCCGGTCGTAGCGCCACGCCACCCGCGGCGGCATCGACATCAGAATCGATTCGGTGCGCCCGCCCGACTGCAGGCCAAACAGCGTGCCGCGGTCCCACACCAGGTTGAACTCGACGTAGCGGCCGCGGCGGACCGCCTGCCACTCGCGCTCGCGCTCGCCGTACGGCAGCGCGCGTCGGCGTTCGACGATGGGCGCGTAGGCCGGCAGAAAGCGATCGCCGACGCTTTGCATGAGCGCGAAGCAGGTGGCGAAATCAGGAGCGTTGAGGTCATCGTAGAAGATGCCGCCGATGCCACGCGGTTCGTTGCGGTGCTTGAGGAAGAAGTACTCGTCGCACCAGCGCTTGTATTTGGCGTGCACGTCCGTACCGAAGGGCGTGAGCGCGTCGCGGCAGGTGGCGTGAAAGTGGCGGGCGTCTTCCTCGTAGCCGTAATAGGGCGTCAGATCCATGCCACCGCCGAACCACCACACGGGGTCCGCCCCGGCTTTCGTTGCGGTGAAGCAGCGCACGTTGAGATGCACGGTCGGCACGTAGGGGTTGCGCGGATGCAGCACCAGCGACACGCCCATGGCCTCGAAGCCGCGCCCGGCAAGCTCCGGCCGCGCATGCGTGGCCGACGGCGGCAGACTGCTGCCCGTCACATGGGAAAACCCGACGCCCGCGCGCTCGAACAAGGCACCGTCTTCCAGGATGCGGGACAGACCGCCGCCGCCTTCGGGGCGCGTCCACGCGTCCGCGCCGAAACGGCCGCCGTCCAGACGCTCGAGCCCTTCGACGATGCGCGCCTGCAGGCCTGTCAGATACTGTTTGACCGCGGCGACGTCCATGGCGGTACGCGGGGTCGCGCGGCTACGGCTTGATGGCGCGGTGGCCGATGTCGCGGCGCAGCTGCATGCCGTCGAAACGGATGCCGTCGGCCACCGCGTAAGCGCGCTTCTGTGCCATCTTCACGTTGTGGCCCAGCGCGGTGACGCACAGCACGCGGCCGCCGTTGGTGACCGGCTGCTGGTCCGCGAGCGTGGTGCCTGCGTGAAACACCCGGAAGTCCTCGCCCGGCACCGGCAGCCCGGTGATGGCGTCGCCCTTGCGCGGATCATCGGGGTAGCCCGCCGCCGCCAGCACGATGCCGAGCGCCACGCGCGGATCCCAGTCCGCTTCGGCTTTGTCCAGCGTGCCGGACACGGCGTGATCGATCAGTGCGTGCAGATCGCTCTTCAGGCGCATGAGGATGGGCTGCGTCTCCGGATCGCCGAGCCGGCAGTTGAACTCGACCACCTTCACCGCGCCGCCCGGCAGGATCATCAACCCCGCGTAGAGGAAGCCTGTGAAGGGCGTGCCGTCCTTCTCCATGCCCGCAATCGCCGGCAGGATCACCTCGCGCATCGCACGCGCATGCACGGCGGGCGTGACCACCGGTGCGGGCGAATAGGCACCCATGCCGCCAGTATTGGGTCCCTGGTCGCCATCGCGCAAACGCTTGTGGTCCTGGCTGGTGGCGAGCGGCAACACGTGACGGCCGTCGCTCATGACGATGAAGCTCGCTTCCTCGCCGTCCAGGAAATCCTCGATGACGACACGCGCCCCGGCCGCGCCCATTTTGTTGGAGACCAGCATCATGTCCACGGCGTCGTGCGCGGTCTTGAGATCCATCGCGACCACCACGCCCTTGCCGGCGGCAAGGCCGTCGGCCTTGATCACGATGGGCGCGCCGTGCGCGTCGACGTAGCGGTGAGCCGCCGCCGCATCGGTGAAGGTTTCATACGCGGCGGTCGGGATGCCGTGGCGGTGCATGAAGGCCTTGGCGAAATCCTTGGAGCTTTCGAGCTGCGCCGCGGCGCGCGACGGGCCGAAGATGCGCAGACCCGCCGCCTGGAACGCATCCACCACACCCTCGGCCAGCGGTGCTTCGGGTCCGACCACGGTCAGGGCGATCGCTTCCTTCTTCGCCAGCGCGATGAGGTCCGGGATGGCGGTGACGGCCACGTTCTCGACGCCTTCCTCGCGCGCAGTACCGGCGTTACCGGGCGCCACGAGCACCTTGGTCACGCGCGGCGACCGTGCGAGCCGCCAGGCGATGGCGTGCTCGCGACCACCCGAACCGATGACGAGGAGTTTCATTTTTGGGAGAGGGGAAAGGGGGGAGGGGGGAGGGGGGAAACCGCGACACGGTCCCGCCGTAGAAGATTTTCCCTCACCCCTCTCTCCTCACCCCTCACGATTAATGTCTGAAATGCCGCACGCCGGTGAACACCATCGCGATGCCGCGTTCGTCCGCGGCGGCGATCACGCTTTCGTCCCGCACGCTGCCGCCGGGCTGGGCCACGGCCACCGCACCGGCATCGACGACGACATCGAGTCCGTCGCGGAAGGGGAAGAAGGCATCGGAAGCCACCACGGAGCCGGCGAGCGTGAGACCGGCGTTCTGCGCCTTGATTGAGGCGATGCGCGCGGAGTCGATGCGGCTCATCTGGCCGGCGCCCACGCCCAGCGTGCGGCCGTCGGCGCAGAACACGATGGCGTTCGATTTCACGAACTTCGCCACGCGCCAGGCGAACAACAGGTCGGCGAGCTGCGCGGCTGTCGGCTGTTTTTTCGTCACGACCCTGAACTCGGCGGACGTGACGTCCCGGTTGTCGGCCGACTGGATCAGCAGGCCGGACCCAATGCGTTTCACGTCGTGGGTGTTGCGGCCCTGCGCCCAGGCGGTGTTGCCTTGGCGCTGTACGCCATCGAGCGGAATTTCCAGCACCCGCACGTTCGCCTTGGCGGCGAACACGGCCAGTGCTTCCGGCGCATACGCGGGCGCGATCAGCACCTCGACGAACTGCTGGCTGACGGCCTCCGCCGCCGCCGCATCCAGCGGACGGTTGAAGGCGATGATGCCGCCGAACGCGGAGGTCGGGTCGGTCGCCAGCGCCTTGGCGTACGCATCCGCGCAGTTCACGCCCACGGCGACGCCGCAGGGATTGGCGTGCTTGATGATCACGCAGGCCGAGGTGTCGAAACTCTTGACGCATTCCCAGGCCGCGTCCGCATCGGCGAGGTTGTTGTAGGAGAGTTCCTTGCCCTGCACCTGCTTCGCGGTGACGAGCGAGCCGGGCGCGGGATACAGGTCGCGGTAGAGCGCCGCTTTCTGGTGCGGGTTCTCGCCATAGCGCAGGTCCTGCAGCTTGACGAAGCGCCCGTTGGACTGCGCCGGAAATTCCGCGCGCGTGCCGTCGGCCTTCAGCGCCGACAGGTAGTCGCTGATCGCCGCGTCGTAGACGGCGATGCGGTTGAACGCCGCCACCGCCAGCGCGAAGCGCGTCGCGTCCGTCAGGCCGCCGGTCTTCTTCCATTCCTCCAGCACGGCGGCGTACTGGTCCGCATCCGTCAGCACGCCGACGCCGCGCCAGTTCTTCGCTGCCGAACGCACCATGGCGGGGCCGCCGATGTCGATGTTCTCGATCGCGTCCTCGAGCAGGCAGCCCGTCTTCGCGATGGTGGCCTCGAAGGGATAAAGGTTCACCACCAGCAGGTCGATCGGCGCGATGCCGGCGGCGTCGATCGCCTGCATGTGCTCGCGCACCTCGCGCCGCGCGAGCAGGCCGCCATGAATGGTCGGATGCAGGGTCTTGACCCGCCCGTCGAGCATTTCGGGAAAGCCGGTATGGTCGGCCACCTCGGTGACCGTCAGGCCGGCGTCGCGCAGCAGCCGCGCCGTGCCGCCGGTAGACAGCAGGGTGAACCCCAGCCCGGCGAGACCCTGCGCAAAGGCAACGACGCCGGTCTTGTCGGAAACGCTGATCAGCGCGAAGGGCATACGGGAACCAGGATTTCTAGCCCTTGATTCCGTGCTCCTTCATCTTCTTGCGCAGGGTGTTGCGGTTGATGCCGAGCATCGCGGCGGCGTGCGTCTGGTTGCCGCGCACGCGGTGCAGGACCGTTTCGAGCAGCGGTTTCTCCACGCAGTCGATCACCATGCGGTAGACGCGGCTCGGCTTTTCGCCGTCCAGGTCGCGGAAATAGCCCTCGATCGCGCGGCGCACCGAGCGCGACATATCGTTGTCGTTGGTCATGCGGCAAGCTCCTCCACTTCTTCGCTGTAGACCAGCCGATCGTCGCGCGCCGCCTGGGCGGCGAAAAATGCGTCGATCGCGACCAGCTGTTCGCCGGTCGTCCCCAACTGGTTCATGCGGTGCCGGAACGCGCACGATCCGGCCAGCCCCTTCGTGTACCAGCTGATGTGCTTGCGCGCGATGCGCACGCCCGTCAGCTCCCCATAGAACGCATACAGATCCGCCAGGTGCGCGCGCAGCACGGCGTGGATTTCGGCGACCTCGGGCGGCGGCAGGTGCGTGCCCGTTTCAAGGTAATGCTGGATCTCGCGGAAGATCCACGGCCGGCCCTGCGCGGCACGGCCGATCATCACCGCGTCGGCGCCGGTGTACTCCAGCACGAACTTCGCCTTTTCCGGCGTGGTGATGTCGCCGTTGGCGATGACCGGGATACCCACCGCCTGCTTGACCGCGCGGATGGTGTCGTATTCGGCGTCGCCGGTGTAGGCGCAGGCGCGCGTGCGGCCGTGGATGGCGATGGACTGCACGCCCGATCCTTCCGCGATGCGCGCGATCGTCAGTGCGTTGCGGTTGAGCTTGTCCCAGCCGGTGCGGAACTTGAGCGTGACCGGCACGCTGACCGCGCCGACCACCGCTTCGAGGATGCGGGCGACCAGCGGCTCGTCCTTCATCAAGGCCGAACCGGCCATGACGTTGCAGACCTTCTTGGCCGGGCAGCCCATGTTGATGTCGATGATGTGCGCGCCCTTGTCGACGTTGAACTGGGCGGCTTCGGCCATCATCGCGGGATCGGCGCCGGCGATCTGCACGACCTTGGGCTCGACCTCGCCGTCGTGGTTGCCGCGGCGGAGCGTCTTCTCGGAACCCCACAGGAGCGAGTTCGACGCGACCATTTCCGACACCGCCATGCCCGCGCCCATGCGTTTGCAGAGCTGGCGGAACGGCCGATCGGTGACGCCCGCCATCGGGGCGACGATCAGACGGTTCTTCAGCGCGTAAGGCCCGATACGCATGAGGAAATGGGAAGCGGCGTGAATGCAAACAAGGGGAGGACGCGCATTGTAATCGCGCCGCGCGGGCAAGCAAAGAAACGCGGCCTCGCGTGTTGCGTTTTCGGTACTGACGACCGATCAGGCACGCACGCCGAACATCATGCGCCGCGCAAGAAAGCGGCGGGCGGATGGCAGACCGTCCAGGACGGCGAAACCGGCACCGCGCAAACCCCGTGCCCAACCGGCTTCCGGCATGAATACCCGAGCCAGACTGTCGGTCACTGCGATCGTGGCCCAGCGGTCCACGCGCCGGCGCGCGGCATAGGCCCGCAGCACAGGCGGTGCACCGGGATCGTGCGCATGTTCGGCGGCGATCTGTGCGAATTCCCAGGCATCGCGCAAGCCGAGGTTGAACCCCTGGCCGGCCACCGGATGCAGAGTCTGCGCGGCATTGCCGATCGCCACCCGGCGCGGCGCCGTCACCTGGCGCG
The DNA here is from genome assembly GCA_050741255.1 of Burkholderiales bacterium. Classification (GTDB taxonomy): domain Bacteria; phylum Pseudomonadota; class Gammaproteobacteria; order Burkholderiales; family SG8-41; genus CAZXNF01. The sequence goes on along the minus strand of JBOIEQ010000178.1, from coordinate 66 downwards.
CGGCGCGCAAGGCGAGTGGGTGCACACCGCGCGCGCCGACGCCGGTGAAGGGGCCGGCCGCCGCGC
>JBOIEQ010000177.1:0-8627 GCA_050741255.1 Burkholderiales bacterium | reverse complement strand
GCGCGAGCAGCACCAGCTCCTTCAGGTCGATCAGGCTGAAGCCGACCGCCGGGCGGGTGCGGCCGAACACCGCACCGACCTCGTCGTAGCGGCCGCCGCGCGCGAGCGCCGCCACCGCGCCGCCGGTGCCGGCGCCGTGCACGTAGGCCGCAAACACGGCGCCGCTGTGGTACCGGTAGCCGCGCAGTTCCCCGAGATCGAAACCCAGTTCGGCATCGAGATCGGCCAGGCCCCGCGCCACCGCGGCCAGCGTGGCCAGCGCCCGCCGGATGGCGGGTGATGCCGGCAGGGCGCGGCCCGCGGCGGCCAGTACGCGCCGGTCGCCAGACAGTTCCGGCAGCGCGGCAAACGCGCGTTGCAGGGTGCGGGACAGGCCGCGCGTGAGCCCGGCGATGCCGGCGGCGTCCTTGGCCTGCACCGCGCGGAACAATTCGTCTTCCCGTTCCGCCTGCAGGCCGGCACTGCGCACCAGCGCCCGGAACACCCCGACGTGGCCGATGTCCAGATGCACCCGCCGCAGGCCTGCCAGGCGCAGCGTTTTCAGCATCAGGCGCTGCACCTCCAGGTCGCTTTCCACCCCGGCGTGCCCGAACAGTTCGGCCCCCAGTTCCAGCGGCTCGCGCGAGCCGTCCGTCCCGGCCGGCAGCGTGTGCAGCACGCTGCCGCAGTAGCACAGCCGCGTCGGGCCTGCCCGGTTGAGCAGGTGCGCATCGATACGCGCGACCTGCGGCGTGATGTCGGCGCGCACCCCCAGCATGCGGCCCGACAACTGGTCGACCAGCTTGAAGGTCCGCAGGTCGAGGTCGCGGCCGGTGCCCGTCAGCAGCGACTCGACGTATTCCAGCAGCGGCGGCATGACCAGCGCGTAGCCGTGCGCGGCGAAGAGGTCGAGCGCGCGGCGGCGCAGGCGCTCGATCCGGCGCGCCTCGACGGGCAGCACATCGTCAATGTATTCGGGCAGCAGCCAGCGGCGCATGACAGGTTGGAAGCGGGTGGAAATAAGGCGATAAGCGTAGCACGCGGGCAGCCGGAGCCGCCGCCGCTAGCGCGACAGGTACAGCAGCAGCAGGCCGGCGATCATCGAGGTCAGACCGAAGAAGCGGATCTGCCCCTCGGACATCTCGGTGAGCCGGCGGAAGGTTTCGCGCCACAACTGGGGGGCGAGGAACGGCAGCACGCCCTCGATGACCAGCATCAGCGCGAACGCCGTCAGCAGTGTATTGGCGAGCGTCACGGCGGTCGCGAAGATCGGTGCGCCGGGGCCGTTCAGCGCCCGGCGCCCGGACGGCTATTTTCCCGGGCGACCCGGGTTCTTCAGATACTTGAAGAACTCGGAATTGGGGTCCAGCACGAGGACGTCGCTCTTCGAGCGGAAGCTCGACCGGTACGCCTCGAGGCTGCGGGTGAACGAATAGAACTCGGGATTTTGTTCGTAAGCCTTCGCGTACACGGCCGAAGCCTTGGCGTCACCCTCGCCCTTGACGCGCTGCGCGTCGCGGTAGGCCTCGGCGAGGATGACTTCGCGCTGCTTGTCGGCATCCGCGCGGATCTTCTCGCCCTCGGCGGCGCCGGTGGAGCGCAGCTCGTTGGCGACGCGCTTGCGCTCGGCGGTCATCCTGCCGTAGACGGACTCGTTGATCTGTTCGGGCAGTTCCACGCGCTTCAGCCGGACGTCGAGCACGGTTACGCCGATCTTGCGGGCGTCCTCGTTGGCCTTGTCGCGCATCAATTCCATGATCTTGTCGCGCTCGCCGGAGACGACGTCGTGCACGGTGCGGTTACCGAACTCGTCGCGCAGTCCCGACACGACCGTCTGGGCGAGACGCGTGCGCGCCCGCGCCTCGTCGCCGTTCACCGACAGGTAGTACTGGCGCACGTCCGTGATCTTCCACTTGATGAAGAGATCCACGAGCACGTTCTTCTTTTCCGAGGTCAGGAAGCGCTCGGGTTCCGGCGTATCCAGCGTCAGGATGCGGATGTCGCTGAAGCGCACGTTGTCGAGCAGGGGCACCTTGAAATACAGACCGGGCTCGGTCTTGACGTCGACGATCTCGCCGAGCCGGAACACGATCGCGTTCTGCGTCTGCCGGACGACGAACATCGACATCGCGAGCAGGATCGCCGCCACCAGCGCGGCGCCGAGGATGAGCGGAGTACGCGGGTTCATGGGCGCGGCTCCCGGTCGCGGCTGCGGAATCCGGAATCACGGGCCCGCGCACCCGCCGCGGGCGCCTCCACCGCAGGTGCGGATTCGGCTGCCGCCGGCGCCGTGCGCTGGGCGTCGAGATTGCCGCTCGCCGAAGGTCCCGATTGCTGAATCAGCTTGTCGAGCGGCAGATAGAGCAGACTGCCGCCGCCCTGCTTCTGATCGACCAGCACCTTGCTGGAATTCTGCAGTACGTCCTGCATCGCCTCGAGGTAGAGGCGGTCCCGCGTGACGCCCGGCGCCTTCACATACTCGGTGGCGATGCTGCGGAAGCGCGCGGCATCGCCTTCGGCGCGCTCGACCACGCGCTGGCGGTAACCATCAGCCTCTTCCTTCAGGCGGGCAGCATTGCCGCGCGCCTTCGGGATCACGTCGTTGGCGTAGGCCTGGCCCTCGTTCTTGGCGCGCTCGCGGTCCTGCACGGCGCGGTTGGCGTCGTCGAACGCGGCCTGCACCTGCTCGGGCGGCTGCGCGTTCTGCAGGTTCACCTTGCTCACCTGGATGCCGGTCTTGTAACGGTCAAGGATTTCCTGGATCAGCTTGGTGGCCTGAACGGCGACCTGCTCGCGCCCTTCGTAAAGCACGAAGTCCATGCTGCTCTTGCCGACGATCTCGCGCATGGCGGTTTCCGCCGCCTGCACCACGGCCTCGTCGGGCGAACGGTCGTTGAACAGATAGTCCTCCGCGCTCTTCAGCGTGTACTGCACCGTGAACTGGATGTCGACGATGTTCTCGTCGTCCGTCAGCATCAGCGCCTCTTTCGGCACCTTCGCCTTGTTGCGGAAACCCAGTTCCAGCGTGCGCACCTGCGAGATGTTCACCACGTCCACCGCTTCGACCGGATACGGCAGGTGCCAACGGGGCCCCGGCGAGGTGGTCTCGAGATATTTACCAAAGCGGGTGACGACCCCCCGCTCACCGGCGCCGACGATGTAGAAACCGCTGAAGACCCAGAACAGGATCAACAGTCCGGCGATGATGCCCGCACCGCCGCCGTAGCGCGCGAAGCCGCCGCCGGCGCCACCGCCTTCGTCGGGCGGACCGTCGTTCCGGCCGGCGGGTTTGCGCCCCAGCAGGCCCGAGAGCTTGCGGTTGAAATTGCGCAGCAGGTCGTCCAGGTCCGGCGGGCCGCCGGAATTGTTGCCACCGCCGCCGCTGTTGCCGCCGCGGCGGCCCCAGTTCGGATCGTTGAGCGACATCAGTGCGCCGGCAGAGCGCCGCAGGCGGTCGGCCATGCGCGCGGGTAGCGTTTTCAGGGCTGCGAGCATTGCAAGTCAGTCAGTGGGGGTGGAAACGAAGAATTCAACAATACAAGGATTGAGGATTACAGTACGCGACCGTCGCGATGCGGAATGAGCGTGACTGCGGACGGCGGACAATTGGTCACAATTGGTCCTAAGCGGCCCAGGTCGCCGCGGCATCCACCGGGACGCCGTCACCCGGCCGCTCCGGCGCCCGCTCGTCGAGGGCGCTCCGCACGGATTCCAAGCCAAGACGTTCCGCCGCGCTGATCCAGACGGCGCGAATCTTACCATGTTCGTCCCGCACTTCCCGGGGCGCGTCTGGCACCAGATCGACCTTGTTGTAGACCAGCACCTGCGGCACGCCGCCCGCCCCGATTTCCGCCAGCACCTTGTCGACCTCGGCGATCTGCGCATCGCGCACCGGCGAGGAGGCGTCCACCACGTGCAGCAGCAAGTCCGCGCGCACCGCCTCGTCCAGCGTCGCACGGAAGGCCGCCACCAGCGTGTGCGGCAGCTCGCGGATGAAGCCCACCGTGTCGGAAATGACGATGGTGGCGCCGCCCGGCAGACGCAGCCGGCGCGAGGTGGTGTCGAGGGTCGCGAACAACTGGTCGGCGGCGTACGCCCCGGCACGGGTCAGCGCATTGAACAGCGTGGACTTGCCGGCGTTGGTGTAGCCCACCAAGGACACCGAGTACACCTGGCCACGGCTGCGCGCGCGGCGCTGGGTCGCGCGCGCAGCGGCGACATGCACCAACCGCTCCTTCAGCAGCTTCACCCGCTTGCCGAGCAGCCGGCGATCGGTCTCCAGCTGGGTCTCGCCGGGTCCGCGCAGGCCGATGCCGCCTTTCTGGCGCTCCAGGTGGGTCCAGCCGCGCACGAGGCGCGTGGCAAGGTGCTCCAACTGTGCGAGTTCGACCTGCAGCTTGCCTTCGTGCGAGCGGGCACGCTGCGCGAAAATGTCGAGAATGAGACTGGTGCGGTCGATGACCCGGCAGTCGATGGCCCGCTCGAGGTTGCGTTCCTGCCCCGGTGACAGGATATGGTTGAAGATCACCACGTCGGCGCGCGCCTGCGCCACGACCGCCGCGATTTCCTCCACCTTGCCGCGACCGGCGAAGGTGGCGGGGTCCAAACGCTGCCGGCGGCCTTCGACGAGCGCTACGGTTTCTGCGCGCGCGCTCGCGGCGAGCTGCTTGAGCTCGGCCACCCCATCCGCGTAATCGGGGCCTCCGCGATCGAGGGCGACCAGAACGGCACGCGTGCCGCCCTGCCGGCGTTCGGAGACCAGGTCGGACAAATCAGGCGGGTGGTGTCTGTTCGAGCTGCAGGTTCACCGGGCGCGACGGCACGACGGTGGAAATGGCGTGCTTGTAGACCATCTGGGTAACGGTGTTCTTGAGCAGCACGACGTACTGGTCGAAGGATTCAATCTGCCCCTGCAGCTTGATGCCGTTCACCAGATAGATCGAAACCGGCACGTGCTCCTTGCGCAGGGTGTTGAGAAACGGGTCTTGTAGCATCTGCCCTTTCGTGCTCATGGGTGTCCCTTGTTATTGAGTGATCGCCGTGGGTTTTCACTACCCGCCGAGCGGCGTTTTGCTTGATTTATAGCCACTTTAGCGGATTTTGGGGGGGCGGGCCACCCATTGAAACAGCCAGCCACGGCGTGGTTCCGCCAGGCCAGGGCGATCCTCATTTCGCGTAAGGATTCCGCCCCTTCCGGTATTCGATCTTCAGCGGGGTGCCCTCCAGCCTGAAGACCTTGCGGAAACAGCGCTCCAGGTAACGCCAGTAGCTGACCGGGATGCGGTCCAGGGCGTTGCCGTGGACGATGATGCGTGGCGGGTTGACCCCGCCCTGGTGGGCGTAACGCAGCTTGGGCCGGGTCATCCCGGAGCGCGGTGGTTGCTGGCGGGTCGTTGCCTCCGCCAGCGCCCGCGACAGCTTGGGTGTGCTGAGCTTGCTGTGCGCGGCGGCGTAGGCGCCATCGACCGCCGCGAGCAGTCCTTTCACCCCGGTGCCCGCCTTCGCCGATATCGTGTGCACCGGGGCGAACTCGACGAAGACCAGCGCGCGCGCCACCGCCTGTTTGATGCGCTCGCGCAGATCCTGGTCCAGCCCGTCCCACTTGTTGACCGCCACCACCATCGCCCGCCCCGCCTCCAGCACGTAGCCCGCGAGATGGGCATCCTGTTCCGCGACGCCGCCCTGGGCATCGAGCATCAGGATCACCACGTGCGCGGCATCGATCGCCTGCAGGGTCTTCACCACCGAGAATTTTTCGACCGTTTCGGCCGTCGCCCGCGCCCGCTTGCGCACGCCGGCGGTATCGATCAATCGGTAGGCGCGGCCGCCCTGCTCGAAATCCGCTTCGACCGCGTCGCGCGTCGTGCCGGGTTCGTCCATTGCGATCATCCGTTCCTCGCCGAGGAGCCGGTTGACGAGCGTGGACTTGCCGACGTTGGGCCGGCCGACCACCGCGATGCGGATGCGTCCGTCGGGATCCTCCTCGGCGGCGTCCGCGCGCGCCCGCGGAAACGGCGCGAGTACCTCCTCAAGGAGATCGCTGACGTTCTCGCCATGCGCCGCGGAAATCCCGTACGGCGTGCCGAGACCCAGCGCGTGGAAGTCCGCCGTGGCCGTGGCCTGCGTCAGTCCTTCGGCCTTGTTGACGACCAGCGTCACCGGTCGGCCCAGACGCCGCAGCCGCTCCGCGATCACGCGGTCGAGCGGCATCAGCCCCGCGCGCGCATCCAGCACGAAGAGGACCGCGTCCGCTTCATCGAGCGCGAGTTCGGTCTGCGTGGCCATGGCGGCCACCACGCCCTCGCGCGCCTCCGGCTCGAAGCCGCCGGTGTCGACCACGGTGAACGGCCGCTCGCCCAGACGACCGTGCCCGTAATGGCGGTCGCGCGTCAGCCCCGGCACGTCGGCGACGATCGCGGCGCGACTGCGGGTCAGGCGGTTGAACAGCGTCGACTTGCCGACGTTGGGCCGGCCGACGATGACGAGAGTGGGTTTCAAAGTTCAGGGATGAAGGATGAGGGATGAAGGCGGAGGGAGCACATCAGCCCTCAATCCCCGCTGGCACTTATTGCAGGGTCAGCGCGTAGACGCCGCCGTTTCTTGTCTGCACGACGAAGCTGTCGTCCAGCAGCACCGGCGCAGAGGCGATCGGGCTGCCGTCGGTGGCAATCCGCGCAACGAAGGCCCCGTCGTCACGCGACAGCACGTGCACGTAGCCCTGCAGATCGCCGACCACGACGAAACGGCCGAGCGCGAGCGGTGCCGTGGGCTGCCGGCCCGCCAGCTTGTCCTGTTTCCACATGCTGGCGCCGGCGGCCTTGTCGAGCGCATGGATCGCGCCCTTGTCGTCGGTCACGTAGACGTTGCTGGCGTCCAGTCCGAGGCCCGCGTAACTCGACAAGTCGCGCGCCCACAGTTGCTGCCCCTTGATCAGGTCGAAAGCGCCGATCCGGCCCTGAAACGCCACCGCGTAGACCGCACGCGCATCCACCATGGGGGTGCTGGCGATGTCGGCGATGCGCTCGAGTTCGGTCGCTCCGCGCGGCAGCGCGACGGCCGCCTCCCAGCCGAGCCCGCCATTGGCGACCGCCAGCGCGACCAGCCGGCCGCCGGGAAAACCCACGAACACGCCGCCCCGCGTGGCGCTCACGCCGGCGACCGAACGGATCGCCAGCGGCGGCAGCTGGCGCTGGTAAAACCAGAGGCGCAGACCGGTATTTGCGTCCAGGCCGAACACCCGGTTGTCACCGCTGCGGGTGACGACGATGCCGTCGGCGATCTGCGGCGGCGCCAGGACCTCGCTCGACAACTGGGCGCGCCAGCGTTCCTTGCCCTCGCCGTCGAGCGCGATCACTTCGCCGCGCGCGGAGCCGACCGCGGTCAGCTGACCGTCGCTGCCCACGCCGCCCGTGAGCTTCGACTTGGTGTCGGTGCGCCAGACCGCCTTGCCGTCCGCCGCATTGAGCATGGCCACCGTGCCGGCGGCGTTGGCCACCGCGATGCCGCGGGGGGTCACCACCGGCACGAGCAGCGAACGCTCCATCGGCCCCATGCCGACCTGCCACAGCACCTTGAGCGTCGCGGTGGGCTTGAAGACGGGCAACTCGGAGGGCTTGGGCCCCGACGCGCCGAACACCCAGTCGTAGGTGCCCGAAATCGAATCGGACACCGTCTCGCCCATGCCGCTGAACATGCTGCAGCCCGCCACCAGCGCCGTCGCGCACCAGGCGGACAGCCGCCAGGCGCCGCGGCGGAAAGGGGCGACACCATTCACGGCGCGGATCCGAGCGCGTCCAGCTTGATCTGCACCACCTGGCGCTGCGGGCTCTTGGCGTCGCTCTTGTCGAGCGCCAGCTGGTACTGCGCGCGCGCCTCGGCCCGGTTGCCCTGCGCGGCAAAGACGTCACCCTTCAGGTCCGCGTAGAGCGGCGTCATCGCATCGGACACCTTGGCCTCCAGCAGCTTGAGCGCGCCCGCGGTGTCCTGTTCGTCGAGCAGCACGCCCGCGAGCCGCAGCCGCGCCACGTCGCGCATCTCGGGCGACTTCGCGCGTTCGACCACCCATTCGAGCTGGGTTTTCGCGCTCGCGCGCTCGCCGGTGTCGAACGCCGCCTTGGCGGCCATCAGCCCGGCCATCGCGGCGTACGCCGTGCGGCCGTAATCCTTCTGCAGCGCCGTCGCCAGATCGCGCACCTTGCGCGCGTCGCTCGCGCGCGCGGCCTGGTCAAGCTGCAGATAGAGTTCGGCGCCCGCCGCGGCCTGCCGGTCGGTCCACGCGCGCCAGCCGAAATAGGCCGCCACGGCCAGCGCGACGACCGTCACCCCCAGCACGACCAGCTTGCCGTACTCCTGCCACCAGCCTTTCAGCGCCGCGATTTGTTCCTGTTCTTCCAGATCGAATGCCGCCATGCCTCATCCTTTTTTGATCAATGCGGCCGCTTCGGCGACCGTCACCTGCAGTTGCGCGTGCTCCGCACGCAAAGCCTTCACGGCGACCGTGCCCGCCGCCGCCTCATCATCACCGACAATCACCGCGTAACGCGCGCCGCTCGCGTCCGCGCGCTTCAATTGCGCCTTGAACGCGCCACCGCCGGCGTGCAGGACCGTACGCAGGCCCGCGTCGCGCAGCGTCTCGGCCGCGCGGCGCG
>JBOIEQ010000176.1:0-8629 GCA_050741255.1 Burkholderiales bacterium | reverse complement strand
TCGCCATGGCGATGTGCGTGCGCGCCGCGTGCTCCCGGATGTGATCGGCGAATTTCGGGGTGGTTTTCGACTCAGCGTTCGTCGAGCCGAAGAAACCTCCGTGGCTGGAGTCCGATATAGCTGGAACTCGGGTGGATGATGCGGTTGTTGCCGCGCTGCTCGCCGATGTGGGCGATCAGCCCGGGCAACCGGGCGAGGAAGAACATCGGGGCGAACAGGCCCACCGGCAGCCCGCTCGCCTGGTAGATGATGGCCGTGTAGTAATCGAGGTTCGCGAACATCTTGCGCTCGCGCATCAGCACGTTCTCGATGCGCGCGGCGACGTCGTAGAGCACCGGCTCACCGGCGGCGTCCGCGAGTTTCTTCGCCCACGGCTTGTTGATCGCGTTGCGCGGGTCCGCCTTGCTGTAGGCCCGCTGCCCGAACCCGGGCACGCGCGCTTTCTTCGCGAGCATGTCGAGCGCCGCGGCTTCGGCCTCGTCCGCGGACTTGAACGGCGTGAGGAACCGCAGGACCGCCGCGTTGGCGCTCCCGTGCAGGGGACCTTTCAGCGTCGAGATCGCCGCGACGAAGGACGAATACGCATCGGACAGCGTGGACGCCGCCACGCGCGCCGCGAACGTCGAGGCGTTGAAGTCGTGTTCCGCGTACACGATGAGCGACACTTCGATCGCCCGCCGGCGCAGCGCATCGGGCGGCGTGCCGTGCAGTAGGGTCAGGAGATTGCCCGCCGCATCGGGCTCGCCGCTGCCGTTCGTCAGGGCCTTGCCGCCATGATGGCGATGGTGCCAGTACAGCAGCGCGGTCGGCAGGCAGGCCATCACGCGCTCGCCGACGGCCGCGAGTCCATGCTCCTTCGTCTCCGGCTCGAGGCTGCCCAGCACCGAACAGGCCGTGCGCAGCACGTCCATGGGATCCGCCGTCGCGGGCAACTGATCGAGCACCGCCACGAGCGGCGCGGGCAGCGCGCGCAGGGACGCAAGGCGTTGGCGGTAGTCCTCCAGCTGCTTGCGGGTCGGCAGGTCGCCGTTCACCAGCAGATAGGCAACCTCTTCGTAACCGGCCTCGGCGGCCAGATCCTCGATGGCGTAGCCGCGATAGAACAGGCGGTCGGTCTGTTTGTCGGCCAGGCACACCTTGGTCTCATCGACCACCACCCCGTCCAGGCCGCGCGCGACCGCGCTCATGACTGCGCTCATGACTCCTCCGATGGTTATTGTGTCGGCCGCCGCGGCGATGCAGGCCACGGGTGCCGGAATTGAATGCCGCAAATTGGAGCAAAATGCACGGCAACCGTATGTCTCACCGGCGACAAATGTCCGGCGGTATTGCGGCGCACCAAACGGCCGCGTTCGCGCGCCGCTTTTCAGACAACCGGGACGGGCACGGGTGGACAACGCACCGACTGATTTTCTCGGCCAGCTGGCCGGCGGCGAGCGGGCGACCCTCATGAAGATCGCCAAACGGCGCCGCCTGGCGCGCGGCGAGTTCGCGTTTCGCGTGGGCGACGCGAAGCAGGGCACTTACGTGCTGCTGCGGGGCCGGCTCAAGTTCTTCCGTCTCACCCCGGACGGGCACGAAGTGATCCTGTGGTTCTGCTTTCCGGGCGAAGTGTTCGGCATGTCCGAAGTGCCCGCCGCCAAGGGGCGCAGGGTCAACGTCGAGGCCTGCGAGGCGTCGGAAGTCGGCATCGTCTCCGACGCCGCCTTCAACCGCTTCCTCGACGATCATCCCGACGCCGGCCGGTCATGCCGGCGCACCATGGCGGCACGGCTGGGCCTGCTCACCAACATGCTCGTCAATCTCGTCGCCGACGACGCCTACGCGCGCGTGGCGAAACTCGTGCTGCACCTGGGGCTGCACTACGGGGACAAACAGGACGGCCAGATCAAACTGCAGATCCCGCTGACGCACCAGGAACTCGCCGGCATGGCGGGCGTCAACCGCCAGACCGTCACGCGCATCCTGGGCGACCTGAAGAAGCGAAAGATCATCAGTCTCGCGCGGCGCGGCTTCTGCATCGAAAGCGAGCCCTTGCTGTACCAAGCCATCCACGGCGATCCCGTGCGGGCCGGCTGAACCATCGATGCAAGCAAGGGTTATGACTGCAGAACTCAGACTTATCACCGACCCCGCAAGTTGACGAACGCGGTACGGATTGTTAGAAAAGCCGTTCCGATTTTTCCCATAAGAACGCGGTGCCCACGTTGGCCGCTGGAGGAGTTTCATGGAAGTACGCCCGATTTCCCACGCGCTCGGCGCGGAAGTGCTCGGCGTGGATCTGCGCCGCGAGGTCGGCGCCGACGTCTTCGCCGGCATCCACCAGGCGTTTCTCGACAGCGGCATCCTGCTGTTTCGCAACCAGGCGCTGACGCGCGAACAGCACATCGCCTTCAGCCGCCGCTTCGGCGAGCTCGACGACAACGACCGCTCGCCGGACACCGACCCGAAGTATCCCGAGCTCACCATCGTCACCACGCGCCCCAAGGCCGACGGCAAGCCCTCGGAATCGCGTTACACCGGGCAGGTGTGGCATTCCGACCTCTGCTTCAGCCTGAGCCCCGCCATGGGCTCCCTGCTCCGCTGCGTGGAACTGCCGGGCGTCGGCGGCGACACGATGTTCGCGAACATGTACCGCGCGTACGACACGCTCTCCGACGGCATGAAGAAACTGATCGGGAGCCTCGACGGCATCCATGCGCGGCAGCGCAAGTTCACCGATGTGTCGCCCGAGCGCGCCGAGTTCCTGAAGCGCCAGCGGCCCGTCGCGCAACCCGTCGTGCGAGTGCATCCGGAAACCGGCCGCAAGACGCTCTACCTGGGTGAAAAGGTGAAGCAGTTCGTCGGCATGACGCCGGAGGAAAGCCAGCCGCTGATCGACTACCTGAACAAGCACTCGACCCGCCCGCAATTCGTCTACCGCCACCAGTGGCGCAAGGATGACCTGGTGTTGTGGGACAACCGCTGCACGATGCATCTCGCGGTCGGCGATTTCGACGATACCCGGATCCGGCACATGGAGCGCACGACCGTCAAGGGCACACCCAGCGGTTACGTGTACGAAGGAGCGCTGAATTGAACACGCACCCGATCGGCAGTGTGACACTGCGCCGCGCCGTGCAGAGGGTGATCATCGGGGGCGCGTGCTCACTGGTCGCCGCCGGCGCCGTGGCACAGCCGGCCGGCGAATGGCCGACCAAGACCCTGCGTGTGGTCTGTCCGTTTGCGCCCGGCGGCGCGACCGACATTTTCGCCCGCGTGCTGGCGCAGCGCCTGCAGGCGGCGTTCGGGCAGAACTTCGTCGTCGACAATCGCGGCGGCGCGGGCGGCGTGATCGGCACCGATCTCGTCGCGAAGGCCGAGCCCGACGGCTACACCCTGGTGTTCACCTCGGATTCGCCCATCACCATCGGGCCCAACCTCTACAAGAACGTCCCGTACGATTCGCTCAAGGACCTGACGCCGATCAGCAAGGTCGTGTCCGTGGTGAACGTGCTGGTCGCCAACCCCAAGCTGAAGATCAACACGGTGGGCGACCTGCTCGCGCAGGCGAAGCAGCGCAAGGCGCCCTTCACCTACGCGTCCTCGGGTACCGGCGCGTTCGGCCACCTGACCGGCGAACTGTTCCGGGCCACGACCGGCATCGAACTGACGCACGTGCCCTACAAGGGCGGCGGGCCCGGCATTACCGCGCTGATCGGCGGCGAAACCGATATTTCGTTCGCGACCTATCCGAGCGTGATCCCGCACACCAAGTCCGGGCGGCTGACGCTGGTGGCCGTGTCCAACTTCAAGCGCAGCCGCCTGCTGCCGGACACGCCGACCATCGCGGAATCCGGCGTGCCCGGCTTCGGCGTCGACAACTGGCAGGGCCTCCTCGCGCCGCCGAAAATGCCGCGCAAAATCGCGATCGCGCTCAACAACGAAATCGCGGCCATCGCCAAAACGAAGGAGTTCAGCGACGTCGTCAACGGCCAGGGGGCCGAGGCTGATGCCGTGGGACTGGAGGCTTTCGCCGCTTTCATCCGCACCGACTTCGCACGCTGGAAGAAGATCATCGATACCAACCAGATTCGCGGGGAGTGACGAGGGGACATCGGCCAGCCGCTGCCGCGGCTTTCCGCATCGGCAGGACGGATCAGACAACGAGTCAGGACCGCCTGCACATGATTGCCTAATCCGGTTTGATGCCCGCCGCCTTCACGACCTTCGCCCACTTCTCGGTTTCGGTCCTGAGGTAGGCCGAGAACTCCGCCGGGCTGCTGCCGATGGTGTCCATGCCCTGGCGCTTCATCTGCTCGACCACGTCCGGATTCTTCAGCGCCGCCACGATGGCGTCGTTGAGCTTCCTGACAATGGCCGGCGGCGTTTTCGCGGGCAGCAGCACGCCGTACCACGAGGTCATTTCGAAACCGGGATAGCCCAGTTCGGCGATCGTCGGATATTCCGGTGCGATCGGCGAACGCTTCGCGCCCGTCACGCCGATCGGCGTGAGCTTGCCGGCCTTTACCTGCGGCAGTACCGAGGTGATGCTGCCGAACAGCACCTGCACCTCGCCCGCCAGCACCGCTGCCGTGGCTGGGCCGCCACCCTTGTAAGGCACGTGCGCCATCTCGATGCCCGCGCGCGCCTTGAAGAGTTCCGGCGCGAGATGCAGCGGCGAGCCGTTGCCGGCGGAACCGTAATTAAGCTTGGTGGGATTCGCCTTCGCGTAGGCGACGAAGTCCTTGAGGTTCTTCGCCGGCACCGAGGGGTGCAGCACCAGCATGTACTGCCCCGCCGCGACGAGGCTGACCGGCGCGAAGTCCTTCAGAGAGTCGTACGGCGTTTTCAGCATCGCCGGGGTAATGACCATCGGCCCGATGAAACCCAGCAGCATCGTGTAGCCGTCCGGCGTGGCATGCGCCGCCGTGTCGTTGGCGATGATCCCGCCGCCGCCACCGCGGTTGTCGACCACGACCTGCTGGGCGAGGCTCTTCGACAGCTCCGTGGCCAGGATGCGCGCCACCGCGTCGCTGCCGCCGCCCGGAGGATTCGGCACGAGGAAGCGGATGGGCTGCGCGGGATAGCGGTCGGCCGCTTTGTCAGCGGCCTTGTCCGCGGCTGTCGCGGCGGCGGCCAGCAGCGCGGCCGGGACGGCCAGCGCGCAGATGACTTGTTTCAACATCGGCAGAACTCCTTCGGTTACCCCAGTACGACCGTCACACCGGCGCAGGCCGGTGTCCAGATCTGAACTCGCTGGATACCGGCCTTCGCCGGTATGACGATGCTCTAGCCCTTGACCCTCGTCAGCGCAATCAGTTCACGCACGTCCCGCGCCTGGTCGAGGTTCCAGATGGCCTGGAGCAGATTGTTCGTCTGCGTCGCGGGCATCTGTTCGCCCACCAGCGACCGGAATTTCTCCTCGATCTCCGCGTCCGACATGGGGTTCTTCGGATGCCCCCGATGATATTCCACCCGGATCGCCTCCTTCCTGCCGTCCTTCAGCATCATGTCGAGGTCGCACAGCATCGCCTCCGGTTCGCGGCTGTTCGCCTCCTCCGACACGCTGCACTTGATCTTCGCGACCAGGCCCAGCAGTTCGGGATCGTGCAGGTAGGGATCGTCGAAATACTTGAGGTCCATGGATCCGTACTTCAGCGCCACGCCCGCCGTGTAGGGCATGCTGTGGTCCGCCGTCTCGCGGTTGGCCGGCGTCCACTTGTCCGGGTCGCCCGCCATCATCTCGATGGCCGTATGCAGCGTGCGCACATGGATTTCGGCGATGTCGCGCACGTCCTTCACGCGTTCGCGCGCTTCCATCGCTGCCTGCACCACCGACTGCGAATACTGGCCCAGCGGATAGCGCTTGATCAGGCAGTCCATGACCTTGAACGACTGGCCCTTGCCGCCGAAGGGCGCGAGTTCGAAGGGCTTGCGCGTCACCGCCACGAAATAGCCGCCGCGGCCCTCGAACACCGGCGACGGTCCGGTCACGCCGCGCGCCGCCATCTGCGCGTAGAACATCGAGTTGCGGCTGGCGTTGGCGTAGGCGCAACCTTTCCACATCGACACGTTGCCGATGCGCGTCTGGTAAAGCGAAACGTTCGCCGCCACCGTCAGGTTGAGCGCCGTCGTGATCTGCGTCTGCGACAGCCCCATCAGCCGCGCCGCGCCCAGCACGCTCGCCATGGCGCCGATCGTCGTGTGGTCGAAGCCCATCGGCTTGAAGTTCACGATGTCGCACATGCGGCAGAAGACTTCGTAAATGATCGCCGTCGCGACGATCAGGTCGCGCCCGCTCGCATTGCCGATCTCGGCCGCCGAGATGAGTGCCGCGATGCTGTCGCTCGGGTGTCCGGCTTCGCGGCCGATGTAGCCGTCGTTGTAATCGAGGTAGCGGATCATCACGCCGTTGGCGAACACGGCGAGATCGGGGCTCGTCTGCTGGCCGGTGCACATGACCGTCGCCGGCTGGGTGCTCGTCACCGTCGCCGCGTATTCGCGGGCGATGCGGGAGGGTTCGCTGTCAAAACCGCCGAGCGCGCAGCCGATCGTGTCCACGATCATGCGCTTGCACTGGTGCACGACTTCGGGAGGCAAATCTTCGTACTTCAGGGTCGCCGCGTAGGCGCCCATTTTTTCTGCGAGGGTGGGCATTGGGAATCGTCGGGCAAAAATATTGACTACGTATGGGATTTTAGCCTGCCCGCATGGGAGGGCATGAGGCTCACCGGGTGAGCCAGTGCGGAAAATACTCTATAGCCGCCAAATTCCCGCTGACTGATAAGATTCGACATGGCTAACGAAAAGCGCACATCCGATGGCAATCTCGCATCGAAACGGTCGATCGCATCCGAGTATTCGGCAGAACATCAGGCTGTTTTCCATCAAGGCGACTGCGTGCAATTCATGCGCGGTATGCCTGACGAATCCGTACAGCTAGTTGTAACTTCTCCACCTTATAACCTTGGGAAAAAGTACGAAAAAAGAGGCGATTTAGAAACCTATCTTGCGTGGCAACAAGATGTCATTGATGAATGCGTTCGCATTTTGTCACCGCGGGGAAGCATTTGTTGGCAGGTAGGAAACTACGTTAGCAATGGTGCGATTGTGCCTCTTGATATTGCCTTGTATCCGGCTTTTGCCAAGCACGGGCTAAAGTTAAGAAATCGTATCGTCTGGCACTTTGAGCACGGATTACACTGTTCTCGACGGTTGTCTGGTCGCTATGAAACCATCATGTGGTTTACGAAATCCGACGACTACACGTTTAATCTCAACCCTATTCGCGTGCCGCAAAAATATCCCGGCAAAAAATACTTCAAAGGACCAAAAGCTGGCCAACTCTCCGGCAATCCCTTGGGGAAGAATCCTGGTGATGTTTGGATATTCCCAAACGTAAAGAATAACCATGTCGAAAAAACCAGTCATCCGTGCCAGTTCCCCATCGAACTGGCAGAGAGACTGCTTCTGTCGCTCACAATGCCTCACGATTTGGTCTTTGATCCATTTGCCGGCGTAGGCACATCGGTTGCCGCGGCCTTAAGGAACAAGAGGCGCGGTTGTGGTGTGGAAAAGATGCCCGAGTACGTAAAGATCGCGCGCCAAAGATTAGCTCAGGCGATTGAAGGCAGCTTGCCAGTCAGAGAGATGAATACCCCGGTGTACGATCCACAAAAGGCCGGTAACAGTTTGACTAAAAACCCCTGGCGGCAAGCTCCAATTGAGCGAGAACAATCGGATCATGGGGTTCAATACCGATTACTCCAAGAACGACGACCCTACGCGGGTAAAGCATGAAGATCGTCAAGACGTATTCGCACTTGAACGGACTTGAGTATCTACTCGTTCATAAGGCAAAGCTGTGGACGGAAATCAAAGCAGTAATTGAAGCTGTCGATGCTGCCGCATGCAGAACAAAAGTTAGTAAGGAGTTACGCATGCAAGGGCAACTTAAATACAGCCCGATAGATATGAATAGCAATTTTTCGAAATTGCTTAAAGCGCGCGGATGGAAAGAAAGTCGCGTGACGTACTGGGTAACACATGACGAAAAGATGATTCGTCAGACTCTGACTCAAAGCGCCAACGAGCAGAAGCAGGAAATCGAAAAGGCTGGGCTAATGCCCATTCTTAGCTATAACCAAACAGATTTTGTCAAAGACCGCGTGGCAATCGAAGTGCAGTTCGGCAAATATTCTTTTGTTGCATACGACTTATTCGTTAAGCATCTTGCGTTCTACGTGCGAGATCAGATTGATGTTGGAATTGAAATATTGCCGATGAAGGCGCTACAGCAGCATATGTCTTCAGGGCCAGGTTACTACGAAGGCGAACTTTATAACGTAATACGTAACGGACGAGGCGTGCCTGCTGTACCTCTTGTAGTTGTTGGCATTTCTCAATAACGACCAATAGCTTGTACTAAGGTTTCGTTAGTCACGTCTCCGCATGAGGCCTCACGAAATGCCCCGCTTACTCTTTTGCTTTTTTCTTCTGTGCCCATTCAGCGCCCCCGCCCTCCCCCAGCAGTACCCCGACAAACCCATCCGCCTCGTCATCTCCCTCGCCCCCGGCGGCGGCACCGATATCCTCGCCCGCCGCATCGCGGCGAAGCTGAGCGAGAACCTGGGGCAGCAGGTGGTCC
>JBOIEQ010000175.1:0-8709 GCA_050741255.1 Burkholderiales bacterium | reverse complement strand
CGCCACGAGCGCGCCCGGCGACAGCAGCCGCGGGCGCGCCGCGGGCTCAGCGCCCGCAGCGTAGGCGTAGCGCCGGCGATCCATGCTGGGTCAGCCTGAAGGTGACGAGTCCGCCGGCTTCCGCGCGGGCGGCGGGCTTGCCGTCCGCGGTCAGCGTGCAGCCCGCGGCGTTGGCGAACGCGAACTCGGCGGGCACATGCCCCGCCGCCGCGAACGCGATCTCCGCCGCGCCGCCCGCGCGACCGTCACGGGATACGCGCCAGCCGTCGATGCGCGCGTTCGCGCTCGCGAGGTACGGTCCTTCCATGGACGCGCCCGCGCGGCTCGCGAAGCGCGCCTCGCCGCCCGCGAGATGGACGTAGGCGTCGCCGTTGATCCGCGTGTAGCCCGCCACGCCCTCGCCGGCTTCGGGCACGCCGAGCGCCGCCGGCAGGCGCAGCGTGCGCAGCGTGCCGTCGCCGCGCACCTCCCACCGCCCGTCCGTCACGTCGCGCGCCACCGCCATCGTGTTGAAACCGAGCGCGCGGGACGCGTATTCCGAGGCGTAGACCGGCATCACCGGCTGCGCGAGCGACCAGCGATAGACCCGGTCGAGCGCGACAAGGGAAGCGCGCTTGCTCGCCGAATACATGTGGTAGTAGAGGTTGATCGGCTTCAGGCGGCGCGGCGCGTCGGTCAGCTGGAAGGTCTCGATCACCCGCTCGAAGCCGCCGAAGGGCCCGGTCCACAGGTTGGTGAACAGGTTCTCGTTCTGCACCGGCGCGTAGACCTGGAAGTGCGCGCCCTTGGGGATGCCGATGGGCGCGACCCGGGTCAGCGTCGGATGGCTGCGCGTGATCGTGGTTTCGCCGCCGTTGAGGTTGTAGACACCCGCCGCGACGGCAAGCCGCACCGCTTCCGCGCTGGGATCCGCGTCGCCGGACCACAGGAAGGTCCGCACCGGCTTGCCGGGTGGCGCGAGGCGCCGGTTGATGTAGTCGATCGAGCCGCCGATCTCGCGCTGCAGGCTGAAGGTGTAGCCCGGAATGTTCAGCGTGTAATCGCCGACGTTGGGCGCGCGCTCGGCCCGCTGCCAGCGGAAGGGGTGCGAGAAGGTGTGGCTGGCAACCTCGACGTGCGGCAGCGCGAAGATGCGGCGCGCGATCGCCTCGAGCTGCGGCGATTCCTTCGGGAACAGGCCCTCCGGCCCGACCTCGCCCTCGATCACCGACACGGTGGTCGGCACGCGGAACCGCTCGAGCACTTCCTTCAGCATCACCTCGCCCGCGAAGGCGTTGCCGGGCAGTTCCGCGCGGCTCGGAAAACCGTCGCCGTCGATGTGCGCGATCATCAGCCGGCGTCCGTTTTCGGTCGTCACGTCGGGCACCGGCACCGCGGGCAGGCGCAGCGCCTGCTGCAGGAAGGCGAAAGGATCGAGCAGCCAGCGCTCGTCGCTGTCCTGCCCGGGCATGCTGAGGATGACGTAGGGCGCCAGCGCGTAACCGCCCCAGGGCGCAATCGCGACGGCGTCCATGCGCTCGCCGCGCTCGTTGCGCAGGCGCAGCCAGGGTTCGCCGGGGTCGGTCGTGATGGGCAGGAAACCGCGGCGGTCGAGCGGCGGGTCCACTTCGTAGCCGATGGCATTCACGCGCGACTCCACGCTCACGCGCACCGGCCCGGGCGCCGCCGTGCCCGCCGTGACGCCCAGCGTGCGCGCGAGGTTGCCGGCCACCGGCACGCCGAAATCGCCGAACACCGCGACTTTCATGCCGGACTCGACCTGCCGCGTCAGCCATTGCGCGTAGGCCGCGCCGCGCGCGCCGAGATCGCCCTCGAACCAGGTCACGATGCCGGCGTAGCGGCCGTTCAGCGGATAGGCTGGCAGCGGCGTGGTTGACACATCGATGTACTCGGGCACGTAACCCATCCAGTTGAGCGGCATCGCCGCGTAGCGCAGGATGGATTCGAAGGCCAGCGCGGTCGGATCACCGTTGTGCCGGTAGAGCATCAGCACCTTGCGCGGCACCGCTTCGACCGCCGACACCCCCAGGGTTTCCAGCGCGGGATCGGCGACGTAAGGGATGAAGCCATGCGCGAGGATGCGCCGCGCGGTCGCGCGCGCGAGTTCGCGGTCCGCCGGCGGCACGTAGTCGATGGCGATGACCGGCAGCTTGTATTCGTTCTTCACGCGGTTCAGTTGCCCGAGCAGCCACTCGCGGTCGGCCGCGGACACTTCGCCGTAGGTGCGCCGGCCGGCGTCCCAGCTCTGGTACAGCGACTCGGCCGCCACCGCGTAGGCCTCGCGATGCAGCTGCGGCAACACCTCGAAGCCGCGGTTGAAGATCAGCTTGAGCTGAGGATAACGACGGCGGATTTCCGCGATGGCCGCCGTAAGTCCCGCTTCCTGCCGCGCGCGCGAGGCCGGATCCTTCGCCACGAGATGGAAGGAATCGAGCGTATCGAGGAACAACCCCGCGTAACCCGCGTCCACGATCGGCTTGACGATGCGCTCGGCGAGGAAAGCCGGCCATGCCGGTTGCGCCTGGTCCAGCACCAGCGCGCCCCAGGCGGTGTTCTCGCCGATCTTCCAGTCCGCCGGAATGTCCTTCGCGTAACCGCGCGAGGGCACGACCTCACCGACCGCCACATAGGCGAACACCTGGCTGCGGGCGCTGGTGCGGGCGCGCACGTCGCCGGCGTGGTCGGGCTCGACCACCACGAGATCGAAACTCTTCAGTTCGTCCCACGGCGGCGCCGAACCGTAGTGAAAAGCAATGCTGCGCGGCGGACCTTCAGCCGCCAGCGCGGACGTCGCCATCAACAGGCAGGCGAGAATCCTGAGCATCACAGCAGGCGTGCGCCGACGCGAGATGACCCGATGAAACCGGGGCGGCCGGTGACCAGTACGTACATAGGGGGAAAACCAGGCGGGGACGAAGCGAAAACGGGCGGTGGATGCGAGCGAATGCTAACACGGCACCCGCGCCGGAACGGCGGCGTGAAACCGCTCAGTACGGGATCAGGACGCGCCCTTGACGAGGGGCACGAAACGCACCGCCAGCACGCGCCGGAGGGAGACGCGCCCCTGGCCGTCCTTCACGATCAGTTGCAATTGCTGCACGCCACCGTGCGGACCGACCGGGATCACGAGCCGGCCACCGGGCGCGAGCTGTTCGACGAGCGCGGCCGGCACCTCGGGCGCACCTGCCGTGACCACGATCGCGTCGAAGGGCGCCGCCTCCGGCCAGCCCGTGTAGCCGTCGCCCGTGCGCACTCGCACGTTGCGGTATTCCGCGAGTCGGGCGGCGGCCTCTTCCGCAAGCGGCGCGAGCCGCTCGATCGTGTACACCTCGCGCGCCAGTTCGGCCAGCACCGCCGCCTGGTAGCCCGACCCCGTGCCGACTTCCAGCACCCGCTCCCCGCCCTTGAGATCCAGCAACTCGGTCATCAGCGCGACGACGAAGGGCTGCGAGATGGTCTGCCCATGGCCGATCGGCAGCGGGTGGTTGGCATAGGCCTGCGCCAGCAGGTCATCCGGCACGTAACGATGGCGCGGCACTTTCGCCATCGCCGCCATCACGCGCGGCGAGAACTCCGCGCGGCCGCGATCGTTCCATTGCTTCTGCGTCTCGAGCGCGAGCGCCGCGATGTCGTCGAGCATCGCGCGCCGGGCGGCCGCGTAGGGATCCTGGGCGGACGCCGGTTCCGCCGGGAGCGCCGTCATCGCCGCAAGCCCGAGCGCGGAAAAGAAAAGGCGCACCGGGAGAACCCCCGGTGCGCCTCGCCTGCGATCGGATAGCGAGCCGGTCCGGCGCCCATTACCCATTACCCTTGACCCATCACCCCTTGAGGCAGCCGCTCATGAACTTCTTGCGCTCGTCGCCCGCCAGCTTCTTGTCGCCGGCGTCCTTGTTGCAGGATTTCATCTTGTCCTGCTGCGAGGCTTTTTTCTCCGACAGGCACTTGCTCATGAAAGTCTTGCGCTCGTCGCCGGCCAGCTTCTTCTCGCCCGCGTCCGCGTTGCACTGCTTCATCTTTTCCTGCTGCGCTTTTTGCGCCGCGCTCGGTTCCTTTTTCACCGGATCCGCGGCGTAGGCCGCGGGTGCCAGCGCGAAGGCGAGGCTGACTGCCAGGATCAGTTGTTTCATGTTCGCATTCCCCTTTGGTGGTTTAAGTCTTTGAAAAACCGTGAATAGCCGGGTGGGCCGTCGGCCCCGCTGCAATCCCGACCGACACTCTAACGCACGGCAGGGCTTCAGGGCTGACTCGCCAAGCAAGTCTCCGCGAGCAATTCGTAGGAGCGCATGCGGGTGGCATAGCTGCCGGTGATGCTGATGACGACCAGCTCGTCGGCCTCCGACGCAGCCATCAACGCCTCCAGCCGCGCCCGCACGGTGGCGGGTGCGCCGAGGATCACACGCGGGCGGTGATGGCGCATGCGTGCGCGCTCAACTTCGGTGTAGGTCCGTGCTTCGGCCTCGGCCTGCGTCGGCATGGGCGCGTCCACGCCGTAATCCATGTTCAACCGGCGCAGGTCGATCGGGGCCGCCAGCCGTTCCGCTTCCGCATCGGTGTCGGCGCAGATCACGAACACGGCGAGTGCAGAATACGGCGCGGCCTCGCGCGCGGACGGCTGGAACTTGCGCCGGTAATCCCGCATGACGTGTTCGCCGCCGGACGCGCTGATGAAACTCGCGAAGGCGAAGCGCAGCCCAAGCTGCGCGGCAAGCGCCCCCGAATAGTCGGACGAACCGAGCAGCCACACTTCCGGCGCCGTATCGCAGACCGGCTGCGCCTTGACCCGCGCGAACGGATTGTCCGCCGGCAGCGAGCCGTCGAGCCAACCGACCAGGTACTGCACTTGGTCGGGAAAATCCTCGGCCGTCGGATAGCGTCCGCCCCCCATCGCCATCGCCGTGGTCTGGTCACCGCCAGGCGCGCGCCCGAGGCCGAGATCGACGCGGCCCGGAAACAGCGCTTCCAGCATGCGGAACTGCTCGGCCACCTTCAACGACGAGTAATACGGCAACAGGATGCCGCCGGTGCCGACGCGGATGCGCGAGGTGGCGGACAGCACGCGCGTGGCGAGAATCTCCGGACAGGGATCGGCGAGCGCGGCGATGGCGTGATGCTCCGCCAGCCAGTAGCGGTGAAAGCCGAGTTGCTCGGCAAACTGTGCGAGCTTGATCGTCTCCGCGACGGCCTGCGCGGGCGTGTGGCCGCTGATGACGGGGGACTGGTCGAGGACGGACAGACGCATGCCGAAACCCTTTACTTCAAATTCGATCAGCCGCAGATACACGCAGATAAACGCAGATCAAACATGGATAACATGATTCTGGATTCTGTTCTTTGTGGCATCTGCGTTTATCTGCGTGTATCTGCGGCCCAAAGGTCTTGCCTCAGGCCTGGATCAGGAAAGCCGCCTGCTCCGACAGCGGCCCGCTGTCCACGTCCCGCCGCGCCAGCGGCCAGATGCGCAGGTTCCGCGCAAGGCAGATTTCGTGGAAGGCCTTCGCCTCGTGTTCGTGCCACTCCCACTCGCCCGCCGGCGACCAGAACTCGTCGAACAGCACGACAGTGCCCGGCGCTAAAGTCAATCGTTCGAGCACCAGCTTCGCCGACGCATACAGGTCGGAATCGATGTGCAGGAAGGCGAGATCGCCCATCTCCGCCACCCGCGCCGGGGTCAGGGTGTCCTGAAACAGTCCGTCGACGAATACCACCGACGGGTCGTGCGTGTACCAGCGGGCCACCCGCTCCTTCGGCAAGCGGAAGAAGCCGCGCGGATAGCCTGGCCGCCAGTCTTCCGGCAGGCCTTCCCACCACTCGAAGGCATACAGGTTGTTGGCGTGCGTATAGCGCTTCCGCACGCGCGTGATTTCCTGGAAGGTTCGGTTCCAGCCGACGCCGAAGGTCGCCCAGTGGCCGCTGCGACGCGTAACCATCTCGCCCAGCACGTCGTAGTAATTTTCCACCGGCACGCGCGGCATGCGCTCGAGCTGGAAGAAGTCGGTGAGTTGGCGGGCGTAGTCCGGCATGTTCAATCGTTCAGTTCGGAGCGGAAGTCCTCGAACTTCCCGCTCTTGCTACGCGGAATCGCGTCGAGGTAAGTCACCGTGAGGGCGAAAGGATACCCGAGACGCGCGGTGATCATGCTTTGCAGGGTGGCCTCTTCCGCCGCGGTGCCCTTGCGATCCGAAACGAGCCGCAGCTCCAGCGCGTCCGGCGTCTTCTGGACGAGCTGGAACTGCCGCACCGGCAGCACTTCGTGGTAGCGCATTTCCGCGAGGCGCGGCCACAGCCGGCCGCCATCCGGCAGCGTCAGCATGTTGCGGGCGCGGCCGAGAATGCGCGTCAGCACCGGCAACCCGCGCCCGCACGCGCAGACCGTCCCCACCTCCGCGTAATCGCCCACCGCGTAGCGGAACAGCGGCGTCGCGAAGTTGTGCAGCGGCGTGACCACGATGCGGCCGGTCTCGCCGGGCGCGCACTCGCCGCCCGCGTCATCCAGCACTTCAAGCAGCACCGTCTCGGCCTGGACGTGGTGGCTACCGGCTTCGCATTGCACCGTCATGTAGCCGACCTCCTGCGCGGAATACAGGTCGTGCACCGGCACCTGCCACGCTTCCAGGCACAAGGCCCGCGTCGCGTCGTCCACGCATTCGCCGACCGTGCGCACCTCCTTCAGGGCAGAGAGCGCGATCCCCTGCCGCGCGCATTCGCGGATCAGGTCGGGCAGCAGTGACGGAAAGAGGACGAGATAGGCCGGCTGCACGCGCGCCAGCCACGCCGCCTGCTGCGCAACCGTCGCGGTGATGGCGAGACCGTGGCAAGGCCCCGACGGATAAATGGTGGAGACGGGCGCGCCCCAGTCCGGCCAGGACTCGCCGTCGGGCGCCGCAGCCGTGCCATCCGGAAACCAGCGGATGCCCGCCAGCACCTTTGAAAAATCGCGGCCGTGCCACAGATGGTCGCGCAGCGTCACCGCTTCCCAGAACAGGTTGGTCAGTTCCGTCTTCAGGACGCGGACGGGCATGCCTGTCGAGCCGGACGTCGCGACTTCTCCGGTGCCGCCATGACCCTGCGGGATCACGGCGCAGCGCAACGCCGCGCCCTGCGCCTGCACCTCCGCGCGCTCCAGCACCGGAAGCGAGGGCCAGACCTCGCGCAGCGCGCCGCCCGGCCGGTAGCCCGCCCGAGCCAGTCGGTCGCGCCAGTACGGCGCGTGCGCGTAAGCATGCGCGGCCAGCCCATCGATTTGGCGAAACTGCTGCGCGAGGAGTTCCTCCGGCGCCAGCCGTTCCGAATGGGCGAACTGGTCGAGCAGCGCGAGCAATGCGGTGGCGCGCCCGTTCGTCAGCGCGGGCCATTCGATGCCGGCGACGGTGGAACGGGGAACGGCAGGAAGGTAATTGCGAAAATCGTTCAATCTGGATTTGCCGCCAAGGCGCCAAGGACGCCAAGAACTGCAATACCTGTGTTGTCGTGAACCGGGAACGCGCGCGCAAAATTTACAACCACCACCATACCTTCGCTCTTCTTGGCGTCCTTGGCGCCTTGGCGGCCAACACTGGTTTTTAGTCCGCCCGCAGGAATTCGTCGAGCACGTTGCACCACGCCTGCGCGAGATTGTTCCGGTTGTAGCCGCCGCCGCCGAAACCCATCAGCCTTCCGCCCGCCAGTTCGTTCGCGAGCACGCACAGGCGTTTCGCCGCATAGCCGTGCGCGGCCGGCGTGTACTCCAGGTGTGCGAGCGGATCGCCCGCCACGCTGTCCGCGCCGCACTGGAAGACAATGAACTCGGGCTTGAAGCGGCGCACGTGGTCTTCGACCCTCTCCCACGCCGCGCGGAACTGCTGATCGCCCGCGCCCGGTTGCATCGGCAGGTTGAGCTTCGTGCCCGCCGCCGCGCCCTTGCCCGTCTCATCGGCGTCACCGGTGCCCGGATAGAGGAAGCGCCCGTCCTCGTGGATGTCCGCGAAGATCAGGTCCGGATCGGACTCGAAGGGATAGAACAGGCCGTCCCCGTGGTGCACGTCGATGTCCACGTAGGCCACGCGCTGCACCCCGTACTGCGCGCGCAGGGTATCGATCACCACGCCGCAGTCGTTGAACACGCAGAAGCCCGCCGCCGACCCGCGCCGCGCATGGTGCAGGCCGCCAATCGGCTGGAAGGTGCGCCGCACGTCGCCCGCCATCACGCGCGCGAGGCCGTCCAGCGCGCTGCCGATCACCGTCGAGGTGGCCTCGTACACACCGGGATAGGCCGGCGTGTCGCCGCCATCGAGGTAGCCGTCGCCCAACTCCGACAGGTATTCGACCTTGGACACCAGCGCCGCGTCGTGAAAGCGTTCGATCTCATCCTCGGTCGCCGCGCGCGGCTCGCCGTGCACAGCCTGTTTGTCGAGGCCGCGCTTCACCGCCTCCTTCAGAAAGGCCGCTTGGCGGTCGGGGCCGAAGGGGTGGCCGTTCGGGAAGCCGTACTGGCCGAGGGCATCGCTCACGTACAACGCAACCTTATCCATGCCTTGTCACTCTTGGCGTCCTTGGCGTCTTGGCGGCAAAAAATCCGTTCTGGATCCCGGCCTGAAGCCTGCCGGGATGACCCTCGCTACGCGAGGGTCACTTCCAGCGCGCCGAGGCCTTCGACTTCCGTCACCACCTTGTCCCCCGGCTTCAGCCAGGTTCGCTGCTCCTTGGGCATGCCCAGCACGACCCCTTCGGGAG
>JBOIEQ010000174.1:0-8717 GCA_050741255.1 Burkholderiales bacterium | reverse complement strand
AGACGCGCGACCACGAACATCTCGCCCTTCAGCTTGCGCTGCGTGTTGTCGAGACTGGCGCGCACCTTGATCGTGCGCGACACCGGATCGAAGAAATCCGCGATCGCCGTCACCGTGGCGTCAAAACGGTCATCCGGATACGCGGGCGAGCGGATCTGGATGATGTCGCCGATCCTGATGTGCGCCAGGTCCTCCTCCTGCACGTCCAGGATCGCCCACAGGTACCTGGGATCGGTCACCACGAACAGCGCCGGCGTGCCCTGCGTGTTCTGGTCGGGGCGCAGTTCCTGCCCCGGATTGATGTTGCGTTCGACGACCGTGCCCGCGATCGGGCTCTTGAGGGAGAACCGCTGGTTGACCGCATCGCCCCCGCCGTAGAGCTGGGCGCGCGCGCGGTTGCGCGCAAGCTCCGCCTGCGCCCGCGAGTAATCCGCTTCCGCCGCGTTCAGATCCTTCTCTGGAGACACGCCGTTCGCCACCAGTTCGCGCACGCGGGCGAGGTTCTTCTCGGCGAGACGGAAGCTGCCCTCGGCGCTGCGCGCATCGGACTGCGCCTGCCCGAAATCGGGCGACGCGATGAGCGCGAGCGCCTGCCCGGCGCCAACGCGGTCGCCCGGCTGCACCTCGATCTTCTCCACCCGGCCGGCGAAGGGCGAGAACACGCGCACGGTGCGGTCTTCATTCCAGACGATGCGGCCGTTTACCGAACGGGCGGGCGCGGGCCGCAGGGCGATCACTTCGGACTGCAGCGATTTCAGTTGCGGGCTGCCTTCCGGAAAGCTCACGGTACTGCCTTCCGTCGTCGGCTGCGGCACGGCCTCGGACTTCGACGCGTCGCCGCAGCCCGCCATCAACAACAGCGCAAGCAATCCCGCCGGGATGAGCCCGCCCCTGACCTCGTTCCGCATGATTCCGATTCTCCTGATGCTGCGCAGCGTCGCCGTGGGGTCAGCGCGCCGGGACATCGCGCGACGGCTGGGCGCCATCGCCCTCCGTCGGCTTGACGCTCGTCACCGCAATCGCGGCCCGCCATGCGGCCAGTGCCTGCGCGTAATCGGTCTGCGTCGCCGCCGCTTCCAGCCGGGCCGCGTAGAGCTGCCGCCGCGCGTCGAGCAGGTCCATGACGCCCATCGCGCCCTTCGCATAGGCGAACTCGGCGGCGTCGGCGGCACGGGTCGCCTCGGCGAGCAAGCTGGCGCGGAAACGCTGCGCACGGTCGGCGGCGGCTTCGAGGTCCGCGCGCGCGCGCTGCACGTCACCGGTGGCGAGCGCCTGCACGCGCGCGAGCTGGTCGCGCGCGGCCTGCAGGTCGACTTCCGCGCGCCGGATCTCGCCTTCGTAGTTGTAGTTGAGGAACAGCGGCACGCCGATCGACAGGCCCCAGGTGTTGGTGGAAATGCCGTTCGAATAGGCGTCGAGCGGCGAGTGGCTGAATTGCGCCCCGACCGTCACGTCGCGGGTGCGCAGGGCGCGGGCCAGTTCGCGGTTCTTCTCGGCCGCCTGCACGCGGGCCTGCGCCGCGGCGATGTCCGCGCGGCCAGCGAGCACCGCGTCCAGCACCGGCATGGCCGGCGGCGTGGCCGGATCGGGCCATGGATCGACGGCGCGCAGCTCGCGCGCGTCGCGCTCGATGCCCAGCAGATAAGCGAGCGCCGACTGTGCTTTCTCGCGCCCGGCCTGCGCCGCACGGGCATCGTTGCTCGCCCGCAGCGCATCGACGTTCAGGCGCGACACCTCGGACGGCGCGATGTCGCCCGCCTTCTGGCGCAGCGTCGCCGCGCTCATGGTCTTGCCATAGAGGGCCGCATTGTCCGCCGCGATGCGCAGCCGCTCCTGCGCCAGGACCAGCTCGTAGTACGCGCCGGCGAGCGCGACACGCTGCTGGCGGACGACGTCCGCGGATTCGTTGCGGCTGGCCTGCAGGTTAAAGTCCGCCGCGCCGATGCGCAGCTCGCGCTTGTTGCCGCGCTCGAAGGTCTGGGAGAGGCCGACATCGCTGGAAAACCGGCGGTCCCAGCTGTTGTTGCTGTAGCCGTACGGCGTGCGCTGCGTGATGCCGGACGGGCCCAGCACGAGCGAGGGGTTGGGACGCGCGCCCGCACTGATGCGGTCGGCTTCGGCACCTTCGACGATCCGCTGTGCGAGTTGCAGCTCGCGGTTGCGCTCGGTGAACAGCGCCTCGGCGCGTGTCAGTGTCAGCTGTGCGAGTTCGGCGGCCGTGGGCGACGGCAGATCCGCCGCCGCGGCACGCGCGATGCCCGCCGGCAGCGCAAGCGCGCCGAGCACCAGAAACACAAAGGGGAAACGGCCAAGCATCATCGAGGCTGAGTTCAGGACAGATTGTTGAGACAATGGCACCAGTTTAGAAACGTGTTGGCGTCGGTGCTCTCTCGCTCGGCCCGGACAATACCGGCGGGGCCTTACGCCAACCTTACGTATCCAGCCTCTCCGGTATGCCAATAATCCCGCAAAAACAGCCATTTGCCTCCCCGTCCGGAACCGCCCCGGCCGTGCTGGAAAGGCCGCCGTGCGCATCCTGATCGTCGAGGACGATCCGCTGTTGGCCGACGGCCTCACCCGGTCGCTGACGCGGGCCGATTACGCCATCGACCTGGTGGCCGACGGCGGGGCTGCGGACGCCGTATTGGCGACGCAGGCCTTCGATCTCGTGATCCTCGACCTCGGCCTGCCCAGGCTCGACGGTTTCGAGGTACTGAGGCGCCTGCGCCGGCGGGGTGGCGCGACGCCGGTGCTGGTGCTGACCGCGCGCGATACGCTCGATGACCGCGTGAAGGGGCTCGACCTCGGCGCCGACGACTACCTCACCAAGCCGTTCGAACTGCCGGAACTCGAGGCGCGCGTGCGCGCGCTGATCCGGCGCGGCCAGTCGGGCGGCGCTTCGCTGCTCGTCCACGGGCCGCTCACGCTCGATACCGCGGGGCGGCGGGCGGTGCTCGACGGGGCGCCGCTCGAACTGTCCGCGCGC
The DNA here is from genome assembly GCA_050741255.1 of Burkholderiales bacterium. GTDB lineage: Bacteria > Pseudomonadota > Gammaproteobacteria > Burkholderiales > SG8-41 > CAZXNF01. The sequence continues at coordinate 5,731 of JBOIEQ010000174.1, read as the reverse complement.
GAACTGGGCGTGCTGGAGGTGATGATGCTGCGCAGCGGGCGCGTGGTCAGCAAGGATCAGCTCGCCGAACAGCTCTACAACTTCGACGCCGACGTGGGCGCCAACGCGATCGAGGTCTACGTGCACCGCCTGCGCAAGAAGCTGGAACCCGCGGGCATCCGCATCCGCACCATCCGCGGGCTGGGCTATCTGCTGGATAAGGCGGCATGAGCCACCCGTCGAGGATCGACGGTCCAGCGAGTCCCGCCAGCCGCCGGCCAGACGACGGCAGCGCCTCGATGGCCGTGATGACGGTGGCGGGATGAACGCCGCCGCGCCGCCGCTACGCGGGCGCGCCACGCTGCGGCGGCAGTTGCTGCTGCTGCTGCTGCTGCCGCTGGCGATGGTGTGGGCGCTCTCCGCGATCGCGGTCTACTGGTTCGCAGACAGTTTCGCCCAGCTCGCCTACGACCGGGCGCTGTTCGACACCACGCTCGACATCAGCGGCCAGGTGCGCGTTGCCGATGGCGCCGTGCAGGTGGACCTGCCGCGCGCGGCGCTCAACATGATCGAGAACGACGAATTCGACCGCGTGTTCTATGCGGTCAGCGGCCCGCGCGGCGAATTCGTCGTCGGCCACCGCGATCTGCCGCTGCCGCCCGCGGATACCGAGGGGGGCGTGAGCGTGGGGAAACCGATCCTGTACGACGCCAACTTCCGCGGCGCGCACGTGCGGGTAGCCGCACTCTACGCCGTGCCGCAGGGCGCGAACGACAAGGCGCCGGTGCTCGTGCAGGTGGCCGAGACGCTCAACAAGCGCACGCTGCTGTCGCGCGAGATCCTCGCCGGCACGCTCGCGCTCGAACTGCTGCTGATCGGACTCGCCGCGCTCGTGGTCTGGCGCGGCGTCAAGGGCGGCTTGCGGCCGCTGGACCTGCTGTCCGAGGAAATCCGCAACCGCTCGCACCGCGACCTCTCGCCGCTGTCCGAGGCGCACGCGCCGGGCGAGGTGCGCCCGCTCATCCACGCCATGAACGACCTGCTCGCCCGCCTGTCGGGCGCGCTGTCCGCGCAGAGCCGCTTCATCGCCGACGCCGCGCACCAGTTGCGCACGCCGCTCGCAGGCATCCGCACCCAGACCGAACTCGCCCTGCGCGAACTCGACAATCCGGAGCACAAGCACGCCAGCCCCGACGGCGTGCGGCACACGCTCGCGCAGCTGAACAGCGCCACCGAACGCACCACGCACCTGGTCAACCAGTTGCTGTCGCTCGCGCGCGCGGAGCCCGATGCCGTGCATGCGCGCAGCCTCGCGCGGGTCGATCTCGCCGCGCTGGCACGCGAGACGGCCGCCGCGTGGGTGCCGCGCGCAGTCACCCGCAACATCGACCTGGGCTTCGAGGCCGCCGCCGGGCCGGTCCCGGTGGAAGGTGACGCGCTGATGCTGGGCGAGTTGCTCGCGAACCTGCTCGACAACGCGCTGCGTTACACGCACGCCGGCGGGCGCGTCACGGTGCGGCTCACCGTCGCGGCGGGCGCGGCCGTGCTGGCGGTCGAGGATGACGGGCCTGGCATCCCGGCCGCCGAACGCGAGCGCGTGTTCGAGCGGTTTCACCGGGTGCTGGGCAGCGGCGAGGACGGCGCGGGACTGGGGCTCGCGATCGTGCGCGAGATCGCGGAAGTGCACGGCGCCCGCATCGGGCTCGGCCCCGGCGCGGGCGGCACGGGTACGCGCGTGCACGCCACCTTTCCCCTGGCCGCCGGGTGAATCGCGCGGAGGATGCTAGACTTCGCGCCCGTGGCGTACCATACGATGACCTCTTCGCGATACTCCGCATGACGTACCGCCCCCATTTCCGCACTGCCGCATTTCCCGTCTGGCGCAGCGCCGCATGGGCCGCAACCTGCGCGCTCCTCGGCGGCTGCCAGTTGTGGGGCGGCGACAGCGGGCCCTCGGTGCGCACGGTCCACTACCAGTGCGCGGAAGGCGGCGCCTTCACCGCGACCTTCACCGGCGAGTCGAGCGCGCGCCTGACGGTCGCGGGCGAGGAAGACCGGATCCTCAAACGGCTGCCCGCCGCTTCCGGCATCCGTTACGGCGACGGCACGATCTCGCTCCTGAACAAGGGCAGCGATGCACTCCTGGAAGAACGCGGCAAGCTGAAGTGGCGCGACTGTAAGGCGAAGTGATGCGTTGCGGCGGCGGCCCCCTGTCGGACAGCCACTGACAGGACATGACCATGGGCATTGCTATGCTGCCTGCACGCTGCGGCAGACCGAGCGCGGCAAGCCCAAGGAGTCCCCGATGACCGCCGCATTGATCCCCCCGCGGATCGCCCTGCGCGCGTGGCCCACGTGGTTATGCGCCTGCGCGGTGGTCGGCTGCGTACTCGCCGCGGGCTGCGCGACCACGACCCAGAGCGGCGCGGTCGGCGCCGACCGGCAGCAGTTCCTGCTCATCTCCTCCGGCGACCTGGAGCAGATGGCGGCCAAGAGCTACGCGCAACTCACGTCCCAGGCCGCCCGCAAGGGCGCGCTCAATGCCGACCCCGCGCTGACCGCCCGCGTGCGCGGCATCGCGAACCGCCTGATCGCGCAGACCAAAATCTTCCGTCCCGACGCCGCGAACTGGCGCTGGGAGGTCAACGTGATCCAGAGCAAGGAATTGAACGCCTTCTGCATGCCCGGCGGCAAGATCGCCGTGTATTCCGGACTCATCACGCAATTGAAATTGACCGACGACGAGATCGCGGTGGTGATCGGCCACGAGATCGCGCACGCGCTGCGCGAGCACTCCCGCGAGCAGGTGTCGCAGGCCATCGCCGCACAGGCGGCCATCGGCATCGGCGCCGCACTCCTCGGCATGCAGGGCGCGGGCGATGTCGTATCGATGGGCTACCAGGCGCTGGGCGCCACCAAGTTCAGCCGCGTGCACGAATCCGAAGCGGACCGCATCGGCCTCGAACTGACCGCGCGCGCCGGCTTCGACCCGCGGGCGGGCGTCACGCTGTGGCGCAAGATGCTGGCCGCGGAAAAAGGCGGCTCGATCGAACTCCTGTCCTCACACCCCTCGGGCCAGAGCCGCATCCAGGAAATCGAATCGCTGCTGCCGGTGGTGATGCCGCTCTACGAGCAGGCGCACGGCAAACGCTAGTACTGCAGCATCACGCCGCCGCCGGTGCGCTTGTCGCATCCCCGGCGTCCGGATTCTCCTGCTGTAGCGCCCACATCTCGGCGTAAACCCCGGCCTGCTCCAGCAGTGCCCGATGCGTGCCGCGCTCCACGATGCGGCCCTCCGCCATGACGATGATCTCGTCGGCGTCCACCACTGTCGACAGGCGGTGCGCGATCACCAGCGTGGTGTGCCCCACGGCGATGCGCAGCAGCTCGGTCTGGATCGCCTGCTCGGTCGCGGAGTCGAGCGCGGAGGTGGCCTCGTCGAAGATCAGGATGCGCGGATTCTTCAGGATCGCGCGGGCGATGGCGACGCGCTGTTTTTCGCCGCCGGAGAGCTTCAGGCCGCGTTCGCCGACCTGCGCCTGGTACCCGTCGGGCAGGCGGACGATGAAGTCGTGGATGTGCGCCGCCTGCGCCGCCGCGATCACCTCTTCGGGCGTGGCATCGGGCCGGCCGTACTGGATGTTGTAATGGATGGTGTCGTTGAAGAGCACCGTGTCCTGCGGCACGATGCCGATCGCGGCGCGCAGGCTGGTCTGCGTCAGGTCGCGCACGTCCGTGCCGTTGACGGTCAGGCGCCCTGCCGACACATCGTAGAAGCGGTAGAGCAGCCGCGCCAGGGTGGACTTGCCGGAGCCGCTCTTGCCCACCACCGCCACCTTGTGGCCGGCCGGGATCTCGAAATCGACGCCGTGCAGGATCTGCCGCGCCGGGTCGTAGCTGAAGTCCACGCGCTCGAAGCGCACCGCCACCGGCCCCGGCGGCAGCGGCCGCGCGTGTGGGCGGTCCGCCACTTCGCGGTTTTCATGCAGCAGGCGGAACATGCGGTCCATGTCGATCAACGCCTGCTTGATCTCCCGGTAGACCATGCCGAGGAAGTTCAACGGAATGTAGAGCTGGATCAGCAGTCCGTTGATCAGCACCAGGTCGCCCAGCGTCAGCGTCTTCGCCACCACGCCCTCCGCGGCCAGCACCATCAGCCAGGTGACGGCGATCGCGATCACGCAGCTCTGGCCGATGTTGAGCGCGCCCAGCGACATCTCGTTCTTCACCGCCGCGCCCTCGTACTTGCGCAGGTTCTCGTCGTAGCGCCGGGCCTCGAACTCCTCGTTGTTGAAGTACTTGACCGTCTCGTAGTTGAGCAGGCTGTCGATGGCGCGGGTATTGGCGCGCGAGTCGAGCTCGTTGGCCTGACGGCGGATCTCCATCCGCCATTCGGTGACGCTGAAGGTGAAGCCGATGTAGACGGCGACCGCGCCGAAGGTGATCGCGGCGAAACGCCAGTCGAACTTCACCAGTAGGACGGCGGCGACGAGGCCGAACTCGAGGATCACGGGGATGATCGAGAACAGCATGTAGGACAGCATGGTGCCGATGCCGCGCGTGCCGCGCTCGATGTCGCGCGTGACGCCGCCGGTCTGGCGTCCGAGATGAAAGCGCAGCGACAGGCTGTGCAGGTGCCGGAACACCTCCAGCGCGACGCGGCGGATCGCGCGCTGGGTGACGCGCACGAACACAATGTCGCGCAGCTCCGCGAAGAGGGTGTTCGACAGGCGCAGCACCCCGTAGGCCAGCAGCAGCGCCAGCGGCAGCAGCAGCACCGCCTGCGTCGGGTCCAGCGCATCGACGATGCGCTTGAGCACCAACGGCACGCCGACGTTGGCGACCTTGGCCGTGACCAGGAACACGAGGGCGATCGCCACCCGGCCGCGGAATTCCCAGAGGTAGGGCAGGAGCAGGCCGACGGTGCGCCATTCGCTGCGCCCGGCGGCGGGCTTCCCCAGCCCTGCTGTGGCAGCGGGCGGGGCGGAGGCGTGGGAGTGGGCGGGGGGCGGCAAAAGGGTACAGGGGGCGTTGCGGGAGGCCCGATGCTACGCCACGGCACGCCAAGGGTGCCGTCGTGATTGCACGGGGAGCGTCCCGGCTCGCGTATCCCGCGGCGTGCAGGGAAGATGGCGCCGCAGCCGCGGGTCTTCAAGCCGGCGGCCGGACAAAAAAACGAGCGCGGTAAACCGCGCTCGAAAGTACCAAAGGAGGAGGATGAAAACCCGAAGTTTTTAGGCTCCAAGCTCTCGGTATTCCTTAAAGCACTTCGCGTGCCAGCCCGGCTTTCCCCGTAAAACAATCACTTACGAAAATCATCCCCTGCGCCGCCCGCACCAAAATCGCGCCCGGCGTGCTGCGCATCGCACCAAAGCGGCCCTCCTCCGGTGCCGCAGCCGGGCTTTGTAATGCTTTGTAAACGCGGTCAACAACCGGGCAACGCCGCCGTTCTTGGACATGACGCACAACCCCGCGTCCCCGCGATCAAGGAGATCCGCCATGCGCACCAAACCCCTCACCCGCCTGCTGGCATTCGCCGTCGCCGCCATTCCCGTCGCCGGCATTCCCGCCGCGGGCGCCGCGCCGACCGACTTCGTGGACACCGCGCCGGTCATCTCGTCGACGCCCATCATCGAGCGCGTCTACGAGCCGCGCCAGGAATGCTGGACCGAAACGCAGGCCGTGAACGCGCCGGCGGCCCGCGGGCCCGGCGATTACGTCGCGCCCGTGCTCGGCGCGGTCGTCGGCGGAC
>JBOIEQ010000173.1:0-8776 GCA_050741255.1 Burkholderiales bacterium | reverse complement strand
GCCCAGTTCGAGGCATTCATCCAGAGCGAGGTGAAGCGCTGGATCGGCGTCGTCAAGGCGACCGGCCTCAAGGCGGACTAGCCGGCTGCCGGCATGTCCTGCCGCACCGAAGGAGGCAATCGCATGGCGAAGCAATGGTGTTGCATGGCGTTCCTGCTGGCCGTCTCTGCGGCACAGGCCCAGCCCTATCCGGGCAAGCCGATCCGGCTGATCCTGCCGGATGCCGCGGGCGGCGGCTTCGACGTGGTCGCGCGGGCGCTCGCGGTCAAGCTGTCGGAGCAACTCGGCTACAGCGTAGTGGTCGACAACCGCGGCGGCGCCGGCGGCGCGCTGGGCGCCGAGCTGGCGATGCAGGCCGCGCCGGACGGCTACACGATCGCCATGTTCAGCGCGAGCTCCGTGATCCGCCCGCTCATGTATCCCTCGCGCTACGACGTGCTGCGCGACTTCGTGCCCGTGTCCCAGGCCACGACCACCTCGTACGTGCTGCTCGTGAACCCCGCGCTGCCGGTGAAGTCCGTCGGCGAACTGGTCGCCTACGCCAAGGCGAATTCCACCAAGCTGAGTTACGCCTCGGCGGGCCAGGGCAGCCTAATCCACCTCGCCACCGAACTGATGAATTCCGCGGCCGGCATCAAGGCCGTCCATGTGCCGTACAAGGGCATGGGCGCCGCCTATCCCGACCTGATCGGCGGACAGGTGCAGATGGCCTTCGCCAGCATCGTCTCCGCACTGCCCCACGCGCGCTCGCAGCGGTTGCGGGCGCTCGCGGTCAGCGGCGCGACGCGGGCAAAGGCCCAGCCGGACCTGCCGACGGTGGCCGAGGCGGGCATCCCGGGCTACGAAGTCTCGCAGTGGTATGCGGTCTTCGTGCCCGCGCGCACGCCGCCGGCGATCGTGGACCGCCTCAACCGGGAAATCGTCAGCGCCGTGCAGCATCCGGACGTCGCGAAGCGCCTTGCGTTCGACGGCGCGGAACCGGTGGGCGGGACCTCCGAACAATTGCGTGCGCTAGTGAAGACCGACCTCGGCAAGTGGGCGAGGGTCATCAAGGACAACAACATTCGCGGCGATTGAGCGGATGCCGTGAAAGAGGAAGCAGGATGAAATGTCTTCCGGCCGCCGCGCTGGCAGGCGCGGCCATGATGTTGGTAGCTGCGCCTTCGCCGGCCCAGCCCTTCCCGGCGAAGCCCGTCCGCATCGTGGTCGCTTACGCCGCCGGCGGTCCGGTCGATACGGTCGCACGCATCGCGGCGCAGAATCTCACGGCGATCTGGGGCCAGCAGGTCGTCGTCGACAACCGCGCGGGGGCCGGCGGTGCGCTGGGCACCCAGGTCGTGGTGAAATCGCCGCCCGACGGCTACACCCTGCTCGTCACCAACAGCGGTCCCATCACCGCCTACCCGCATCTGCGGAAGACCGTGCTGTACGACTTCGACCGCGACCTGACGCCCGTCTCACTGCTGTCCACGTCCAGCCTCGTGCTGGTAATCCATCCTTCGCTGCCCGCGAAAACCATTCCCGAATTCGTGGCGCTGGCGAAGAAGAATCCGGGCCAGCTTTCCTACGCCACCTCCGGCGTCGGCGGCATCCAGCACCTTGCGATGGTGCTGCTGGAATCCCGCGCCGGCATCCGGCTCACGCACGTGCCTTACAAGGGAGGATCGTCCGCCACCGTGGACATCCTGAGCGGCCAGGTGCCGGTCAACTTCAACAGCGTGCTCGGCGCCCTGCCCTTCGTGCAGGCCGGCAAGCTGCGCGCACTGGGGGTGACGACCGCGCAGCCGTCGGCGGCCATGCCGGGCGTGCCGACCCTCGCGAGCATCTATCCGGGATTCGAGCTGACGAGCTGGCTGGCGCTTTACGCCCCGCCCGGCCTGCCGGCGGCGCTGGTCGAGCAGTTGAACCGCGACGTCACCGCCGCGCTGAACGTGCCGGAATCGAAACGGCGGCTGAACGACCTGGGACTGGAACTCGTCGGCGGCTCGCCGGTGGACCTGCGCGCCTATACGCGCACGGAAAGCGCGCTGCTCGGCAAGCTGATGGCGGCGGCGGGGATCGAGAAGGAGTAGGACACGATGCGAGCCGTCAGTTCAGAATAACCGTGTGGCTGACACCACGGGTTGCGCAGAATAGCCGTGTGTCTGACTCCGCGGGTTCCCTTCGTCCGTGTGCGGCGTGTTGTTAGCCATCACCGTGAAACCTGTCAGTTGTATCCCTTAAACCAAAAATGAATGAGTCCGCCTCGGTGAAGAGGGCCTTCGACTTTCTGAAGGGCGTTGGCCATTTCTTTCGTCATCTCAGCCATCTTCGCTAGGTCTTGCTCTTGAATCACCGCGACAAAGTGGGCAAAGATCGTTTCTGGCTGCACCGTGATCCCGAAGCAGCGGTCTGCTTCCTTGATCATCGCAGCAACAACAGCCGCGCCCTTTAGTCCGATCATGACGTCACCGGACTCCTCTGCCGCAGAGACTATTCCACCCGCGGCGCGGCCCAGTTGCGCAAGAATCTGCTCCCCGGTGTACTTTGGTTTTCGTCGAAATAGACCAAACATGCGAATTCCTTACGCCATGGCAGCCCGTTGGGGCGGTTACGTGTTTGCTTTCACGAACTCGTCCATTAGCCGCTTTATCTCGTCAAGATTCTTCGAGGTTTCTTCGTAGACATCCAACTCTTGTTCAGTCGGATTCCCGCCAGTTCCTTTTGCGACCCGGGCGAAACCCTGAGTTACAGCTATATATGCAGCATTGTGCGCGTCGCGAGCGATTTCAAACTCCTTGCAAAGCGCGTCCCATTTCTCGTATGCGTCCTTCATCGCTACCACCCGACTTGTGATGGCTAACTTGATTTCGCTGGCAACGATACGGCCAACCGGAAACCGGGATACGGCCAACCAGATAGTGCACACTTCGAAAAACTCTGGGAATCAATGTTATGCGCCATCATGCCAAAGATTCCCGTTGCGCCGCCACCGATATATTGGGTTGCCGGCGGCGGGGTTCCCCGCGAAACAGGGGACCACGATTTCAAGGACTTGGCCGCCCGTTGGCGTGCAGGGCCAACACGTCCCACACCGCGCGATTGGCCGGTGTCGGCACATTGACCGCCTTGCCCAGCGTCACCACCCCGCCCGACAGCCATTCGGCTTCCAGCGCGTTGCCGCGCTCGAGGTCGTGGTGCATGGACGAGGTCATGGTGGCGGGCACGGTGTCGGCAAATTTCAGACGATCGTCGGCATAGTCCGCCGGCAGCGCCACGCCGTGCGCGCGGCCGACCGCCACCACCTCCTTCATGAGGTCGTGCAGGAAGGCGCGGGTTTGCGGGTTTGCGCGGATGGGCCCGATCGTCGAGCGCATCGTGGCCGTCGTGCCGGAGAGGCCGACCAGGAAGGTGTACTTCTCCCACAGTGTGCGCCGGATATCGGTACTGACCTCCGCCTGCACGCCCGCGCGCGTCAGCGCATCGAGCAGCCATTCCACCCGCAGCGTGCGCGTGCCGTCGTACTCGCCGAACACCAGCCGCTGCATCGTGCCCACCTGCTCGATCACGCCGGGGCGCGCGACATGCGTGGCCACGTACGCGACGCCGCCCAGGATCTGGTCGCCGGCGAAGTGGCAGCGCAGGATGTCGTCCTTGATCACGCCGTTCTGCAGCGACAGCACCGTGGTGTCGGGGCCGACGATGGGCTTCACCGCTTCCGCGGCGCTGTCGGTGTCCTTCAGCTTCACCGCAATGATGACGAGATCCGCGCGGCCGATTTTCGCGGGATCGTCGGTGACATTCACTTTGGCCACGTGCAGGTTGCCCTGTGCCGCGTTCTGGATTGTCAGCCCGTGCTGGCGCATGGCGCGCAAATGGCCGCCGCGCGCAACGAAGTGCACGTCACAGCCGATATGTGCGAGCCGGCCGCCGAAAAAGCCGCCGACGCCGCCGGAACCCATCACCGCGATTTTCATGACCGTTCCTGCGTAAAGAAAAGCGATTATCGCAGCAGCACGGCCTTGCCCACGCGATAGCGGTCGATGACGCCGGTGTCGGGCGCCACGCCCAGCCCGGCGCCCTGCGGGACGGAGACGCGACCCGCCTGCGCTTCCACTGCCGCGCCGTACGGACTCGCCTCCAGATCCAGGTACAGGCGTTCGAAACCAGCGGTGGGCGCCAGCGCGGCACCCAGATGCAGCGACGCCAGGTAACCCGGGCCAAAATAAGCGCAATGCGGCACGTAGGTCACGCCGGCCCGCGCCGCGCGCCGCGCGGCGTCGATCACCGGGGTGATGCCGCCCAGCTTGATCACGCTGGGCTGCGCGACGTCCACGGACCCTGCCTCGAACAACTGCGTGAACTCGACCGCGCTGACGACATTCTCGCCCGCGGCGACCGGGATGCCGCCTTCACGCCGGACCCGCGCGAGTCCGGCGTGATCCTCGGGTGGCCACACCGGTTCTTCCAGCCACGCGAGATTGCAGCCGGCGAGCGCCCGCGCCTTCGCAATCGCTTCCTCCACGCTCCACGGACAATTGGTGTCGAGCGTCAGCCGCAGCGCATCGCCGCCCGCCGCCCGCGCTGCACGCACGACGTCGAGATCGATTTCGTGCAACTTCACTTCCCGGTAACCGCGCGCCTTCGCACGGCTGATCGCAGCCGCCACCGCGTCCGCCGCGCCGTAGCGCAGCAGGCTGGCGTAGGCGTCGAGGCCATCGCAGGGCGCGCCGCCGAGCAGTCGATAAAGCGGCAGGTTCGCGCGCTGCGCCGCGAGGTCCCATAGCGCGATGTCGATGGCGGACAGAGCATAGGTCACCGGTCCGCCGCGCCCCGAGATATGGAAGCGCTGCGCCATGCGCGTGTGGAGGCCGCTCACGTCGGCGGCGTCCGCGCCCAGGCATGCCGGCCCGACCATCGTCTCCAGCGCGGTTTGCGTCGCCGCGCAAGCGGCATGGCCCCACCCCTCGCCCCAGCCTTCGCGCCCGTCGTCGGTGACCACCCGCACGAACAGGCTGTCGATCGCTGTCCACGCCATCCCGGCGAAGACCGTCGGCGGCGCGCCCATGTCGAAGGGGACGCGGATGTGGTGCGCTTCGATCGCGGTGATGATAGGCATGGTCGCTCTCGTCAACCGTCGGCATCACGGCGGAAGGCGCAGGATAGCGTGGAAGCCGGCGGCGCGGAGTGGTTTAGACTCCGCCCCTTCGATACCGGAACCGGATTCATGACACAGGAAGTCACCCAGACGCTCGCGCAGTTCGCCGCCACCCTCACCTGCGACCGCATCGCGCCTGCCGCGCGCGAACACACCAAGACACTGCTGCTCGACGCGCTCGCGTGCGCGTTCGCGGGGCATCGCGGCGAGGAAACGCCGCAAGTGACGGCCTTCGCGCAGGCGATGGCGCAGTCGCGCGAAAGCAGCATCATCGGCGGCGACCATGCCTCGCTCACCGGCGCGACGCTGCTGAACGGCTTCCTCATCGCCGCCGTCACCATGAGCGACGCCTACCGCCCGGTGATGACGCACGTGACGCCCTCGGTCGTGCCGCCTGCGCTGGCGATTGCGGAACGCGATGGCGCCAGCGGCGGGGACCTGCTCGCCGCGCTCGCGGCCGGCAGCGAGATCACCACGCGCGTGGGCCTCGGCTTTGATTTCAAGTCCTTCCGCGCGCGCGGCTGGCACGCGCCCGGCATCCTCGGGCCGTTCGGCGCGGCGGCGGCGGTGGGCCGCCTGCTCGGCCTCGACGCGGACAAGATGAGCCGCGCGTTCGGTCTCGCCGGCAGCCAAGCCGCCGGCACCTACGGCGCCTGGGGCACGCCCATGGTGAAGTTCCACCAGATCCGCGGCGGGCTGTCCGGACTGATGGCGGCGCTGCTCGCGCAACAGGACTTCGTCGCGCCGCGCGATTTCCTCACCGTGAAGGACGGCGGCCTGTATCAGGCCTACGCGGAGGGCTCGCGCCCGGAACGGGCCGTGGAAGGACTGGGCGAGCGCTGGGAACTGGAGCAGATCGCGCTGCGCCTGTGGCCATCGGCCGCCACCATCCAGGGCGTGATCACGGCGCTGGTCGCGCTGGTGGAGAAGAACGCTGTTCCGGTGACAGCCGTGCGTAAGCTCCGCGTCATCACCGGCAAGACGGTATTCGACATGCACGCCATTTTCCCGCGCTACCAGGGCAAGTTCGAGGCGATGCTCTCGTCGCACTACGCCGCGGCCGCCGTATTGCACGACCGCGCGCTGACGCTCGACCAGTTCGAACCGGCGCGCTACGCCGACCCGGCGCTCGCGCGCTTCGCGGTCGAGACCGTGGAGTGCGTGTGCGATCCCGCGCTGACCGGCGTGACGGCAATCGTGGAAGCGGAGATGACGGATGGCGCGAAATTCTCCGCGCGCTGCGAACATCCGCTCGGCGCGCCGGAAAACCCGTTGTCGCGGCGCCAGATCGAGGACAAGTTCCGGACCTACGCGCGGGGGCGGCTGCCGGACGCCGGGATCGAAAAGGTCATCGGACACGTCGCGACGCTGGAACAGTTGCCTTCCGCGCGCACGCTGCTGGACCTGCTGCGGGCAGGCTGACGTTCTAGATCCCGACGGCCCGCCGCAGGAATCCCAGCGGCCGCCGCAGCAGGTAGTACGACAGCGGCACCCAGCCGCCGTAAACCTTGGCCGTGCCCTTGAGGCCGATGCGCGGCGGATCCTCGTCGACGTCGAGCCTCGCCTTGATCAGGTAGGCCGGCGCGCCGTCCGGGGTGGACATCGTGTCGTAGCTCGTCTGCACGATGCGGCCCGAGAACGACGACAGCGGCTTCGCATTGAGAAAGAGCTTCACCCGCCCGCCGGTTTCGAGCTGGATCGCGTCGTCCGGCGACAGGAACACGGACACCAGCACCGCCTTCGGATCAGCCACGGTCATGACACGCTCGCCGGTCTGCACGGGGCGGCCGCGCCACTCGTCGGCGTCCGCGAAGATCGCGATGCCGTCCGCCGGCGCGGTGATGCGGCAGCGTTCGACGAGTTCAGTGAGGTAAGCGACTTCCGCCGCGCGTTCCTTCACCCGCGCATCGAGGATCAGCACCTCCGCCTTGCTCGCATCGTCGCTGAAGGCCTTGTTGGTGGCGCGGGCGAAGTCGGCGCGCGCGATCTCCAGCGACTTCTGCGCGACCGCAAGCTTGTTGCGCGCTTGCGTGTCGTCGATGACCAGCAGCAATTCGCCGGCCTTCACCGTCTGGTTGGGCGTCACCGCGATGCGCTCGACCACGCCGTCCATCGGCGCCGCGATCGGCAGCGGTTTCGCCGGCACGATCTCCGCCGGCGCCAGCGCGGACAGGCGCACCGGGAACAGGATCGCCGCCGCGACCGCCGCGCCGACGATCCAGCGCGTGCGCTTCGTCCAGCGCCGCCAGGACAGCCGCTGCCAGTCCAGCCACTCCCAGCGCCGGCGGTGCCAGCTCCACAGCGCGAAGGCGACGGCCTCCGCGATCCACTGCGCGAGCCCGCGCTCGCGGTCGCCGAACGGCTGGTCGGCGGCGAACCACAGCGCGCCGAGGACCTTGCCGTCGGCCGCCGCGAGCGGCGCGAAGAGGATGTGCGGGAGGGAAAACTCGGCCCAGTCGGCGGCCAGCGCCGCCGGCAGATCAGCCGCGGTGACCGCGCGCACCCCGGTGCCGGCGGCGAGCAGGGCCTCCGCCGCCTGCGCGAGCCACTGGCTGAAGGGGCTCGCCGCATCCGCCTCGCCGAGGCCGGAGACCGCTGCCACCGCCAGTCGCCCCAGCGCGTCGCGCTCGAGCAGCACGGCCTGCTCGAAGCGCAGCAACCCGGCGGTGTCGTTGACCGCGACGAAGCCCGCCTCGCGCCCGGAGCGGCAGGCGCGCAGCCGGCGCTCGAGCTCGAGCAGGGCGATCTCGGGTGTAGTCGAAGGTGCAGAGCTCATGAATGAGCGGGTGAGGGGTGAAGAGTAAGGGGTGAGGAAAAGGCAGTGAAGCTTACCCCCTCACCCCTCCCGCCTCACCCCTCACGCGCCCAGCAGGGCGCAGCCCCTACTGTGGGCGCGTGGGAAACGTCGCCACGCCGACCATGCCGGGCAGCAGCCCGGCGGAGGCCCGGCCGTCGAACTGGACTTCGACTTCGATCGCCTGGTTCACGGCGTCCACCCGCGAGTTGATGCGCGCGACCTTCGCCGGATATTCCTTGCCGGTCTCGCGGATCCTGATGTTCACCGGCAGGCCCGGTTTCAGCCACGCCAGCCAGGCGGCCGGCGCCAGCAACTGCGCCTTCAGGCGCGACTGGCTCACCACGTCCATCAGCGGCTGGCCCGCGCCCACGGTTTCGTAGGCCTTGACCTTGAGGCGCGCCACGCGGCCGGCGTACGGCGCGGTGACCTTGCAGAAGCCCGTCTGCGCTTCCGCCACCGCGAGCTGCGCGCGCGCCTTCTCGACCGCGGCCGCGGCCAGCGTCACTTCCAGTTCGCCGGCGGCGCCGAGCCCCTGCAGGCGCAGCTTGGCGGTATGCGTTTCGCGCGCGCCCACGAGCTCGGATTGGGCGGCGAGGAAGCGCGCCTCCTGCTCCGGACAGTCGAATTCGAGCAGCACCGTGCCGCGGCCGAAGCCCTGGCCGATGTTCACGTTCAGGCGCTTGATGCGGCCCGCCATTTGTGACGACAGCGTGGCCTCCTCGTCGGCCGAAATGAGCGCGGAGACTTCCTCGGCGGCGGCCGGCGCGGGTTTTGTGGCGGCAGGCGCGGCGGCCTGGGCAGGCGCGAGCCCCGGCGCGGCAAGCGTGAAGATAGTGCAGGTC
>JBOIEQ010000172.1:0-8777 GCA_050741255.1 Burkholderiales bacterium | reverse complement strand
CCGGCCGGCCGGCCGCAGCCGGTGAACTTCGGGGGAGGCGCCACGCCGGAACCCGCGCGCGCGCCCGCGCCCGTCGCCGGCAAGGCCTGGTTTCAGCCCGCGGGTGCCGGTACGGCCGCCGCCGCGCCGGCCTTTCCGCCGGACTTCGACGCTGCGGCCTTCGCCCGGCATGCCAAGCTCAACTTCACCCGGCTGCAGCAGGCCTACGACGCCGCCGATGTGTCCGCGCTGCGCGACGTGCTGAGCGACGAGATGTATCGCGAGATCGAGTCGGACCTGAGCCAGAGCGCGCCGGGTGCGGCGCGCACGGAGGTCGTCAACCTCGACGCGCAGGTACTCGCCGTCGTGACCGAGGGCAACCACTACGTCGCGAGCGTGCGCTTCAGCGGACAACTGCGCGAAGGCACGGGCGTCGCCGAACCCTTCACCGAGACCTGGCACCTGGAAAAGCCGCGGCTTGGCGGCGGCGGCTGGCTGCTCGCCGGTATCCAGCAGGACTGAGCACGCGGACGCGACGATGCTGCCCGGGTTGGATCTCGCCGCCAGTCGCACGGCCGCCGCCGCGGTCAACCACGTACTCGCGCCGGCCGCCTGGGCGCGCGCGCGGCTCAAGCCCTTCGCGGGCCGCACCGTGCACGTGCACAGCGTGCCGTTCGTGCTGGCGCTGACGCTGACCGCCGAGGGCTTGTGGCAGCCGGGCGCCGCCGACGCGGCGCCCGACCTGACGCTGCGGCTCACCCCCCCGGTACTCGCGCGGCTCGCCCTGCGCGACGCCGCGGCCTGGCGCGCGGTGAGCGTCGAAGGGGACACGGCGCTCGCGCGTGAACTTGGCTTTCTCGCCGAGCACCTGCGCTGGGAGGCCGAGGAAGACCTCTCCCGCGTGGTCGGCGACGTCGCCGCGCACCGCCTGGCACAGGCCGCGCGGGCGCTCGCCCGCTGGCCGCGCGAAAGTTTCGAACCCCTCGCCCGGTCCTTCGCCGCGTACTGGACCGAAGAGCGGCCGCTGGTGGCCGGCCGCGACGATGTCGCGGCGTTCAATCGCGGCGTCGACGACCTGCGCGACGGCCTGGCGCGCCTGGAAGCGCGGCTCGCTCCCCTGCAACCTGCACCCCACCGGAGGTGATGCCATGCGTGCCATTCGCTGCTGCCGTCTGCTTGCATGGAGTGCGTTCGTCCTGTCCGTGAGCGGTTGCATGACCGGCAATCCCGTCGGCCCCGGCGGCATCACCAGCGTCAACGCGCCAGCGCCCGCCAAGACCGGCGACGCGTGGGCCTACCGCGTGTCCAGCGGGTACTCGAAAGCAACGTTCGGCGAGGAACAGCACCGCGTGGTGGAAGCCGCCGCCGACCGCGTCGTTGTCGAGGCGACGGGCTTCCGCTCGGGCCGCTGGACGATGACCCCCGATCTGCAGTGGATCACGCATCCGCTCGCGGACGACCGTGTGCAGACGTTCAGTCCCGCCTATCCGTCGCTGGTTTTCCCGCTCGCCGCCGGCCAGAAATGGGATATCAAGGTCCGCGGGCGCGATGACGGACCGGATATCGCCTTCCGCAACGTCGTGGGCCCCACCGACGGCGTCACGGTCCAGGGCTGGGTCACCGGCTGGGAGCGCATCCGGGTGCCGGCCGGTGAATTCGACGTGATCAGGATCCGGCGCGTCACCTGGGGCGGCAATTTCACCTCCGACTATTCGCAGAGCGAGATCGTCGAGGACCTGTGGTACGCCCCCAGCATCGGCCGTGTCGTCCGCCACGACTCGCGCTGGAAGCGCCTGGTCCACTACACCCGGCTGCGCGACGGCCCGCTCTACCTGCACGGCGACTGGCTCGTCCGCGAGTTGCTGCCGGCGGACCAGCGCGCGGCCCTCGTGCAGTCACTCCCGCAGTAACGCACTCAACCCGTCATCCCTCACAGGAGACTCACATGCACAGCATCCGACTTCCGCGTTCCGCAGGCCCGTTGGCGGCGCTGCTCGCCGTATTCGCGCTCCTCGCCGGTTGCGCCGGCAATCCCGTCGGCCCCGGCGGCGTCACCAGCGTCAACGCACCGGCCGCGCCGAAAGTCGGCGACCAGTGGGCCTATGAAGTCAGCAGCGGGTACTCGCGCACGTCGAAGGGCGTGCTGCGGCAGCGCGTGGTCGAAGCCTCCGGCAACACCGTCGTGATCGAATCCTCGGGCTTCCAGGAAGGCCGCGCGACGATCACCCCCGACCTGCAGTGGCTCACCCACATGCTGGGCGACGACAGCGTGAACGCGTTCAGCCCCGCCTATCCTGCGCTGGTCTTCCCGCTCGCCGCGGGCCAAAGCTGGAACGTCAAGGTGGACGGGCGCGTCATCCAGCCCCAGGCCCTCGGCGGCAGCACCGGTACCAACCGGGTCACGGTCCAGGGCAAGGTGCTCGGCTGGGAACGCGTCAAGGTGCCGGCGGGCGAATTCGACGCCATCCGCATCCGGCGCGTGACTTTCGGCGGCAACTTCGACGACCGCAGCTTCGGACAGAGCGAGATCACCGAGGAACTCTGGTATGCCCCCAGCATCGGCCGCGTCGTGCGCAGCACGTCGAGCTGGCAGCGGCTGATGAGCTGGGTGCAGCGGGGTTCGGAGAAGTACATGCTCGGCGACCTGACCGTCATGGAACTGCTCCCCGCCGGCGACCGGCGCGCAACGCTGGCGCAATGAAAAGCCGGGCAGCGGCCGCGGCGCTGCTGCTCGCGCTGGCCGGCTGCGCGGGCCAGACGACCGGCCCCGGCGGCGTCACGCGCGTCGAGGCGCCGCCCGCGCCGCGCGTGGGCGACCAGTGGGCCTACCGCGTCTCCAGCGGCTACTCGAAGGAAGCGCGCGGCGTCGAGCGCCAGCGCGTGGTGGAATCCACCGCGGACCGCTTCGTCATCGAGGCCAGCGGCCTGCGCAGCGGCCGCTGGACGCTGACGACCGACCTGCGCTGGATCACGCACCTGCTGGCGGACGACCGGCTGCAAACCTTCAGCCCCGCCTATCCCGCGCTCGTCTTCCCGCTCGCCGCGGGCCAGTCGTGGCAGGAACGTGTCACCGGGCGCGAGGCCGCGGCGAGCGGCGGCGACACCGTGACCGTGCAGGGCTGGGTGCGCGGCTGGGAGCGCGTCAAGGTACCGGCGGGCGAGTTCGACGCGATCCGGATCCGCCGCGTCACCTGGGGCGGCAACTTCGACCGCGAGTACGGCCAGAGCGAGATCACCGAGGACCTGTGGTACGCCCCGGCGCCCGGCCGCATCGTGCGCCACGAGTCGCGGTGGCAACGCAAAATTCTCTTCATGATGGCGTGGGGCGCGGAACCGCTGTACCAGCGCGGGGACTGGCTCGTCTACGAATTGCTGCCCGCCACCGAACCGGTCGCGCAACGCTGACGCGGCGGGCGCCCGGTCAGCGGGCACCGCCCGCGGCGGGGCGGCGGGACTGATTCGCTATACTGCGGCCCCGGCCTTCTCCGGCCCCCGCCATGTTCCGGCTGTTCCGCATCATCATCGTTGCGCTGCGTTTCGAGCTCGACGAATTCTTCCTCGGCCACGAGCGCGTGCGCGGCGTGCGGGCGGGCCTGCGCGTGCTCGCGCCGTGGCGCCGCCGCCGGCCGACGACACCGCGCGCGCAGCGGCTGCGCGAGGCGCTGGAAGCGCTGGGCCCGATCTTCGTCAAGTTCGGCCAGATGCTGTCGACGCGGCGCGACCTGCTGCCGACCGACATCGCCGACGAACTTGCCAAACTGCAGGACCACGTGCCGCCGTTTCCGGCGGCGGAAGCGCGCGCCACGCTGGAACGCGCATACGGCAAGCCGCTCGAGCAGGTGTTCCGCCGCTTCGACGCCGAGCCCGTCGCCAGCGCCTCGGTCGCGCAGGTGCATCTGGCGCAACTGCCGGACGGTCGGGAGGCCGCGGTCAAGATCCTGCGGCCGGGCATCGCCGCGGTCATCGCGGAGGACCTCGCGCTGCTGCACGGCGCGGCCACCCTGATCGAGTGGCTGTGGGCGGACGGCCGGCGGCTGAAGCCGCACGAAGTCATCGCCGAATTCGCCAAGCACCTGGAGGACGAACTCGACCTGATGCGCGAGGCCGCGAACTGCGCGCAGCTGCGCCGCAATTTCCGCGATTCGCCGCTGCTGCTGGTGCCCGAGGTCTACTGGGACTGGTGTTCCACCGGCGTAATGGTGATGCAGCGCATGCACGGCACGCCGGTCTCGCAGGTGGAAGCGCTGCGCGTGCAGGGTGTCGACCTGAAGGCACTGTCGCGCGCCGGCGTGGAGATCTTCTTCACCCAGGTCCTGCGCGATGGCTACTTCCACGCCGACATGCACCCCGGCAACATCCTCGTCACGCCGGAAGGGCGCTACGTCGCGCTCGACTTCGGCATCATGGGTACGCTGACCGACAGCGACAAGAATTACCTCGCGCAGAATTTCCACGCCTTTTTCCGCCGCGATTACCGGCGCGTGGCCGAGGTGCACATCGAATCGGGCTGGGTGCCGCGCGACACGCGCGCCGACGAATTCGAAGTGGCGATCCGCGCGGTGTGCGAGCCGATCTTCGACCGGCCGCTGAAGGACATCTCTTTCGGCAAGGTCCTGGTGCGGCTCTTTTCCACCGCGCGGCGCTTCAACATGGAAGTCCAGCCGCAGCTCGTGCTGCTGCAGAAGACCCTGCTCAACATCGAGGGCCTCGGCCGCGACCTCGATCCCGAACTCGACCTGTGGTCGACGGCGCGCCCGCTGCTGGAAAAGTGGATGGCCGAGCAGGTGGGCCTGCCGGGGCTCTTCCGGCGCCTGCGGACCGAGTGGCCCGCGCTGGCCGCGCTGCTGCCGCGGCTGCCGCAGCTCATCGGGCAGTACCTCGACACCGACCGGGACGCCCCCCTGCGGGCGGAACTCGCGCGCCTCGCCGCGCGGGCGCGGCGCCAGCGGCGGTGGCTCGTCGCGCTGACGGTCGCCATGGGCGGCTGCGCGGTCGTCGCCGCCTGGGCACTGTGGTTCGCCCTGCACTAGACGGTTCCCACCGCGCCACGCGCACTCGCTGCGCCGCAACATTCGTTGCTAGAATTCGCGCAGTCGTCTTTCCTGCTGCCGCATGCTGATCTGGTTCGTCATCGCATACTTGATGGTGTCCGTGGCCATCGGCCTGTGGGCCGCGACCCGCGTGCACAACGTGAAGGACTTCGCGGTCGCCGGGCGCAGTCTGCCGCTGCCGGTGGTCACCGCCACGGTGTTCGCCACCTGGTTCGGCGCGGAAGCGGTGTTCGGTGTTTCCGCGCAATTCGTCAAGGAAGGCCTGGGCGGCGTGGTGGCCGATCCCTTCGGCTCGTCCCTGTGCCTCGTCATCGCCGGTTTCTTCTTCGCGACCCAGCTCTACAAGCTCAACATCCTGACGGTCGGCGACTTCTACCGCCTGCGCTACAACCGCACGGTGGAGGTCATCACGTCGCTGTGCATCGTCGGCTCCTACCTCGGCTGGGTCGCGGCACAGATCAAGGCGCTCGGCCTCATCTTCAGCGTCGTCACCGACGGCGCGGTCAGTCCCGAGCTCGGCATGGTGCTGGGCGCGGCGATCGTGCTGACCTACACCGCCTTCGGCGGCATGTTCTCGGTGGCCATCCTCGACTTCGTGCAGATGTCGGTGAGCATGGGCGGGCTGCTCTACATCGGCTGGCTCGTGAGCGGCATGACCGGCGGCGTCGGCCCGGTGGTGCAGCATGCGGCGGATGCTGGCAAGCTCGACTTCTTTCCGCCGGCGGACCCGTGGCTGTGGGTGACCTTCCTCGGCGCCGGCGTCACGATGATGCTGGGCTCGGTGCCGCAGCAGGACGTGTTCCAGCGCATCACCTCCGCCCGTAGCGCCCGGATCGCCGTCTGGGGTTCGGTGCTCGGCGCCTCGATCTACTTCTGCTTTACTTTCGTCCCGATGTTCATCGCCTACGCGGCCACGCTGATCGACCCCAAGGTCTTCGGCGACCTGCTGGAAAAGGACTCGCAACTGATCCTGCCCACGCTGGTGCTCACGCGCATGCCGCTCCTGGCCCAGGTGCTGTTCTTCGGCGCGGTGCTCTCGGCCATCATGAGCTGCTCCTCGGCGACGCTGCTGGCACCCTCGGTGACCTTCGCGGAGAACATCGTGAAGGGCTGCGTGCCCGGCATCAGCGATCGCCACTTCCTGTGGGTCATGCGCGGCACCCTCGTGGTGTTTACCGGCATCGTGCTGGCCTTCGCCCTGCATTCGGAATTGTCGATCTTCAAGATGGTCGAATCGGCCTACAAGATCACGCTGGCGGGCGCCTTCGTGCCGCTGGTGTTCGGCGCGTTCTGGAAGCGGGCGAGCACCCAGGGCGCGCTGGCGGCGACCCTCGGCGGGCTCTCCTCCTGGATCCTGGTCGAAATCCTGGTCGGCGAAGCGAGCCCGGTACCGCCGCAACTGATCGGGCTCGCCGTGTCGATCGCCGGCATGCTGATCGGCTCGCTGTTGCCACAGCGTTACGCCCCGTCCCCGCACCCCGCGCGTGGCTGAGGACCCGCCTCGCGGGTGGGCGGTCGTCAAAGGCGCACTGTTCGCCGCCCTCGCGGTCAACCTCGCGGTTTTCGCGTGGCGCGGCGAATCCACCGAAGCGCTGGAATCGGCGGCCTGGCTGGCGCTGC
The DNA here is from genome assembly GCA_050741255.1 of Burkholderiales bacterium. Taxonomy (GTDB): domain Bacteria; phylum Pseudomonadota; class Gammaproteobacteria; order Burkholderiales; family SG8-41; genus CAZXNF01. The sequence continues at coordinate 2,127 of JBOIEQ010000172.1, read as the reverse complement.
TCCTGATGTTCGACCTCGAAACCCGCCGGCCGGCGTGGCTGCACGGGGTCCGGCGCCGGGCGCTCGACGGTCTGCGCCTGGTCGCCCTCGCCGGCATCCTCCTTGCGGAGGTCGGCTACCTGCGCAGCGCGGACTGGCTGGACGCGGCCAACGCAGCGCTGTGGATCGCGGTCGTGCTGCTGCTGGAAGTCGAGGTCCGGCAGCCCGCATGGGCCGCGCGGCACCGCACGGGCGTCACGCGCGCAGCGGGAACGCTCTATGCGGGACTGGCGGTGCTGGTGGGCGCGTGGGCGTGGCGCGGCGAGTGGTTCGACGCCTGGGACGCGGCGCTGTGGCTCGCGGCGTTCGTCCTGCTGGAAATGAACGTCCTCCCGCGCACCACGGCCATTGCCGCCGCCCGCGACGAACGATTACAGTAGCGCCTCCCCCGTTTCAGGAGTGCGCGCCATGGGCCCCTTGCCCGCCTTGTTCCGTCTGACCGCGGCCGTGCTGGTCGCGCAGGGCCTGTGCGCCGCCGGCGCGCACGCCCAGGCCTTCCCGGCCAAGCCGGTGCGCATGATCGTGCCTTTCCCCGCCGGCGGCGGCCTCGACACCACCGCGCGCGCCTTCGGCCTCAAGCTGAACGAGTACTGGGGACAGTCGGTGATCATCGAGAACCGGCCCGGCGCGAGCGGCATGATCGGCGCGGAGGTCGTCGTACGCGCGCCGAAGGACGGCTACCTCCTGCTGGTGTGTTCGCCCGCCGAGGTGGCGCTCAACCCGGCGCTGTACGCGAAGATGCCCTATGACGCCTTCAAGGACCTGGCGCCGATTTCGCTCGCCGCGACCTACCCCAACATCATCGTCGTGCACGCCTCGCTGCCGGTGAAGACGGTGAAGGAACTGATCGCACTGTCGAAGCGCACCGCGGGCGGACTGCCGTTCGGCTCCAGCGGCACCGGCAGCACGCAGCATCTCGCGGGCGAGTGGCTGAACCGCAACGCGGGCTTCAACCTCCTGCACGTACCGTACAAAGGGGCCGCGCCGGCCACCACCGATCTCGTCGGCGGCCAGATCCCGACCGCGATCCTGGGCCTGGCGCCGGTCATCCCGCACATCAAGTCCGGCCGCCTCCACGGCATCGCAGTCACCGCCGCGCAGCGCGCGGCGGCGATCCCGGACGTGCCGACGATGAACGAGTCCGGCGTGAAGTTCGAGTCCACCCAGTGGTTCGGCTTCCTCGCCCCCGCCGGCACCCCCGCCGATGTGATTGCGAAGATCCAGGCCGACGTGAAACGCGCCGCCGCCGATCCCGGCATCCGCGACCGCCTGGCGCCGCTGGGCGGCGATCCGCTGGCGAACACGCCCGAGGAGTTCGGCGCGTTCATCCGCGCGGAAAACGCGAAGTACGCGAAGGTGATCAAGGACGCCGGCATCAAGGCGGAATAGGCAGCGCGCGATGGACATGAAGAACGAATTCCCGCGCAACGTGCTGGGCGAACCGCTGAAGCCGTGCTGCGAAGGTGAGCGCGGCCCGGTCACCGGGTTTTACCGCGACGGCAGCTGCCGCACCGGTCCCGACGACCTGGGACTGCACACGGTCTGCGCGCAGATGACGCAGGAATTCCTGGCGTTCTCCAAGGCGCGCGGCAACGATCTCAGCACGCCGGTGCCGGCCTTCGGCTTTCCCGGCCTGCAGCCCGGCAACCGGTGGTGCCTGTGCGCCGCGCGCTGGAAGGAGGCCTACGACGCCGGCCACGCGCCGGCGGTCGTGCTGGCCTCGACGCACGAGGCGACGCTGGAAATCGCGCCGCTGGCCGAGTTGAAGCGGCACGCGCTCGACGTGAACTGAGGGCCGTTGGTTTCATCAGCTCGGCGCGGACTCGTCCGCTTTCGGCGGATAGCCCTTCTGCCGCATGCAATAGCCGTAAATGTTCCAGCTCGGCGGCCCGTGGATGTCGCGCACCGCGTACATCAGGCTCATGCACGCGAGGTGGGATTCCTTGTAGCGTTCGACGCCGTCCGGCGGCACGTACGCGGGCGGCGTGATGCAGCCGGCCAGCCCGCAGAGCAGCGCCGCGCCGGCGCACACCCTACGCATAGTGCGCGGCCAGCGCCGCGACGAAACGATCGAGATCCGCTGCCGGC
>JBOIEQ010000171.1:0-8836 GCA_050741255.1 Burkholderiales bacterium | reverse complement strand
GCGTAGAGGGGCTACGCGGCCTCCTCACGCCTAGCATCCGGACCCTTTTGGCTCAACGCCGCGCACGTTTAAGTCCATAACAGGCTCTAGGCTTCCCCCCGGGGTTTTCGGGGGCTTTGCGGCGGTCTGGCGCGGTCGGCGGTTCGGGTTGAGCAAGTGCCTGAGTCTGTGTAGAATTCGCGGCTTTTCCAAGTCGGAGGCCGCCATGGCCCGCGTATGCCAAGTCACCGGCAAGAAGCCGCAAACCGGGAATCACGTTTCCCATGCGAACAACAAGACGCATCGTCGCTTCCTGCCCAATCTGCAATACCGCCGCTTCTGGGTCGAGAGCGAGAACCGCTGGGTGCGCCTGCGCGTCACCTCCGCCGGCCTGCGCACCATCGACAAGAACGGTATCGATGTCGTCCTCGCCGATTTGCGCGCGCGCGGCGAAATCTAGCCCCCTCTACGGTAAGGAGTTCGCGCCATGCGTGAAAAGATCAAGCTCGAATCGTCGGCCGGCACCGGCCATTTCTACACGACGACCAAGAACAAGCGCACGACGCCGGACAAGCTCGAGATCAAGAAATTCGATCCGGTTGTCCGCAAGCACGTGATCTACAAGGAAACGAAGCTGAAATAACCGCAGCGCGGTTGTTCCAGCCGAAAAAAAGCCCGCCGATTGGCGGGCTTTTTATTTGACCCTGACCCGACCTTCCCGACCTTCCGGATCAGATGTAGCTGCGCAGCCGCTTGGAGAATTTTTCCAGCGCGGAGATGCCGCTGGCTTCCGCCCGCTTGCACCAGTCGTTCAACTGCACGACCAACTGGTCGGTGGTGGCGGTGGAGCGTTGCCACAGCGCGGTGAGTTCGTCGCGCATGTGGTGGATGGTGGTCAGCACCTTGCTGTGCTCGAGCGCCTGTTTCAGGTCTGCCTTTTCGGCGTCCTGCAGGGAGGGCGTTTCGCTCGACAGCGAACGCCGCAGGAGCGAACCGTCCACGCGTACCGCGCGTGCGCGCAGCTTGTGGAGTTCGTCGACGCAGGTGCCCTTGAGGGTGCGGGCGTACTGCGTCAGCACGTCGTAGCGGTGCGTGATGACCGCCTGCAGCGTGGCGGCGTCGCAATCCGCTTTGGCGGCTGCGAGCTTCACCTGTGGCGCCACCCGGTGTACCTCGGCGAGCCCGATGGTCTCCAGCGTGCGGATATAGAGCCAACCGATGTCGAACTCGTACCATTTCGACGACAGCCGGGCGGAGGTCGGGTAGGCGTGGTGGTTGTTGTGCAGTTCCTCGCCGCCGATCAGGATGCCCCAGGGCGAGATGTTGCGGCTCGCGTCTTCGGCGTCGTAGCTGCGGTAGCCGACGTAATGGCCGATGCCGTTGATCACGCCGGCGGCAAAAATCGGGATCCAGGCCATCTGCACGACCCAGATCACGATGCCGAGGAAGCCGAACAGGGCGAAATTGATGATCATCATCAGTGCGATGCCCCACACGCTATGCGGGTGGTACACGTTGCGTTCCAGCCAGTCGTCCGGCGTGCCATGGCCGAACTTCTCCAGGATGTCCTGATCCTTGGCGGCGCGCTTGTAGAGATCGGCACCCTGGAACAGAAGCGTGTTGATGCCGAGGATTTGCGGGCTGTGCGGGTCTTCTTCCGTCTCGCAGCGGGCATGATGCTTGCGGTGGATCGCGGTCCAGGCCTTGGTGTCCATGCCCGTGGTCATCCACAGCCACAGGCGGAAGAAGTGCGAGACGACCGGGTGCAGGTCGAGCGCGCGGTGCGCCGAATGGCGATGCAGGTAGATCGTGACCGCCGCGATGGTGATGTGCGTCACCACCAGCGTGTAGACCACATAACCCCACCACGGCAGTTCAAACAGGCCTGAGTACATGGCGCCCCGAAAAAGTGAATGAAATGAACGAAATTGCGGCGGAGTTTACCGGACAATCCCGCCTGATCCTAGCCGTATATGGGGCTTGCTGTCAGGAAAACAAGCCATTGAATATAAAAGATTATTTTACTGAGGGGGCAGGGTTGCAGAGCGTGGCGCGGCGAGCGCGATGCCGTGGTCCCGGAAGGTCCGCCAGAGCGCCAGTTGCAGGTCGGACGCGACCGGACCCGCGGGCTGTTCGTACCAGACCCCCAGTTCGAGCTGCAGGCCGTAGTCCGTCCAGAGGCGGATGTTGGCGCTAGGCGCCGGGCGCCGGAGCACTTGGGGATGCTGCGCTGCCGCTTCGGTCATGAGCGCCAGGACGCGGTCCACGTCCGCGGTGGGGGCCACCGTCACCAGCACGGACGCGCGCGCCTGGCGGTCGCTGTAGGTCTGGTTGATGACGGTGGAGGTGATCAGCGTGTCGTTGGGGATGAGCGCTTCGGTGCCGTCGCCGCCCCGCACCACCACGTAGCGCGAGGTCATATGGGTGAGGGTGCCGCTGCGGCCATCGATGGTGACGCTGTCGCCGATCTTGACCGAGCGGTCGAGCAGGATGATGAAGCCGCTGACGTAGTTGCTGGCGATCTTCTGCAGGCCCAGCCCGAGGCCCACGCCCAGCGCGCCGCCGAACACCGACAGCGCGGTGAGGTCGATGCCCACCGCCGGGAGCGCCACCAGCAGGGCGATCACCATGCAGATCGCGCGGGCGAGCTTCGCGAACATCACCCGCATGTTGATGTCGACGCTGTCCGCGCCCATCACCCGGTGTTCGGCGAAGCGGCTGACCGACAGGCCGATCACCAGCGCGATCGCGACGGACAGCGTTCCCTGCGCGACGTCGAGCAGCGAGATGCGGGTCTTGCCGATCGACAGGGCGATCGCGTCGAGGAATTCGAGGACGGCCGGCGCGAGCCCGAGCAGGTGCAACGCGGCGCCGATCCAGACCACCGTCGCAATGACGCGGATGACGGCGGACAGCCAGCCGCTGGGGGAGAAGACGTAGCGCAGCGCGTGTTCCACCGCCCGCACGATGATCATGGCGAGCAGCAGGGCGACGGCGACGTTCAGCAGGTGGGTGGGCTGCGAGATCTTCAGCACCGCACGTCCGATCAGCGCCACCACCAGCGCCGCCCCCGGGAAGACGAGGCGCTGCAGCCACAATTGCTGCTGCCGGGCGTTGCCGGCCGCGAGCAGCCGTCCCACGTAACGCCGCACCGCGATGTGCGCCGCCAGTCCGGCGGCGAGCGCCAGGCCGATGACGAACCATTGCCAGGCGGTGCGCGGCTGACGGAACGCGGCCAGCGCGCCGGTCAGGGTATCGGCAAGGGCGGAGAAATCCATGCGGAATTCTAGCGCACGACCCGGTGCCGCCCGCGCGGCGATTCAGCGGATGGACTGCGAATGCAGCTGGTGGCGCCGCCAGTTGTCGCGGTAGGCGGCGCACAGCGGCCGGTTGCCGCGCAGCACCAGCACGTTCTCGGCGTTCTTGTCTTCCGCCGCGTGCGTGAAGTTGTAGCTGCCGGTGACGACCGCGCAGCCGGCGGTGTCGGCGTCGATGACCATCACCTTGTTGTGCGCCGCGCTGTGCTGGTTGTCGAGCCGCACCTCGATGCGGGCGTTGCGCAGGCTGCGGTAGAGCTTGGCCTCCGCGCCGCGGGTCTGGCCGTCGTCGGCGACCACCATCACTTCCACGCCGCGCCGCTGGGCGCGGATCAGCGCCGCGCCGATCCGCCGGTGCGTGAAGCTGTAGGCCTGCACCAGCACCTGTGTGCGGGCGCCGTCGATCGCCTCGATGATGAGGGTCGCGCCGTCGCGGCCCGGCGAGAAGGCGAACTGCACGGTGCCCTGCGCGGGAAACGGCGCGCTTTCCGCGGGCGGCGTGACGGGTTGCGCGAACGCGGGGCCACTGCACAGCGCGAGCGCCGCGCACCAGAGGCGCCGCGCCTTCATGACGCCTTGGCGCGCTCGAACACCGCCGCGAAGAAGCCGTCGGTGCCGTGCACCGCCGGGGAGAGCTTGAAATAAGGGCCGGTATCGAGCGCCACCCGCTGCATGGCCAGGATGTCATTGCACGCGACGGGCTTGAATTCGGGATGCGCGGCGGCGAAGGTGTCCGCGATCGCTTCGTTCTCCTCGCCGAGGATGCTGCAGGTGGCGTAGACCAGCCGGCCGCCGGGCTTGACCAGCCGCGCGGCGGCGGCGAGCAGGCGCGCCTGCTTTTCGGCGAGCTCGGCGATGCCGGACTCCTGCATGCGCCACTTGAGATCGGGGTTGCGGCGCAACGTGCCGAGGCCGCTGCATGGCGCGTCCACCAGCACGCGGTCGGCCTTGCCGGCGAGCCGCTTGATGCGGATGTCGTTCTCCGACGAGATCACCTGCGGATGCACGTTGGAGAGCCCCGAGCGCCGCAGGCGCGGGCCGAGCTTTTCGATGCGCGAGGCCGACACGTCGTAGGCGTAGACGCGGCCGTGCGACTGCATGAGCGCGCCGAGCGCGAGCGTCTTGCCGCCGGCGCCGGCGCAGAAATCGATCACCAGTTCGCCGCGCCGCGGGGCCACCAGCAGGCACAGCAACTGGCTGCCCTCGTCCTGCACTTCCACCTTGCCGCCCAGGAACAGCGGATGCTTCTGGAGCGCCGTGCGCGCGGGCACGCGCACGCCGAGCGGCGAGTGCGGCGTGGCCTGCGCCGGGACGCCCTCGGCGGCGAGCTGCGCCAGCACGGTCTCGCGCGTGGCGCTCATCGTGTTGACGCGCAGATCGAGTGGCGCCTGGGCGGCCAGCGCGCGGCCCAGCGCGAGGATGGCGTCCGCGTCGTGCGTGGCTTCCAGCCGGGTCACCACCCAGTCGGGCAGTTCGGCGCGCACGGCGAGCGGCAGGTCTTCCAGCCGGCCCGCTTTCAGTTGCGCCATGAGTTCGAGATCGCCGTGTTCCGCGTAGGGCGCGAGTCGCTGCGCGCTCCAGCCTTCGAAGCGCGCCAGCGTGCCGAGCACGAGCAGATGCGGCGTTACGCGGGGCAGCAGTGCTTCCAGCACCCTGCGGTGCCGCAGCGCCCCGAACGCGGTTTCGGCGATAAACGCGCGGTCGCGCTGGCCGAAGTGCGCGTGGGCGCGGAAGAACGCGTGCAGTGCGCGGTCGGCCGGGCTCGCGGCGTTCAGCATCAGGCCCAGGGCCCGCACCGCTTCGTGCACGGGCACGAGTTTGTCGTCGGCTGCGACCGGTGTCTCGCCGGCCCGCAACGGACGTCGGGGGCGATCGTCGCCGCGCTTGCGCGCGTCCGCCGCCGGTCGCAAGCGGCCGCCCGCGCGCGGCGGCTTACTCCGCGCTGACACGGATCGAGGTCGCGAGTTGTTCGCCCGACATGCGGCCCTCACGGTCGAGGAAGCGCACGCGGACGGGCAGGCGGTGGTAGTCGAGCGCGAGCCAGATTTCGACGCCTTCCTTGTTCGGCCGGCGGATCTGCCGCAGCGGCACGGTACGCAGGTTTCCGAGCGGCGTTTCGAGCAGTTCTTCGTTGCCCACTTCGACCTCGTAGGTCTCCAGCTTGAAGCCGTTGGTGACGATCAGTTCGAGACGGCCGGGCGCGAGCGGCAGCAGCGCAAGCTGGTAGGTGAAGCTCACGATGTCCTGCGTGCCCGTGGCGAGCGGCACCTGTCGCGCGACGGCCTGCGGGCCCAGGGTCAGCTCGCGCACCGCCCAGTCGAAGCGCGTGGTGAAGTCGTCACTGCGGCCGCGGCGCGCGCGCGATACCAGCAGCGCGTCAGGCTGCAGGCCGGTGGGGGTGACGCGGCCCTCGCTCACGTACGAAAAGCGACGCGAGGCGAAGAGCTCGGCCAGGCCTTCGGTCTCCGCCTGGCTGCGGATGCGGTAGGTGCTGTCGGTTGTGTCCCACACCGCTTGTGCGGCGCCGACCGAGAATTTGTCGGTGCCGTAGAACACCTGGTAGCGGATCTCGCCGTGCCTGGGCAGTTGACGCACCGCCAGCGGGGCTGCGGGTTCCGGTGGGGCGGGCGCTGTCGTCGGGGTTTCGGGCGGCAGGTCGGCGACAGGGACGCTGGTTTCGGCCACCGCCACCTGCTCGCGCGGCGCCGGGGACGGCCCGGGCAGCGTAAGGGCCGGCGATGCGGGCGTCGGCGGCGGTGCGGCGCGTGGCGTGGCCCGGCGCGGCGTGGGGGCGGCGACCGGGGCGGGAACCGCTTTCGCCTGGGGTTCCAGGCGGGTTTCCAGCACTTCCGGCGCGTCTGCTTCCGGCACCGCAATGCGCAGTCCGCCCAGCGTCACGGCGTGCGCGGCGAGCGACAACGCGGCGAACAGGGCAATGCGCTTGAAGGTGGGGCTCATGAGGGCTTAACGCTCAAGCCGCCGCCGGCGGTGACACGAGTGCCCCCGCCGCCGTCGGCCCGTCGCGCAGGCTGACGCAGCCGTTACGGATGGCGAGCCGGTCTTCGCAGAACCAGCGTACCGCCTGCGGGTAGATGCGGTGCTCCTGCGCGAGCACGCGCGCGGCGAGACGGTGCTCGTCATCTTCCGGCAGCACCGGCACGGCCGCCTGGATCACGATGGGGCCGTGGTCGAGCTGCGGCGTCACGAAGTGCACCGTGCAGCCGTGCACCTTCACGCCGGCCGCAAGCGCCTGCCGGTGCGTGTGCAGGCCCGGATACGCGGGCAGCAGCGACGGGTGGATATTGAGCAGCCGTCCCGTGTAGTGCGCGACGAATTCTGCGGTCAGGATGCGCATGAAGCCGGCGAGTACCACCAGATCAGGTTGGTGCGCGTCGATCGCGCGCATCAGCGCGGCATCGAAGGCGGCACGGTCGGCGTAGTCGCGATGCGGTACGACTTCGGCCGTGATGCCCCTGGCGCGCGCGGTGTCCAGGCCCTTCGCGGCGGGATCGTTGCTGATGACGGCGGCGACGGTGGCCGGCAGGCCCGCCTTGAGCAGGACTTCCATGTTGCTGCCGCGGCCCGAGATCAGGATGACGAGCCTTTTCATGGCGGACAAATGCGCTAGACGACGATGGTTTGCGCTTCGTCGCCGCGGCGCGCGCGGATCGTGCCGATGCGGTAGGCCTGTTCGCCCTCTGCCGCGAGCAGTTTCAATGCCGCGTCGGCATCGCCGGCCGCGACCACCAGCACCATGCCGATGCCGCAGTTGAAGACGCGGTGCATTTCCGCATCATCGACGTTGCCCTCGCGCTGCAGCCAGTCGAAGAGCGGCAGCCGCGGCCACGCCGCGCGCTTGAGCTCCGCCGTCACGCCGTCCGGCAGGATGCGCGGCACGTTGTCCACCAGTCCGCCGCCCGTGATGTGGGCGAGGCCCTTGACCGGCACGGCCGCCAGCAGCTTCAGCAGCGGCTTCACGTAGATGCGCGTCGGCGCGAGGATGGCGTCGCGCAGCGGGCGGCCGTGGAAATCGGCCGCGAGATCGGGTTTGGCGCGCGCGAGGATGCGGCGGATCAGCGAATAGCCGTTGGAATGCGCGCCGCTCGAGGCGAGACCCAGCACCACGTCGCCTGCGGCGATCGATTTGCCGTCGAGGATCCGGCTTTTCTCGACCACGCCGACCGCGAAGCCCGCCAGATCGTATTCGCCGGGCGGATACATGTCCGGCATTTCCGCCGTCTCGCCGCCGATCAGCGCGCAGCCGGCGAGTTCGCAACCCTGGGCCACGCCCTTCACGACGTCGGTCGCGCGCGCCACGTCGAGCTTGCCGCAGGCGAAGTAATCGAGGAAGAACAGCGGCTCGGCGCCCTGCACGAGGATGTCGTTCACGCTCATGGCCACGAGATCGATGCCGATCGTGTCATGGCGGTCGAATTCGAAGGCGAGCTTGAGCTTCGTGCCGACGCCGTCGGTGCCCGAGACCAGCACGGGTTCGCGGTAGCCCTTGGGGATGGCGCACAGGGCGCCGAATCCGCCGATGCCGGCCATCACTTCAGGGCGCAGCGTGCGTTTGGCGAAGGGCTTGATGTTCTCCACCAGCGCGTCGCCCGCGTCGATGTCCACCCCCGCGTCGCGGTAAGTGAGGGGTTTGGGTGCGGAAGGGGTGTTCAAGATGGGGTCGGCGGGCTGAAGTAGGGGTGGCAGGTTTGATAAGATGACTGCAGCGTCTGCCGGGCCGAATTTTAGCCGATGGGCGCGTCTCCCCGCTCCGCTTCTTGGTTCTCCACCGATTTCCACTCCCGTGCGCCAGCTCGTACTCGACATTGCGCCGCCTGATGCGCCCGCGTTCGCCAATTTCGTGGCCGGTGCCAACCGCGAGGGGCTCGCCGCCGTCGAACACCTGGCGGCGGGGACGGGGAACGAGCCGCGCCTCTATCTCTGGGGCGAGGCCGGCAGCGGCAAGAGTCATCTGCTGCGCGCCGCGGTGACGGCCGCCGGCCCGGGCGCCGGATACGTCGCGGCTGCGGACGCGCTGCCTGCGCCGGAGGCAGTGCCCAGGGGCGCACTGCTGGCGGTGGACGACGTGGACCGCCTCGACGCCGACGCCCAGATCGCCCTGTTCAGTCTCAGCAACGCGGCCGCCGCCGGTCTATGCCGCCTGTTGGTCGCTGGCGCGCACGCGCCGGCCCGCCTGCGGCTGCGTCCCGACCTCGCCACGCGGCTCGGCGCGGGCCTGGTGTTCCGGCTGCAGCCGCTGACCGACGAGGAGAAAGCCGACGCCCTGCGGCGGCACGCGCACGGGCGCGGCCTGCGGCTGTCCGACGAGGCGATCAGTTACCTGCTCGTGCACGCGCGGCGCGACCTGCCGTCGTTGCTCGCGCTGCTCGACGCGCTCGACCGTTATTCGCTCGCCGCCAAGCGGGCGGTGACGGTGCCGCTCATACGCGAGGTGCTAGAGCCTGGTATGGACCTAAACGTGCGCGGCGTTGAGCCAAAAGGGCCCGGATGCTAGGCGCGAGGAGGCCGCATAGCCCCTCTAT
>JBOIEQ010000170.1:0-8858 GCA_050741255.1 Burkholderiales bacterium | reverse complement strand
GCGTATCAGAGGCACCGGCCGAGGCGCTCGATGACATCGAGCGCACGCTGCTCGCGATCTGCAACGATTTCCTCGGCAAGAACCGGCTGGGCCCCCGCGACAACGTCTTTGAGATCGGCACCAGTTCGCTCACCCTCGCCCAGATCCACGAACGGATCGAACAGGCCTATCCGGGCCGGGTCGAGGTCACCGATTTCTTCGACTACCCCACGATCGCGGAGCTGGCGCGCTACCTGCACGGCCAACCCGCTCAGTCATAGGCAGGACGCGGGTACTTCCATTTGCGGTACATCCAGAGCCAGTCGGCGGGACTTTCCAGCACCGCACGCTCGGCGGCCCGCGCGTAACGCTCCAGGAGAACGGTGCCGTCCCTCGGCAACGGCGGCTCCGCCAGCCGCTCGAAGCGCGCGGCATATCGCCCGCGCGCGAGCCGGCGCATCGCCACATACACGACCGGGGCCTTGAGCAGGCCCGCAATCTTTTCCGGGCCGAGAAAGAACGCGGTGTCCTGGCGCAGGAACTGCGTCCAGTATTTGGGCTCGTCGTGCCTCGGCGTCTGGTCAGCCACCATTGCGAACACTTTGGTCGTCGCCCGCCTCCGCATGGCCTCCACGAAAAAGTCCGCCGCCGGGATCGGATGGCCGCCGAAGCGCGAACGCGCGTAATGCAGGAAGCGATCAGCAGCGACGCTGCGGATCGGCTTGTAGACCGCGTCGACCCCGCCGCCCACGCGCGCGCAGCAGGCGGACAGCAGCCATTCCCAGTTGCAATGGTGCGAGGCCAGCAGCAGCACCGGCCGACCGGCGGCGAGGCAGTCATCCAGCACTTCGCCATTCTCGAATCGCACCCGCGCCAGCAGGTCCTCCGCGTCGAGATCGGCGCCCTTGATCACCTCGGCGAGCAGTTCGCCGCCGTTGCGATAGGACGCATGCGCGATCGCCGCGCGATCGGCATCGCTTTTGTCCGGAAACGCACGCCGCAGGTTGTCCATGGCCAGCGGCCGGCGAAAACGCGCGCCGTAATACAGCAGCACATAGGCACACCAGGTCACGGCATAGAGCACGCCGAGCGGAAGTTTCGACAACCAGAGGAATACGCGCATGGGGGAACTATTCGGGAGGCGCTACACTAGAAGAATCGATGGGCTACCGCAAGACGACACATCGTCGCATTCCCTTCGGCCGCGTGGCGCGCGTGCTGCGGCACCTGCACGTACAGGTAAGGCCGGTCGCGACGCAAACCTCCGGCGTCATGGCGTGGCGCATGTCTTTGCGGGCAACGCCGGTCGCGCTGCGGGCCTTGCGGCCCCTGCTGGTCCGCCAGGAGCGAAGGCGGGTCGCGCGGCTGCGCACAGCGCAGGAACGGCGCCGCGGGACGCTCTCGCTCGCGCTGCAGCGCCTGCTGCTGGGCATCGCCCTCGCCCGTGGTGGCGCCGCGCTGGTTATCGTGCGCCGTCGCCACGGCAAACCCTTGCTCGCGGATGCCCGTGACCGCTGGCTCCATTTCAATGCGAGCCATAGCGACGACACCCTCGTCGTGGCGCTTGGCGGCCCGCAAGCGCTCGGTATCGATATCGAGGTTCGACAACACCGCCAGCGGCGGCTCCCGGAACAACCGCCTGCGCGCATGCTGACGGTGTGGGAGCGGATGCACCTGCAGGCACTGGACGAGACCGAGCGCCCGCGCGCATTCCTTCAATTGTGGACGCGCAAGGAGGCCGCGGCGAAAGCCGATGGCCGCGGACTCGCGCTGGGATTCGCGGCGCTGGAAGCCTGGGGCCGCAACGCGGTACTGCGGTCGTCCAAGTACTGGCGAACCCGCGACTTGACGCTGGGGCGCAACTGCGTCGGCAGTCTCGCGATCGAGGCGCGCCGGCCAGGTTCACCAACGGAAACGCCGCCCGCTTGACGGGGGACCGTGTCTTGCGTGCCGGGTGGAGGGTCGAAGCTGGCCGGCGGTAGATGTTCAAAGCGCGCGCAGGGACTCGACCACTTTGCGATCGAGCACAATCCCCTCCCGGCGTCGCTGCTCGCGCTCCCGGCCGGCACGCTCTGAAGGGATTCGAATTTCCGCAACACCGGGCTGACGCGGGGTTGCCTTGATTTTGCGCACCAGTTCCGACATCTGGCGCTTGAAATCCCCACCGGGCAGCATGACGTTCGGATCGACCACCCAGAACAGAAATCCGTAATCCTGCACTTCGCCGCGCGCCAGCGCCGCGCCCGCGAGCAGTCCGAGCGCCTGCACGGCGAACGACAGCCCGTAACCCTTGTGCCCGCCGAACGGGACCACCCCGCCGCGCAGCGCAGCTGCCGCATCACGTGTGGGCAGGCCCTGCTCGTCGAACCCGACATCCTCCGGCAGCGGTTGCCCCAGATGCGCGTGCAACATCACCTCGCCCCACATGAGCGCGGCCGTGCCCATGTCGAAGACGACCGGCCCATCGTCCGACGGGAAGCCGAAGCAGAGCGGATTGGTGCCGAGCGCCGGCCGCGCGCCGCCAGGGGGCAGCACGCGCGGCTTCGCGCTCGCGATGTGCATCGCCACCAGCCCCTCGCGCACGACCTTCTCTACGAAGTACGCGTTGCGCCCGCTGTAATAGCTGTCGTAGGCCCCCACGGAGGCCATGCCGCTCGCGCGCGCCTTGCGGATGGCCACTTCCGCGGCGCGGTAGGCGACGACGTAGCCAACGTTGTTGCCCCCGTCCATCAGCGCCGAAACCGGCGTCTCGTGGACGATCCGGACGGGCGTCCGCGCGCGCCGGGTCTTCTCGTCTCCGGCGATCGCCAGGATCCGCGGCAGGCCGGCGAAGCGGTAGCCGCACAGCGCGTTGTCGACCAGTTGATCGACGATGATGCGCGCATCCTCCCCGCTGTAGCCCACGCGCTGCAGTGCGCGCTCCCCCAGCGTGACCGCTTCTTCCACCCGCATGCGTAGCGTGTCCGTCGTGTCGGGATCGAGGGGGTGATGCGTAGAGGCTGCTGCCTGCATGCAATGCTCCTGCGTAAGGCCGGTGGCCGGGCGTGCTATTCCTGCCGGATGCCGGCCGCCTTGACGATGGCGGCGTAACGGACGGTCTCGCTCTTCAGCAGCTCCGCCAGTTGCTCCGGCGAGCCCGGCCACGGATCGATGCCCGCGCTCAGCATGCGGTCTCGAACCTCCGGCGTTTCCAGCGCCTTGACGACCTCGCGATTCAGGCGGTTGATGATGTCCCGCGGCGTTGCCGCCGGCGCGAACATGCCGTACCAGATCGAGATCGTGAAACCGTCGACACCGGCCTCCTTCGACGTCGGCACGTCCGGTAGCGTCGCCACGCGCTTCTCCGACAACACGGCCAGCGCGCGCACCTTGCCCGCCTGAATCAGCGGCAGCACCGAGGCCACGGACACGATCACCTCATCCACCTCGCCCCCGATCAGCGCCAGCGTCGCCAGCGTGGCGCCCTTGTAGGGGATGTGCACCATGTTGATTTTCTCGAGGCTCTTCAGCAATTCGTTGGCCAGATGGTTGGTCGTCCCCGGGCCACCGGAGCCGTAATTGAGCTTGCCCGGCTGCGCGCGTGCGAGCGCGACCAGTTGCCTCAGCGTTTTGGCGGGCACCGAGGGGTGCACGAGCAGCACGTTTTCGATCGTCGCGAGACGGGCGACCGGCGCCAGATCCTTGACCGGGTCGTACGGCAGGGATTTATAAAGGGAGGGGCTGAGCGCGATGGTGGGCGACGTCACCAGCAGCGTGTAGCCGTCAGGGGGCGCTTTCGTCACCGCGGTCACGCCGAGGTTACCGCCGGCGCCCGTCCGGTTGTCCGGGATCACGTTTTCGCCCAATTGCTCACCGAGCCGCTGGCCCACCGCGCGCCCGACCATGTCGCTGGGAGCGCCCGGCGGAAACGGCAGGATCAGCCGGATCGGCTTGCTGGGATAATTCTGGCTCGAGGCCAAGCCGCCCGCCGTCACGAGCATGACCGCGACGAGCGCACGCACACCGCGCTTGAGTAATAACACCATGACCTCCTCCATCCGCGCCTGACTTCTGCGGGAAACGCTCAGGGCGCGCCAGCGATTGTCGCACCGAACCGCCCCGCTCGCCGATTGCGGCCGGCGCTCCGCGCCTCAGTCCGCTGGTTCCACGTCCAGTCGCACCGCGACCCCCTCCAGATCCGGCGATACCGCGGGATACCGCTGCATGACCAGCGGGTCGTGGCCGGGAATCACGTGACGTGGCGAGCCCGCCAGCCGGAGCAGCGTGTCGTAGCCATCCATCACGTCGCCGACGTGGTACGTAATCGGGAAGCAGCGCCGCTGCTCGAAGTGCTCGTAATAGTGGGTGGTGTCCGAGGCAAGGACAACCCAGCCGCGCCGGGTATGCACCCGCACGCACTGCAGGCCGGCGGTATGCCCGCCGATGTGGTGCAGCGTCACGCCCGGCGCGAGCTCCGCCTCGCCGTCGTGGAAGATTACCCGGTCCTTGAACACCAGGCGCACCATGCCGACCACGTCCTCGGCTTCGTAGGCGTCGCCGAAGAAGCGGTCCTTCATGTGGCGACCGGTCGCGAACGCCATTTCGGCATCCTGCAGGTGGAAACGCGCCGCGGGAAAGTCGTGGAAACCGCCGATGTGATCGTAGTGAAGGTGCGTCACGATCACGTCCTGCACCGTCTCCGCCCGCACGCCCAGCAGCGCCAGGCCGTCGCGCGCCGGCCGCAGGAGCGTCCGCTTGCGCTGCGCGGCGACTTCGGCGGTGAACCCCGTATCCACCACGAAAGTGCGCCCTGCTCCGCGCACCACCCAGATGAAGTAGTCCATCGGCATCGGCCCGTCATGCGGGTCGCCGTGGACGAAGTGCTCCTGCCGGCGCGCGGCGCGCTCCGCGTACTTGATCGCGAACGCTTCGTAGACGGGAAGACTCATCGCACCGGTCTCTGACGTCCGCCGCTATTTCTTCGCGGCGTCGAGTTCTGCGAAAGCCTCGCGCGCCAGCCGGAAGCCGTCGATCCCCGCCGGCACCCCGGCGTAGGCCGCCACCTGCAGCATGACTTCCTTGATCTCGTCCTTCGTCACGCCGTTGTTGAACGCGCTCCGGATGTGCAGCTTCAGCTCGTGCGGCCGGTTCATCACCGTCAGCATGCAGATGTTGAGCAGGCTGCGCGTCTTGCGCGGCAGCCCGGGGCGCGTCCAGATGTTGCCCCATGCCACCTCGGTGGCGAATTCCTGCATCGCCAGCGCGAACTCGTCCGCGCCCTTGATCGATTTCTCCACGTACTCCGCGCCCAGCACCTCCTTGCGGACCACGAGCCCCTTGTTGAACAGTTCACTGGCCATGCAGTTCTCCCGTTGCGTTGTGTATTGCGTGCAGTCCTAGACTTCCCCGAAATGCCGGACGACTTCGGTGTGGTCCGCCTTGCCGCCCAGCTCCGCCTCGGCGTCCTTCCAGAGGGCGAGGCAGGCGTGCCCCAGTTCCGCCTTCACGTCGCAGGCTTTCGCCACCTCCATCGCCAGTGAGATGTCCTTCGCCATCAGCCCCAGCGCGAAGCCGGAGTTGAACTTCTGGTTGAGGATGAACTGGGCGAACTTGTTCTCGGTGCTGTTGTTGCGCCCGGTCGACGCGTTGATGATGCTGATGACGGTCTGCGGGTCGACCCCGAAGCGGCGGGCGATCAGAACGGCTTCGCCCGCCGCCGCAAGGCCTGCGGCGGAAACGTAGTTGTTGAGCACCTTGATGGCGTGCCCGGCGCCGAGCGAGCCGGCGTAGAAGCGTTTCCCCATGGGCGCCAGCAGCGGATCGAGCGCCTTGGCGAGCTTCTCGTCGCCGCCGACCATGATGGCCAGCGTGGCGTTGACCGCGCCCTTGACGCCGCCGGAGACCGGCGCGTCCACCAGCCCGATGCCGCGTGCGGCAAGGTCTTTGCCCAGTTCGCGCGTGCCGACCGGCGCGGAAGAACTCATGTCGATGATGGTCGCGCCCCGTGCCAGCCCCTTGGCCAGGCAATCCCCGCCTTCCAGGAGGACCTTCCGCACGATATGGCCGTCAGGCAGCATCGTGATGATCACGTTGCAACGCCTGCCGAGCGCTTCCAGGCTGGCAGCGGCGGAGAACTTCGCGACCTTGGCCGGATCGGTGTCGTAGACCTGCACGTCCCATCCCGCCTTGACCAGATTCGACGCCATGGGATCGCCCATGTTGCCGATGCCGATAAACCCGATCCTGGCGGTTTTCGGGTCGAGTGCTGCGGGTGCCTGCTGTGCTTGCGCCATCATTTTCTCCTTGTCGATCCTGCCGATTGTCGCGCTGGCGGACGCCTGAAGCGTAGCAGCGAAACCAGTTCCGAAACATCATCCAGTTTGTCCAGCCGCCAGCATGCGTCAAACAGCCGGCGCAGGCGGCCCGGCGCCATCAGTCCGTCGTTCAATCCGTTCACCTTGCGTTCGATGTCGGCGTCGGTCGCCGGATTGCGCACGTGGCCGCGCGGATGATCCACGCTGCTGGTGCGGCGTTCGCCGTTCCTGAGGACGACCTCCAGCCTGCACGGCACGCTGTGCGGCTGGTATTTGTCCAGCGACTTGTCGTAGATCACCTTGACCTTCCTGATCAGCGCCCGCAGGCGCGGATCGCGCATGTTCCTGGACGCATAGGTGCCCGCATCCACCCAGCCGTACAGCAGCGCGGCGCTGACCAGGAAGGGAATGCTGTGATCCGCCGTCTCACGCGTCGTCGGATTCCATTTTTCCGGTTCGCTGCCGATTTCGCTCCACGCGAACCAGTAGGTCCGCACGATGATCGCTTTCACGTCCGCCGGGTCTATCCCGTCACGGATCGCCAGCATCGCCTCGATCGGCGACTGGCCGTGGTACTCGCAGGGATAGATCTTGAGTTGGCTGTCGGCGACGCGGAAGTGCCCGCGGCGGCCGGGCAGCCTGGGCCACTGGAACTTTCCCGCGGCGTTCCACAATCCCTGCTCGCCCTCGAACACGTGGTGGGGCGCGGTCATACCCGCCGCGGCGAGGTCGGCCGCGAACACGGCGTTGCGGCAGGCGTTGCCGCCCGCCCCGCCCTTCCACATCGTCAGCTGGCCGCGGCGCACCACTTCCAGCGCCATGTTCGGCGTCAGCGCCAGCGACAACGCGTTGGCGGTCGTCGTGTGATCGAACTTGCGCATCCTGGAAATGCCCGCCGCCGCGCCGAGCACGGTGTACACCACGTGGTCCCAGCCGCGGTTGCGGATGCGGTTACCCGCGAAAAATCCCAGATAGAGTTCGTAGAGGATGACCGAGGCGAGAATGAAGGTCTTGCCGTCCGTCTTGTGGTGGTCCGCCACCGCGAGCAGCGCGCCAAAGGCGTCGCTGGGATGCCCGCCGCCGCTGCCGGTGGCGTCGTTGAGATCGAGGTAGCGGATCATCACGCCGTTTGCAAACGCCGCGAGCTCCGGCGTCGTGCGTTCGAGCGTGCCGAACACGCGCGCCGAGGGGGTGCCGCGGTAGCGACCGGCGACCGCGCGCGAAATCCTGCTCGGTTGGGCGCCGTAGCCGCCGATCGCGCAGCCCAGGGAATCGAGCACGCGGCGCTTGCATTCATGCACCGCCTCGGGCGTGAGGTCGCTGTAGCGCAGGCCGACGGTGAAGTCGGTGAGTTTCCGGAGTGTCGCGTCCATGAGTTCCTATTCCGTCGGCATGACCTTGATATAAGACGACCGCCCGCCGTCGGCCGCAATGGTCGTGCCCGTCACCATGCGCGAGTCGTCGGAGGCGAGGAACAGGGCGATCGCCGCGATGTCTTCCGCCTCGCCGACCGAGAACGGGTACAGCGTGCGCACCGCGAGCTGCGCGCGCTCCGCGGGCGTCAGTGCGTCGGCGGGCCGGCTCTCCCAGCGCTTGCGGGAACGTTCGGTGCGCACCGACCCGGGCGCGATAGCGTTGGCGCGGATGCCGTGCTCGGCGTACTGGGCCGCGAGCGTCTGTGTGAAGGCGGTAATCCCGCCCTTGGTCGCCGCGTAAGCGGGCTTCTGCGAACCCTTGAGCCCCATGTGCGAGCCCAAATTGATGATCGATCCGCCGCCCGCGCGCATCAGGTGGGGGATACCGTGGCGGCAACACAGGAAGGGATGCAGGAGATTCAGCGCGATCGTCCTGTGCCAGATGTCGAGATTCATCTGATGCACCGGCACGTCCTCCTGCAACGAGCCGCCCGCGCAATTCATCAGGATATCGAGGCGGCCGAACTGCGCCACGGTGGCCTCGACGGCCTGCTTGACGCTGGCGTCGCTGGTGACGTCGGTTTCGACGAACAGCGCCTCGCCGCCGGCCTCCCGGATCTCCTTTTCGGCGGCAGCGCCGGTTTCCCGGTTCAGCTCGATGATCGCCACCCGGGCGCCCTCGCGCACGAAGGCTTTCGCCGACGCCCGCGCGATGCCGGCGCCCGCCCCGGTCAGGAACGCCACCTTGCCTTTCAGTTTCATCGTGCTTCCACCTATTCAGCCCGCATTCATCGAAACCGCAGCAACGCATC
Source organism: Burkholderiales bacterium (assembly GCA_050741255.1). Lineage (GTDB taxonomy): Bacteria > Pseudomonadota > Gammaproteobacteria > Burkholderiales > SG8-41 > CAZXNF01. Next base: position 359 of record JBOIEQ010000170.1, on the reverse strand, counting down.
CGCGGCGACAACGCCCTGTCCCCGCGGCCGCACCAGCAGCGGGTTGATGTCCATTTCCTCGAGACTGTCGCGCAATCGCCACGCCAGTTCCGACACCGTGACGAGCGTCTGCGCGAGCGCATCAGTATCGCCCGCCGGCTTGCCGCGTGCGCCGGCGAAGAGTGCCGAAGCCTTCAGTTCACCGATCATCTCGCGGGCCGTGGCCAGATCGAACGGCGCCAGCCGGTAGGTGATGTCCCGCAGGATCTCGGCGAAGATCCCGCCGACACCGAAGGCGACCACCGGGCCGAACACGGCATCGTTGACGACGCCGACGATCGTCTCGATGCCGTCGCGGATCATTTCCGACACCAGCAGGC
>JBOIEQ010000169.1:0-8892 GCA_050741255.1 Burkholderiales bacterium | reverse complement strand
GCGTGGTGCCGCTCGCGCGCACCGCGGCCAGCAGCCGCAGCATGCCGAGCGCGCCGAAGAAGTCGGTGCCGGGCGCCGGACGGCGCAGCCGCACCCGGTCGCGCCACTCGGGCAGCGCCGCCACCACCACGGCGCCGGCCAGCACGAGCAGCCAGGACAGATAGATCCAGACCAGGAACACCGGCACCGCGGCGAAGGTGCCGTAGACGAGCGTGTAGGTCGGGAACTGTTTGATGTAGAGACCGAGCCCCGTCTTCATCACCTCGAAGCCGACGCCCGCCACGATGCCGCCGATCAGCGCGTCGGTCTTGCGCACGGCGCGGTTGGGCATGGTCGCGTAGAGCAGCGCGAAGGCAAGCGAGGTCAGGAAGATCGGCACCACCTTCAACACGAACAGCGCCGCGCCGGGGATCTCGTTCACCCAGCCGAGCGACAGCGACACCAGCCACGAAGTCAACGACAGGCTGGCGCCGATCAGGACCGGGCCTATCGTCAGCAGCACCCAATACACCAGCACGCGCGCGAGCAGTGGCCGGGGACGCGGCACGCGCCAGATCGCATTGAACGCATGGTCGATCGTCAGCATGGTCAGCACGGCGGTTGCAGCCAGAAACAGGATGCCGACCGCCGTCAGCTTGCCCGCGTTCTCGGTGAACTGCACGGCGTAGTTCGCCACCACGTCCACCGACTGCGGCATCACGTTGTCCAGGATGAAGCCCTTCAGTTGCTGGAGCAGGGTCTCGAACATGGGAAACGCGGAGATCAGCGTCAGCGCCACCGTGATGAGCGGCACCAGGGACAGCAGCGTGGTGAAGGTGAGGCTCGCCGCCACGGCGGCGCAGCGGTCCTCGCGAAAACGCGCGAAAACCATGACCGCCAGATCGGCGTAGCTGCGCGCGCGCGGGTTCACGGGAGTGAGGAGGGCGATCGCCGGGGTGGGATCGCTATAATAACCGCGACCGCCCCGTGCCACCCGCATGCCGGAAATCCTCGTTCTCTACTACAGCCGCTACGGCGCCACGCGCGAGATGGCGCGGCTCGTCGCGCGCGGCATCGAGCAGGTTGCCGGCGCGAAGGCGCGCCTGCGCACCGTGCCCCCGGTATCGGCCGATTGCGAAGCAACCGCGCCCACGGTCCCCGACGCGGGCGCGCCGTACGCGACCACGCGGGATCTCGAAGAATGCAGCGGGCTCGCGCTGGGCTCGCCCACGCGCTTCGGCAACATGGCGGCGGCGCTGAAATACTTTCTCGATGGCACGCCCGACCTCTGGCAGCGGGGCGCGCTCGCCGGCAAACCCGCCAGCGTGTTCACCTCCAGCGCGAGCCTGCATGGTGGACAGGAAACCACGCTGCTCAGCATGGCGCTGCCGCTCCTGCACCACGGCATGCTGCTCGTCGGGCTGCCCTATACGCTGCCGGAACTGACGACCACCGACAGCGGCGGAACACCCTACGGCGCGAGTCATGTCGCGGGTCCGCTGTCGGACCGACCGCTCTCGGCGGCGGAAAAAACCCTGTGCCTGGCCCAGGGCCGGCGCCTGGCGGAAATCGCCCTCAAGCTCGCGCGATGACCGTGGCGAACATCCCCGCCGCCGCCTGCGCGGCCCCTACATCTGGGGATTGAGCCGCTCGGTCTTGGAGTGCAGCTTGTTCAGCGCGTTGATGTAGGCCTTGGCCGAGGCCACCACGATGTCGGTGTCCGCGCCCTGGCCGTTGACGATGCGCCCTTCGCGCGTCAGCCGCACCGTCACCTCGCCCTGTGAGTCGGTGCCGCTGGTGATGTTGTTGACGGAGTAGAGCAGCAGGTCGGCGCCGCTTTTCACCATCGCCTCGATCGCCTTGAAGGCGGCGTCCACCGGACCGCTGCCCTGGGACTTCGTCTCGTGTTCCTGACCGCCGTCCGCCATCACGACGCGCGCGTAGGGCAGCTCGCCGGTCTCCGAATGCGCGGTCAGCGCGACAAGCTTGAAGCGCTCGTTCTCGACGTGCTCGAGATTCTCCTCGGTGATCAGTGCCTGGATGTCCTCGTCGAAGATCTCGCGCTTCTTGTCCGCGAGGTCCTTGAACCGCTTGAAAGCGGCGTTGAGCGCTTCCTCGGACGCGAGCTCGATGCCGAGTTCCTGCAGGCGGTTCTTGAAGGCGCTGCGGCCCGACAGCTTGCCGAGCGTGAGCCTGTTGGCGTTCCAGCCCACGTCTTCGGCGCGCATGATCTCGTAGGTTTCGCGGTGCTTCAACACCCCGTCCTGGTGGATGCCCGACTCGTGGGCGAAGGCGTTGGCGCCGACCACCGCCTTGTTGGGCTGCACCGGGTAGCCGGTGATGGTGGACACGAGCTTGGACGCCGGCACGATCTGCGTGGCATCGATGTTGGTCACGCAGGGAAACAGGTCGCGCCGCGTGCGCACCGCCATCACGATCTCTTCCAGCGAGGCATTGCCCGCGCGTTCGCCGAGGCCGTTGATCGTGCACTCCACCTGCCGCGCGCCGGCCATCACCGCGGCCAGCGAGTTCGCGACCGCCATGCCGAGGTCGTTGTGGCAGTGCGTGGACCAGATCACCTGGTCGGCGTTCGGCACGCGCTCGATCAGCTGCCGGAAGCGCTCGCCCCACTGCTCCGGAATGCTGTAGCCGACGGTATCGGGCACGTTGATGGTCGTGGCCCCGGCCTTGATGACCGCATCGAAGATCCGGCACAGGAAGTCGAGATCGGAACGCACCGCGTCTTCCGCCGAGAATTCGACGTCGTCGGTGTACTGGCGCGCGAGCCTGACCGCGGCCACGGCGGCATCCACCACCTGGGTGGGCTCCATCCGCAGCTTCTTTTCCATGTGGATGGGACTGGTCGCGATGAAGGTATGCACGCGCGAGCGGGCCGCCACGCGAACGGCCTCGCCGCAACGACGCACGTCGCGCTCGTTCGCGCGCGCCAGCCCGCAGATCGTGCTGTCCTTCACCGCGCGGGCGACGGCCTGTACGGCGTCGAAATCGCCGTCACTGGACGCGGGAAATCCCGCCTCGATGACGTCGACCCGCATGCGTTCCAGCTGCTTGCCGATGCGGACTTTTTCTTCCTTGGTCATGGACGCGCCGGGACTCTGCTCGCCGTCGCGCATGGTGGTGTCGAATATGATCAAACGATCTTCGCTCATGGCATTCTCCATCGTCCTGCTAGTGCGGCGCCGGGCCGGGAGTCGCTTCCGCGGACCTCGCGAGCGCCGCAAGGGTATAAAGATTCCCATCCGGTTTGCTGCACCGGGGGGACCAAATCAGATTGTGTGGGGGGTTATTGCGCGCGGCCGCGCAGCAGCAGACCAGCCGGCAGAGGGCCGGCCGACGCGGCGGGAAGCGCCGCGGAAAGCGTCTGGTGAAGGCCCCGGAGGACCTGCTGCGGGATAAACATGTTTTAAATATAGCGGCTTTCGCCAGGGGCGGCAACCAGCAGCCCTGGTATGGCTAGGGGGCGGGCGGCACGGGCTTGCGCTTGGAAAACCCCCACAGCCACAGCACGTAGCCGGACACCGCGTACGCGCAGAACAGCGTGAACAGCATCTCCGGCAGCGTGGACGACACCATCACCACCAGCACCAGGCCCAGCACGAAGCCGACGATGACGTGGAAGGGCACGCTTTTGCGCAGATTAATGTCCTTGCCGCTGTAGTACTTGAAATTGCTCACCATCGTCAGGCCGGCGAACATCGTCAGCACCCACGCGAGCCATTTCACGTCCGCACCGCGGATCTGGTACTCGTTCAGCGCCCACACCATGCCCGCCACCACACAGGCCGCGGCGGGGCTCGGCAGGCCCTGAAAAAAACGCTTGTCGGCCACCTCCAGCTGGGTGTTGAAGCGGGCCAGCCGCAGCGCGGCGCAGGCGCAGTAGATGAAGGCGGCAATCCAGCCGAGCTTGGTGGTCAGCCACGGCCCCAGCAGCGGCAGGCGCTCCATGGTCGCGAAGTCCTTCAGCGCCCAGACGTAGACCACCAGCGCCGGCGCCACGCCGAAGGACACCATGTCGGACAGGCTGTCATATTCGGCGCCGAATGCGCTCTGGGTGTGGGTCCAGCGCGCGACGCGGCCGTCGAGCCCGTCGAGCACCATGGCGACGAAGATCGCGATCGCCGCCGTCTCGTAGCGACCGCCCATCGCCTGCACGATGGCGAAGAAGCCGGCGAACAGCGCGGCCGTGGTAAACGCGTTCGGCAGCCAGTAGATGCCCCGTCGCCGGCGACCCTTGCCCTGCCATTTTTCCGGAGAGGGGTGCATGGACGCGCAGTCTAACCCGGGAGCACGGCCAGCACCGTGCGGGTCGCGTAGACCTTGTCGCCGACGGCGGCGCGCGGCACGGCGTCGGGCGGCAGGTACAAGTCGACGCGCGAGCCGAAGCGGATGAAGCCGAAGCGCGCGCCCCGCGCGTAACGGTCGCCTTCGCGCGCATAGTTGAGGATGCGCCGCGCCACCAGGCCGGCCACCTGCACGCAGGTCACGTCGCGCCCGTCGACTGTCCGGAGCCACAAGGCGGCCCGCTCGTTTTCAGCGGAGGCCTTGTCCAGGGCGGCGTTGAAGAAGCGGCCCGGGTGGTACCACTTCTGTTTCACCTCGCCCGCCACCGGCGCGCGATTGGAGTGCGCGTTGAACACGTTCATGAACACGCTGATCTTCAGCGCGTCGCGGTCGAGGTAGGGATCGCGCGTCTTTTCGACGACGACAACCCGGCCGTCGGCAGCCGACACCACGGCGCGCGGATCGTCGGTCTGCTCGCGCGGCGGATCGCGGAAGAACTGGAGGACGAATAGGGCGATCACCCAGAAGGGGATCGACCAGGCACCGCCGGCGAAATACGTCACGGCACAGGCGGCGGCCAGGCTGGCCGCCAGAAACAGCCAGCCCTCGCGCGCGATCAGGGGATGCGGGTAGTTCATGCGGGATACAGGCTGCAGGATTCAGGAATCCGGTCCGGGCGCAGCACCGGATCCTGAACCGTGAATCGCGCTTCCTAGTTCTTGGATGTATCGACCAGCCGGTTGCGCTTGATCCACGGCATCATGTCGCGCAGCTTGCCGCCGACTTTCTCGATCGCGTGCTCGCGGCCCATGCGACGCAGCGCGTTCAGCTTCGTCGCGCCGGTCTGGTTCTCGAGGAGGAATTCCTGCGCGTAGGCGCCCGTCTGGATTTCGGTCAGGATCTTCCGCATCTCCTTCTTGGTTTCTTCCGTGATGATGCGGGGGCCGCGCGTGAAGTCGCCGTATTCGGCGTTGTTCGAGATCGAGTAACGCATGTTCGCGATGCCGCCTTCGTACATCAGGTCCACGATCAGCTTGAGTTCGTGCAGGCATTCGAAATAAGCCATTTCGGGTGCGTAGCCGGCCTCGACCAGCGTCTCGAACCCGGCCTGCACCAGCGCCGTGCAGCCACCGCACAGCACGGCCTGCTCACCGAAGAGGTCGGTCTCGGTCTCTTCCCGGAAATTGGTTTCGATCACGCCAGCCTTGCCGCCGCCGATCGCCGCCGCGTACGAGAGCGCCATGTCGCGCGCCTTCTTCGACGGGTTCTGGTGCACGGCGATCAGCATCGGCACGCCGCCGCCCTGCGCGTAGGTGCCGCGCACGGTATGGCCCGGCGCCTTGGGCGCCACCATCACGACGTCGAGATCGGCGCGCGGCACGACCTGGCCGTAGTGAATGTTGAAGCCGTGCGCGAAGGCGAGCGTCGCGCCCTTCTTGATGTTCTTCTCCACATCCTCGCGGTAGACACGGCCGATGTGCTCGTCCGGCATCAGCAGCATGACGAAATCGGCGCCCTTCACCGCCTCGCCGACCTCCTTGACCGCAAGCCCGGCTTTTTTCGCCTTGTCCCACGAGGCGCCGCCCTTGCGCAGCCCCACGGTGACCTTGCCGCCGGAGTCCTTCAGGTTCAGCGCGTGGGCGTGGCCCTGCGAACCATAGCCGATGATGGTGACCTTCTTGCCCTTGATCAGCGAGAGGTCGGCGTCCTTGTCGTAATAGACCTTCATGATGTCCCCCAGGGATAAAACGTGAAATCCGTAACGTGAATGGTGCGCGGCACGCGGCGCGACAGGCGCCGCCCAGCTTGCCGCCGCACCTTCACGAAGCCTTGAGTATCCGGTCGCCGCGGCCGATGCCGGAGGCGCCGGTGCGCACCGTCTCCACGATCGCGGCGCGGTCGATCGCCTTCAGGAACGCGTCGAGCTTGGAACCCGCCCCCGTCAGCTCGATGGTGTAGTCCTTGTCGCTCACGTCGATGATGCGGCCGCGGAAAATATCGGCCATGCGCTTCATCTCCTCGCGGTCCTTGCCGGTCGCGCGCACCTTGACCAGCATCAGCTCGCGCTCGATGTGTTCGCCGTCCGAAAGGTCGACGACCTTCACCACGTCCACCAGCTTGTTCAACTGCTTGGTGATCTGCTCGATCACCTCGTCGGAACCGCTGGTGACGATCGTCATGCGCGACAGCGTCGCGTCCTCCGTCGGTGCCACCGTCAGCGACTCGATGTTGTAGCCGCGCGCGGAGAACAGGCCGGAGACGCGCGACAGGGCGCCGGATTCGTTCTCCAGAAGGACTGAAATGATATGCCGCATGAGGAGGGGACCGGAGGTGGGCGAAGGCTGGGGACGGGATTGACCCGCCGCGGTCCCCGTCGGCGGGAACCGCAGCGAAACGCTAGACCAGGATCATTTCCGACAGCCCCTTGCCGCCGGGGACCATCGGGAACACGTTTTCCGTCTGATCGGTGACGAAGTCGAGGAACACGAGGTCCTGCTTGCGCTTGAACGCCTCACGCAGCGCGCCCTCGACGTCGGCCGGCTTCTCGATGCGGAAGCCCACGTGCCCGTAGGCCTCGGCGAGCTTCACGAAATCCGGCAGCGCGTCCATGTACGACTCGGCGTAGCGGTTGCCGTGGAAGAACTGCTGCCACTGGCGGACCATGCCCATGTAGCGGTTGTTCAGGTTCACCACCTTGATCGGCAGGCGGTACTGCTTGCAGGTCGAGAGCTCCTGGATGCACATCTGCACGGAGGCCTCGCCGGTGACGCAGGCCACCGTCGCGTCCGGGTGCGCGAGCTGCACGCCCATCGCGTACGGGATGCCCACGCCCATGGTGCCGAGGCCGCCCGAATTGATCCAGCGGCGCGGCTTGTCGAAGCGGTAGAACTGCGCGGCCCACATCTGGTGCTGGCCGACGTCGGACGTGACGTAGGCGTCGCCACCCGTCACCTCGTAGAGTTTCTCGATCACGTACTGCGGCTTGATCAGGGCGGACGCGCGGTCGTACTTGAGGCAGTCCTGGCCCCGCCATTCCTCGATCTGCTTCCACCAGTTCGCGAGCGCGGCGGCATCGGGTTGCGCCTGGGTCGATTCCACCTGCTGGTTCAACTCGCGCAACACGTCGCGCACATCGCCCACGATCGGCACGTCCACCTTGACGCGCTTGGAGATCGAGGACGGGTCGATGTCGATGTGGATGATCGTGCGCGGTTCCTCGAAGAAATGCTTCGGGTTGCCGATCACGCGATCGTCGAAGCGCGCACCGACCGCCAGCAGCACGTCGCAGTTCTGCATCGCGAGGTTGGCTTCGTAGGTGCCGTGCATGCCCAGCATGCCGAGCGACTGCCGGTCGTTCGCCGGATAGCCGCCCAGGCCCATCAGCGTGTTGGTGCAGGGGAAGCCGAGCCGGCGCACGAGCTGGGTGAGTTCCTCGGCGGCATCCCCCAGGATCACGCCGCCGCCGGCGTAGATCATCGGCCGCTGCGCCTTCAGCAGGAGTTGCAGCGCCTTCTTGATCTGCCCCGGATGGCCCTTGGTCACCGGGTTGTACGAACGCAGGCTGACCGTCTCCGGATAGGCGAACCAGGCCTTGTGCGTGGTGATGTCCTTGGGGATATCCACCACCACCGGGCCCGGCCGGCCGGTCTTCGCGATGAAGAACGCCTTCTTCATCGTCTCGGCGATATCCTTCACATCCTTGACGAGGAAGTTGTGCTTCACGCAAGGGCGCGTGATGCCGACCGTATCGCATTCCTGGAACGCGTCCTGACCGATGGCGTGCGTTGGCACCTGGCCGGTGAGGACCACCAGCGGGATCGAGTCCATGTAGGCAGTGGCGATGCCCGTCACCGCGTTGGTGACGCCCGGCCCGGAAGTCACCAGCGCGACGCCCACCTTGTCGGTGGAGCGCGCGTAGCCGTCCGCGGCGTGTACCGCACCCTGCTCGTGGCGCACGAGGACGTGCTTGACCTTGTCCTGCTTGCACAGTTCGTCGTACAGATACAGCACGGCGCCACCGGGATAGCCGAACACATGCTCGACACCCTCGGCCTGCAGGCAGCGGATGACGATCTCCGCACCGTTCAGTTCGACGGCGGCGGCGGCCTGCGTGTCGCCCGCGCGGGCGGGACGGGTCATATCCATGTCGGCATTCGTCCGGCTGTTGGTGAATACAGGCTGAACAGGGAACCGCGCAGGTTACCCGTGTCGCCCTGCGTGGTCAAGCAAAAGCCGAGAGGAAACAGCAGGATAGCGCCCGATTCGCGGCGATTGGAGCAGCTACCGACGGCTGCTACACTCCGCGCGTCGCAGGGGCAGGGCCCGGCGATCAATCCCACGTCTTCCCGGCGGAGCATTTTCACTGGCTACTCGCAAGGAACTGGCCGATTTCCTGGCCCAGGTCGAGCGGCGTGCGTTCAAGCAGGCCGTGTTCGCGGTGCGCAACGATGACGCCGCGCTCGACATCGTGCAGGACGCGATGATGCGGTTGGCCGACAAGTATGGCGGCCGGCCGGCGGCGGAGCTGCCGCTGCTGTTCCAGCGCATCCTGCAGAACGCCATCCGCGACTATTTCCGGCGCCAGAAGGTGCGCAACCTCTGGACCACCCC
>JBOIEQ010000168.1:0-9145 GCA_050741255.1 Burkholderiales bacterium | reverse complement strand
CCGCCATTCTGATCAGGTCAGACATCGAAACGGCTTGCGCGAGCACGCCGCCGCCGCCCTGTGAAAACCCGATGACCGCCACCTTGCCGGGCGTGGCGTTCGCGGCGGCCTGCGCCTTGGCGATGACGGTGCGCAGGTTTTTGGCGCCGTCCTGCTGGCGGGTGAGAATATCCTTGCCGTCGATGAGAACCGTGTAATAACCGCGATCGGCCAACTGGCCCGCGTAGCGCCGATAATGGGCCGGCCCCGTTTGCCCCGAAAGCACAACCACGACGGGGGCCTTCTGCGCCTTCGGCAGGAATACTTCCTGCGGGGGGCCGTCGGCCGACTCATCGGCAGACAGAACCGGCAACGGTATCAGCGCCGATACGGCAAGCCCGCAGACCCCGACCATCCTCAGCACGCCCTGCTTGAACCCTTGCGTCGCTTGCCGCATGAACTTCTCCCTTGAACGGTGAAATAGAAAACCGGCGTTACCGCCCCTTCGTCAGCATCCGCATGCCGCGGTCCAGCCCGTCGATGGTCAACGGAAACATCCGCTCCCCGACGATCTCCTTCGTCACCCGGATGGACTCGTGGTAGTTCCACACCGCCTCGGGCTGCGGGTTGAGCCAGATCAGGTTGCTGTAGACGCTCATCACGCGCTGCATCCACACCGCGCCCGGTTCCTCGTTCATGTGCTCGACGCTGCCCCCGGGATAGGTGATCTCGTAGGGGCTCATGGTCGCGTCGCCGACGAAGATCACCTTGTAGTCGTGCGGATAGGTGTGGAGGAGCTGCCAGGTGGACATTTTCTCCGCCGAACGCCGCCGGTTGTCTTTCCACACGCGCTCGTAGAGGAAGTTGTGGAAGTAGAAGTATTCCAGGTGCTTGAACTCGGTCTTGGCCGCGGAAAACAGTTGTTCGCAGACCGCGATGTGATCGTCCATCGAGCCGCCGATGTCGAAGAAGATCAGCACCTTCACCGCGTTGTGCCGCTCGGGCACCATCTTGATGTCGAGCCAGCCGGCGTTGCGCGCCGTAGAACGGATCGTGTCGTCGAGGTCCAGTTCCTCCGCCGCGCCGTCACGCGCGAAGCGCCGCAGCCGCCGGAGAGCAACCTTCATGTTGCGCGTGCCGAGTTCGACGTCGTCCGCCAGGTTCTTGAAGTCGCGCTGGTCCCAGACTTTCACCGCCCGGCGGTGGCGCGATTCCTTCTGGCCGATACGCACGCCTTCCGGGTTGTAGCCATAGGCGCCGAAGGGGCTGGTGCCCGCGGTGCCGATCCACTTGGAGCCGCCCTGGTGGCGGCCCTTCTGCTCCTCCAGGCGCTTTTTCAGCGTCTCCATCAGCTTGTCCCAGCCGCCGAGCGACTCGATCAGCTTCCTGTCCTCTTCGGACAGCGTCTTTTCGGCGAGCTTGCGCAGCCACTCCTCGGGGATCTCCGCGAGCGCGCCTTCCGGCAGATCAAGGATGCCCTTGAAGTAGGCGCCGAAGATGCGGTCGAACTTGTCGTAGTTCTTCTCGTCCTTGACCAGCGCCGCGCGCGACAGATGGTAGAAGTCGTCCACGTTGCCGCTGGCGACCTTCCTGTCGAGCGCCTCGATGAGCGTCAGGTACTCCTTGACCGAGACCGGCAGGCCGCCGTCCTTCAGCTTCAGGAAAAACTCGATCAGCATCGGCAGGCGTCCGTTAACAAAGTGTTACACCCGCGCGGGGATACCCGGATGCGGACGCGGAGTCATACATGCAAGCCGGCGTGTTTGTGCATCGGGGCACGCCGGTTGTAGGACACATCCGACAATCAGGAGACAGGACATGAAAAAGACTCAGTGGATTGCAGCGCTCGGCGTGACCGGCCTGGCGCTGGCAGGGCTCAGCGCACCGGCCGTCGCCGGTCCGAATGTCAGCTTCGGAATTTACGTGGGCGCACCGGTCTACGACGTTTACGTGCCGCCCCCGGTGATCTATGCGCCGGCGCCGGTGTACTACGCACTGCCCCCCCGCGTGCATTACGCGCCGCGCCCCTATTACTACGACTACGCGCCCATGGTCCAATCCCGCCCGGGCCGCCATAAGGGCTGGCACAAGCACCATCATCACTGATCGCACCGCAGAGCGTGCATGGCGTGGGGTCAACAGCGTTGCCCCCCGCTCGTCACACCGGCGAACGACCGGGTCACTGGCTCTTGCGCCGGTGCATGAACACCAGCCGCTCGAACAGGTGCACGTCCTGCTCGTTCTTCAGCAGCGCGCCATGCAGCGGCGGCACGATCTTGTGGCTGTCCTGGCTGTGCAGCGCCTCGGGCGAAATGTCCTCCGCCATCAGCAGCTTCAGCCAGTCGAGCAATTCGGACGTCGAAGGCTTCTTCTTCAGCCCCGGCACCTCGCGGATCTCGAAGAACACCTCCATCGCCTCGCGCAGCAGTGTCTTCTTGATGTTGGGGAAGTGCACGTTGACGATCCGCTGCATCGTGTCCTTGTCGGGGAAGCGGATGTAGTGGAAGAAGCAGCGCCGCAGGAAGGCGTCGGGCAGTTCCTTCTCGTTGTTGCTGGTGATGATCACCAGCGGCCGGTGCTTCGCCTTCACCAGCTCGCGCGTCTCGTAGACGTAGAACTCCATGCGGTCGAGTTCGCGCAGCAGGTCGTTCGGGAATTCGATATCGGCCTTGTCGATCTCGTCGATCAGCAGCACCGAAGACTCGTCCGCGCCGAAGGCGTTCCACAGCATGCCGCGCACGATGTAGTTGCCGATGTCCTTGACCCTGGGGTCGCCCAGTTGCGAGTCGCGCAGGCGCGACACCGCGTCGTATTCGTACAGGCCGTGCTGCGCCTTGGTGGTGGACTTGACGTGCCACTCGTGCAGCGGGCGTCCCAGCGCGCGCGCCACCTCCAGCGCCAGCATGGTCTTGCCCGTGCCAGGCTCCCCCTTGATCAGGAGCGGCCGCTCCAGTGTGAGCGCGGCATTCACCGCCATCATCAGTTCATCGGTGGCGATATAGGCGTCGGTACCCTCGAAACGGGCCATCAGGTGCTCCGGAAAATCAGGCGGGAAGGAAAGACGAAAATTCCGGCCGATTATAGCGGCGTCAGCGGCGCGCGCCGCCGAGATCCGCCGGCACATCCACGTCGCGCAGCAACCCGGGATCGTCGACCTCGATCAGCGTCAGCGCGGCACCGGCGTCCGTGAGGATGTCGCGCGCGCCGGCGTCCGCGGACAGTGCAGCCAGCGCCGCCCGATACGCCGCCGTGAACCCGACCGGATGGCCGCGCCGGCCCTGATACACGGGCGCGGCAAGCGCGGCCCCGGCGGCCAGCACCGCCGCCACCATCGCAACCGTCTGCGGCTGCACGAAAGGCATGTCGCCGAGACCCACGACCCAGCCTTCGGCCGCGGGGGCGTGTTTGACCCCCCAGGCGAGGCTCGCGCCCATGCCCGTCGCGGCATTCGGGCATTCGATCACCCGCACGCCTTCGGCCGCCAGCACCGCCGCGAGCCGCGTGTCGCCGGGACGCACGACCGCAATCACCTCGGGCAGCACGGCATGCAAGGCCCGCACCGCCGCCACCGCCAGCGGCGTGCCGTCGGGCAACACCGCCAGCAGCTTGTCGCCGCCGAAGCGCGAACCGCTGCCCGCCGCGAGGAGGATGCCGGTGAGGTTCATGCGCCGCGCCAGGAGACGGATAGCATGCGCTGATTATAATGACCGCACGCCGTGCTCCGGACCGTACGCCATGCCCAAACTCGCCGCCAACCTGTCGTTCCTCTTCAACGAAGTGCCGTTCCTCGAGCGCTTCGCCGCCGCCGCGAAGGCCGGCTTCAAGGGCGTGGAATACCTGTTCCCCTACGACTTCCCGAAGAACCAGCTCGCGGAGCAGCTTGAGAAGCATCAGCTCGTGCAGGCCCTGCACAACCTGCCCGCGGGCGACTGGGCGGCCGGCGAGCGCGGCATCGCCTGCCATCCGGGGCGCGGCGACGAATTCAGAGCCGGCGTGGAGCGCGCGATCGCCTACGCGAAAGCGCTGCACTGCCGGCAGGTGAACTGCCTGGCCGGCATCCGCCCCAACCGGCTCGACCCCAACGACGCGCGCGAGATCTTCATCGGCAACCTGCAGTACGCGGCGCCGAAGCTCGCAGCCGAGGGCATCAAGCTCCTGATCGAGCCGATCAACACCCGCGACATTCCGGGCTTCTTCCTGAATCACACGCAGCAGGCGGTGGACATCATCAAGGCGGTCGGCTCGAACAACCTGTTCCTGCAGTACGACATCTATCATGCGCAGATCATGGAGGGCGACCTCGTGCCGACCATCGAGAAGCATCTCCCGCTGATTCCCCATCTGCAGCTCGCCGACACGCCCGGCCGCAACGAGCCCGGCACCGGCGAAATCAACTACGGTTTCCTATTGCCGCACCTCGATCGTATCGGCTACACCGGCTGGATCGGCTGCGAATACAGGCCCCGGGCCGGCACCGAGGCCGGACTCGGCTGGGCAGCCCCTTACCTCGGGTAGCCGGCACCATCCTGGTGCGGCACGGCACCCTATTCCGCATCCTCGCTTGACTTGGACGAAGGGCAGGCGGAACAATGCCCGCCACAACACCGGCCGCACCCTGCGGCCGCGTATAAAAGGAGGAGTGTCATGATGCAAAAAACCCTGTTGGGGGGACTGGTGGCGGCTGCCTGCGCAGGCGTCCTCAGTCCCGGCCTCGCTGCCGCGCAGCAAATGACCCTGATGACCGGCCCGCAAGGCGGCGTGTGGGTGCCGCTCGGCGGCCAGCTGAAATCGATGTGGGAAAAAGCCATTCCAGGCCTCAACATCACCGCCACGCCGGGCGCCGGCATCGCCAACGTGCGCGGCGTGGACGAAGGCAAGGCACAGATCGGCTTCGGCAACTCCAGCACCACGGTGGACGGCATCGCCGGCAACGCGCCGTATCCGAAGAAAACGGCCAACGTCTGCCAGCTCGCCAACCTCTACCCGCAGTACTTCCAGGTGGTGGCACTGGCCGACGCCAAGGTCAACACCATGGCCGACATGAAAGGCAAGTCGGTGGTGACGCAGTCCAAGGGCAACACCGGCGAACTGCTGACCGAGATCGTGCTCAAGCTGAACGGCACGAACTACCAGGGCCTGTCCAAGATCAACTTCCAGGCCTCCTACACCGACGCGGTGTCGATGATGAAGGACGGTCACGCGCAGGTGTTCACCCTCGGCACCACCGTGCCGGCCTCATCGGTGATGGACCTCGCCAGCGCGCGCGACATCAAGATGGTGCCGGTGGACGACAAGACCATGGCGGACCTGCGCAAGATGAACCCGGGTTACCAGAAGCTGATCGTCAAGGCGGGGACCTATCCCAAGCAGACGCAGGATGTGCCGATGATCGGCTACTCCGCGCACCTGGTGGTGGCCTGCGACCTGCCGGAAAACGTGGTCTACGCGATGACGAAGGCCGTCGCCGCCAACGTGGAATCCATGTCGGCCGTGAACAAGTCCATCGCCGGACTCACGCCCAAGGACATGGCCGCCGACATCGGCGTGCCTTTCCACAAGGGCGCGCTGAAGTTCTACAAGGAAGTTGGCGCGATGTAATCGCGTTCGGCACTGGCATTCACGGGGCGGCGCCCAGGGCGCCGCCCCGTTTTTGCATCCGCAGGCCCCGGGGAGATTCGCTTGCAGGAAGAAAACGCCGCAGTCCAGCCGCAGTCCTCCGCGCTCAAGGCGACGGTGGCGCTCATCGCCGTCGCGATGTCGGTCTACCACATGTACGTCGCCGGCTTCGGTCCGCCCGAAGCGGTGATCTTCCGCGGCACGCACCTGCTGTTCGCGCTGACCCTGGTCTGCCTGCTCTACCCGCTGAAGCCCGGCGGCGGCCCGGCCTGGCGCATCGCCGACGCCGTTCTGCTCGCCGGCGCCTGGGGTTTCATCCTGCACATCTTCCTCAATTACCAGCAGATCACCAACCGCATCATCTACATCGACGAGCTGACGGCCTGGGACAGGGTCTACACGGTCGTCGCGGTGCTGGTGATCCTGGAAGCCACCCGGCGCGTGCTGGGCTGGGCGCTGCCGCTGACCGCGATGGCCTTTCTCGTCTATGCGGCGTTCTTCACCAATGTAAAGCTGCCGGTACTGATGGAGCAGCTCTATCTTTCAACCGAAGGGATCTTCGGCTCGACGCTCGGCGTATCGGCGTCCTACGTGATGCTGTTCGTGCTGTTCGGCGCTTTCATGGAAAAAAGCGGCACCGGACGGCTGTTCATGGACTTCGCGCTGTCGATCACCGGGCATACGGCCGGCGGGCCTGGGAAAGTCGCGGTGGTGTCCTCCAGCCTGTTCGGCACCGTGTCAGGCAGCGCGGTCGCCAACGTGATGGTGGACGGCCCGATGACCATCCCGCTCATGAAGCGCACGGGCTTCCGTCCGCCGTTCGCCGCGGCGGTTGAAGCCACCGCCTCCACCGGCGGCCAGATCATGCCCCCCGTCATGGGCGCGGCCGCTTTCGTGATGGCCGAGTTCCTGTCGGTGCCGTACGCCACCGTCGCCTTGTGGGCGGTCATTCCCGCGCTGCTCTACTACGTGGCCGTGTTCTTCGGTGTGCACTTCGAGGCCAGGCGTCACGGCCTGCATGGCGTGCCAAAGAGCGAACTGCCGCGCCTCTGGGCCGTGCTTTCCGAACGCGGCCACCTCTTCATCCCCATTCTGATGATCCTGGTGGGACTGATCCTTGGCTACTCGGCGCCGCTGTGCGCGCTCGCCGCTGCCCTGGCCTGCCTGCCCATCGCGCTCCTGCGCAAGTCCACGCGGGAAGGCATCGGCTGGCGCAGCGTGTTCGAGGCACTGGAAGAAGGCGCAAAGAACACGCTGTCGGTGGTCATGGCCTGCGCCTGCGCGGGCATCGTCATCGGCTGCGTCACCATCACCGGGCTGGGCATCGTCTTCACCCAGGTGGTGGTCGAGCTTTCGAACAACATGCTGCCGCTCGCGCTGCTGCTCACCGCGATCGCCGGCATCATCCTCGGCATGGGCATGCCCACCACGCCAGCCTACATCGTCATGGTGTCGCTGCTGGTACCGGCGATCATCAAGCTGGGCGCCACGGCGCCGGCCGCGCACATGTTCGCGTTCTACTTCGCGATCCTCTCCGCCATCACCCCGCCCGTGGCGCTCGCGGTGTATGCCGCCGCCAGCCTCGCCAAGGCCGACCTGTGGAAATCGGGCTGGGAGGCCATGCGCGTGGGCTCGGCCGGCTTCATCGTCCCCTTCATGTTCGTGTTCGAACCTTCCCTGCTGATGATCGGTCCCTGGCAGGAGATCCTGCAGTCCGCGGTCACCGCGACCATCGGCACCATCTGCCTCGCGGCGGGCCTGTTCGGTTACCTGCTGCGGGAGGCCCGCCCGTGGGAACGCATCTGCCTCCTGACGGCGGCGATCCTGCTGATCAAACCCGGCATCATCACCGACATGATCGGCCTGAGCCTGCTGGGCACCGTGCTCACTGTGCAGATCCTGGGGCAACGAAAGGCGGCACGCGCCGGGCGGTGAGAGACCCGCCGGCCTTTCGCGGCTGCAGGTTCGCCGGTAACCTTGCCGCTCCCGTTACGGCATCTGCAAAGGACTGGTCATGAGCAACATCGGATTCGTCGGCCTCGGCATCATGGGCAAGCCCATGGCGCTGAACCTCCTCAAGGGCGGCCACACGCTCTTCCTCAACTCGCGTAGCGGCGTGCCGGCGGAACTGACCGCCGCCGGCGGCAAGGCCTGCGCCAGCGCGAAGGAAGTCGCGCAGAAGTCCGACATCATCATCACGATGGTTCCGGACACCGCGGATGTGGAAAAAGTGCTGTTCGGCGCGGACGGTATCGCCGAGGGCCTGGCCAAGGGCAAGACGGTGGTCGACATGAGCTCCATCTCGCCGATCGCAACGAAAGAATTCGCGAAAAGGATCAACGCGCTGGGCTGCGACTACGTGGATGCCCCGGTGTCCGGCGGCGAGGTCGGTGCGAAAAACGCCGCGCTGACGATCATGGTCGGCGCCCCGCAGGCGGCTTTTGACAAAGTGAAGCCGCTCTTCGATCTCATGGGCAAGAACATCACGCTGGTCGGCGGCAACGGCGACGGCCAGACCTGCAAGGTGTGCAACCAGATCATCGTCGCGCTCAACATCGAGGCCGTGAGTGAAGCGCTGCTGTTCGCCGCCAAGGCCGGCGCCGATCCCGCCAAGGTCCGGCAGGCGCTGATGGGCGGCTTCGCGGCCTCCCGCATCCTGGAAGTGCACGGCGAGCGCATGATCAAGCGCACCTTCGACCCCGGCTTCCGCATCGAACTGCACCAGAAGGATCTGAGCCTTGCGCTCGCCGGCGCGCGCGCCATGGGTCTGGCGCTCCCCAACACGGCCACCGCGCAGGAACTGTTCAACGTGTGCGTGGCCAACGGCGGCGCGAAGTGGGACCACTCCGCCATGGTCCGGGCGCTGGAGAAAATGGCGAACCACGAAATCAAGGCGGTGTAGCGCCGGCAGCCGCGGCGAGAAAAGCCCGGGTGACCGGCGTGACGTCGCCCTCACGCCACGCCACCGCCGTCTGGGCGAGCGGGCCCCGGTCACGCAGGCGGCGATAGACGATCCCGTCCATGCGCACCGCGCTGGCCGACTGCGGCAGCAGCGCCACGCCCACCCCGCTGCGCACCAGGCCGATCAGCGTCATGATGTGCATGGCGTGTTGCACGATGTCGGGTGTAAATCCGGCCTTCAGGCAGGCGCCCAGCACCTGACCGTACAAGGGCGAACGGCCCGGCGCATACATTACGAAACGATCCCCCGACAATTCGCGCAGCCCCAGTGCCGCCCGAACCGCCAGCCGGTG
This sequence comes from Burkholderiales bacterium, assembly GCA_050741255.1. Lineage (GTDB taxonomy): Bacteria > Pseudomonadota > Gammaproteobacteria > Burkholderiales > SG8-41 > CAZXNF01. The sequence goes on along the minus strand of JBOIEQ010000168.1, from coordinate 296 downwards.
ACGCCGCGGCAGCGCCACCACAAACGGCTCGCGCACGATGACACGGGTGCGAATCGCGGTATTGGCGACCGGCGGCCGCAGGAAGGAGGCATCGATACGGCCGTCGAGGAGCGCCGGCAGCTGCTCCGTACCCGTCATTTCCTGCAATCGGATTTCAATGCCCGGCGTGCGCTCCCGGAAGCGGCGCAGGATGCCGGGCAGCAGGGCATACGACGCGGCGTGGATGAAGCCGATCGTGAGCCGCCCCGACTCGCCGCGCGCGGCCCGGCGCGCGGCCATCGCGGCCTCCTCGGCGC
>JBOIEQ010000167.1:0-9228 GCA_050741255.1 Burkholderiales bacterium | reverse complement strand
GGCCGGCAACGCGCCGATCGTGCCGGTCAGGGGCGCGAAGACGCCCATTACCGCGCAGCGCACCTCCTCCGCCTCGCCGCCTTCCGGGAACAGGCAGGCGTAGCAGGGCGCGTCAGGGTGACGGAGGTCGAACACCGCGAGCTGGCCGTCGAAGCGGATCGCCGCGCCCGAGACGAGCGGCTTCATGTGCCGCACGCAGGCGCGGTTCACCGCGTGGCGCGTGGCGAAATTGTCGCTGCAGTCGAGCACGAGGTCGTGCGCCGCCACCAGCGCGTCCAGTGCCGCGCCTTCCGTGCGCGCGGACAGCGCCACGACTTCGATCTCCGGGTTGAGCGTGGCGAGCGTGGCGCGGGCGGATTCGGCCTTGTTCATGCCAACCGCGCTCATGCGGTGCACGATCTGGCGCTGCAGGTTCGTGAGATCGACCGCGTCGCCGTCGGCGAGTGTCAGCCGGCCCACGCCTGCGGACGCCAGGTACAGCGCGACGGGCGAGCCGAGTCCGCCCGCGCCGATGACGAGCGCCTTCGCCGCGAGCAGCCGCGTCTGTCCTTCGACGCCGATCTCGTCGAGCAGGATGTGGCGACTGTAACGGAGCAGTTGGTCGTCGTTCATTGGTCGCGGTGAGGGGTGAGAGATGAGGCGTGAGGGGAAAGACGCAAAGCAAAACGCCCGGCGGACCGGGCGTTTTGCGTGGAGCGGAGAGGCACCTTAGTTCGCGACGCGGATGCCGTTGCGGCTCTTCAGAAACGAGACGGCCTGGTTCAGCTCGTAATCGTTCTTCGACACGACTTCACCCGGCTCGGGGCGCTCCGCTTTCTCGTCGACCGTCTTCGGGCGCGGCGCCGGCGTGAAGCCATAGGTGTTGACCGTGGGCGTCGTCGCCTTCGGCTCGGGCTTCGAGTCCTCGCCGGTCAGGTGCTTGCTGAGATCGGCCTCGCGCAGGTTGAGGCTCGCCTCGCGACGCGCCGCCGAATCCTCCAGCGGAATGTCCGGCACGATGCCCTTGGCCTGGATCGAGCGGCCGTTCGGCGTGAAGTAACGCGCGGTCGTAAGCTTGATCGCGGTGTTGTTGCCGAGCGGCAGGATGGTCTGCACCGAGCCCTTGCCGAAGGTCGACTGGCCCATGACCACCGCGCGCTTGTAGTCCTGCAGCGCGCCGGCCACGATCTCGGAAGCCGAGGCCGAGCCGCCGTTGACGAGCACCACCATCGGCACCGACTTGATTTCCGGCGGCAGCTTGGCGAGATAGTCCTCGCGAGAACGGCCGCGCAGGTAGTGCTCGGGACTCGCGTTCAGCTTGAGCTTGGCGTCTTCCGCCCGGCCGTCGGTGTAGACCACCAGCGAATCCTTGGGCAGGAAGGCCGCCGACACCGCGACCGCGCCGTTCAGCAGGCCGCCCGGATCGTTGCGCAGGTCGAGCACGATGCCCTTCATCGGCGCGCCGTTCTGCTTGAACATCGTCTCGATCGATTTCGCCAGCGTCTCGCCCGTGTGTTCCTGGAACTGGGTGACGCGGAAGTAGCCGTAGCCGGGCTCCAGCAGCTTGGACTTCACGCTCTGGATCTTGATGACGGCGCGGGTGAGCGTGACCACCAGCGGCTTGGTCTCGCCCTTGCGCACGATGGTGAGCGTGATGTTGGTGTTGGGCTTGCCGCGCATGCGCTTGACCGCGTCGTTCAACGTCATGCCCTTGACCGAAGTCTCGTCGAGCTTGACGATCAGGTCGCCGGACTTGACGCCGGCGCGCGAGGCCGGCGAATCGTCGATCGGCGACACGACCTTGACGAAGCCGTCTTCCATGCCGACTTCGATGCCCAGTCCGCCAAATTCGCCCTGCGTGCCGACCTGCATTTCGCGGAAGGCGTCCTGGTCGAGGTAGGCCGAGTGCGGGTCGAGCCCCGACAGCATGCCGTTGATCGCCTCGGTGATCAGCTTCTTGTCGGAGACGGGTTCGACGTAGTCCGCCTTGATGCGGCCGAACACCTCGCTGAAGGCGCGCAGTTCCTCCACCGGCAGCGGCGAGGACGCGGCTTCGCGTTGCGCGACCGCCGAGTAATTGAGCGAGATCGTCACGCCGAGCACCACGCCCAGCGCGATCAGCCCGAAACGATTCAGTTTGCTGCGCATATCCAGCTCCACGTTGCCACGCACCACCGACAAAAAAACCGCCGAAGCGGGGAATGTAAATTCACGCTTGCAGGCGGACACTGGGCCCACCGGCTTAAAGCAGACTTAACAATCAGCAGACTTAACACGCTTACGAACCGGCGCCCCGGTTCGGATTCAGTTCAAATTCACCCAGCTCAGCGGGTCGAACGGCTTGCCCTGATGACGCAGTTCAAAGTATAGCCCCGATTCCGTCCCGCCACCCGTCGCCCCGACGCTCGCAACCGCCTCGCCGGCCCGGGCGGCGTCGCCCGCCTGCTTGAACAAAGCCTCGTTGTTGCCGTAGAGGCTCATGTAACCCCCGCCGTGGTCGATGATCAGCAGATTGCCGAAGCCCCGCAGCCAGTCGGCGTAGACCACCCGCCCGCCCGCGACCGCCTTGACCTCCTGTCCGTTGCCGGCGGCGACGAACACGCCTTTCCATGTGAGCCCCCCGTCTGCCCTTGGGGTGCCGAAACGGCCCCGAAGTTCCCCTCGCACCGGCAGGGCGAGCCGCCCTTTGAGGTCCGCGAAAGGCCGTCCGTCGGCGCTGGCGTCCGGCAGCCGGTCATTGCGCAGGGCGCCCGGCCTGGGGGGTGCCAGCGCCCGGCCCAGGCCTTCCACCAGCCGCGTGAGGCGCGCTTCGTCGCGTTTGAGCGTGGACAGTTCCTTGCGCTGGGAGGCGATCTGCAGCGATACCTTCTGCAGGACCGCGCGCCGGGCCTGGCTTTCGCGTTCAAGGCGCCGGTTTTCCTCGCCCTGGCGTTTCTCCAGCACGGCGAGTTCCGTCTTGCGCGCGGCGGTTTCGCGGCTGACCTCGGTCAGCGCGGCGAGATTGCCGCGCAACCGGGTCACCAGCGCCGCCCGCGCGCGCGCGATCTGGGCCAGGTAGTAGAGGTCGCGCGACAGGCGATTGGGGTCGTCGCCGTTCAGCGCGATTTTCAGGGGCTGCGGGGCGCCGGCCATGTATTGGCGGGCCAGCAGCTCGCCGAGCTGGCGGCGTTCGCGGGTGATGCCGGACTGGGTGCGGCGCGCTTGTGCGTCCAGTTCACGCAGCCTGGCGTTGACGGCCTTCTGCTCCGCGCCGAGTTCGCGCAGCGCGCGCCGCGCTTCCGAGATCGCACGCTCGGAGTCCTTCAGCTGATCGGCGGCCTCGCCCTTCACTTCCTCGGCGGCGGCGAGTTCCTTCTGCAGCGCCTCGAGCCGGCCGCGCAGGGCCTTGAGATCGTCGCCGGGGGCGGCGGCCCAGGCGCAGGAGCAGGCGGCCATCGCCGCACTTCCCGCCAGCACGAGCGCCGGCAGGCAATGGAGGCGGGGCGGGGCACGCAACGTCAGGAAAACGCGATCAGCGGTTTGCCGGTCATGTCCGGCGGCTGCGGCAGGCCCATCATCCTGAGCAGCGTCGGCGCCACGTCCTGCAGCGCCCCGCCGTTCGCCACCTGCGCCTTGCGGCCGATGTAGACGAGCGGCACCAGGTTCAGCGTGTGCGCGGTGTGCGGCTGCTGCGTCGAGTGGTCGCGCATCATCTCCGCGTTGCCGTGGTCGGCGGTGATCAGCACCTCGCCGCCGGCGGCCTGCATGGCCTCGACCACCCGGCCCAGGCACTCGTCGAGCACTTCGATCGCGCGCGTCGCGGCGGGCAGGTTGCCGGTGTGTCCGACCATGTCGCCGTTGGCGTAATTGCAGACAATCGCGCCGTACTGGCGGCTTTGAATCGCCGCCACCAGTTTGTCGGTCACCTCGCGCGCCGACATCTCGGGCTGCAGGTCGTAGGTGGCCACCTTGGGGGAGGGCACAAGCACACGGTCCTCGCCCGCGAGCGGCGTTTCCACCCCGCCGTTGAAGAAATAGGTGACATGCGCGTATTTCTCGGTCTCCGCGATGCGCAACTGCCGGAGTCCCGCCCGGGCGACCACTTCGCCGAAACCGTTTGCGACCGACTGCGGGGCGTAGGCACAGGGCAGGTGCGCGTAGTCCTCGCCATAGGAGGACAGCGTCGCGTAGTAACCGAACTTCGGCAGCACCGCGCGCGGAAAGCCCGCGAACTTGGCGTCGGTAAGCGCGCTGGTCAGTTGCCGCGCGCGGTCGGCACGGAAGTTCATGAACACGCAGGCGTCGCCGTCCTGCATCGCGACGGCGGGTGCGATGACCGTGGCTTTCACGAATTCATCCGTTTCGCCGCGCGCGTAAGCGGCCTTGAGCGCGGCGACGGCGCTGTCGGCGGTAAACGCGGCGCGACCCTGCGTGATCAGCTCGAACGCGGGTTGCAGGCGTTCCCAGCGCTGGTCGCGGTCCATCGCGTAGTAGCGGCCCACGACCGAGGCGATGCGCGCGACTTTCACCTCGGCGCACTTTTTCTCCAGCGCGGCGAGGGACGCTTCGGCGCTTTGCGGCGGCGTGTCGCGCCCGTCGAGGAAGGCGTGCACGTACACCCGTTTCGCGCCGCCGGCCGCGGCCATGTCGATCAGGGCGTGAATGTGGTGCTCGTGGCTGTGCACACCGCCCGACGAGAGCAGGCCGAGGATGTGCAGCGCGCGGTCGCCGGCCCGCGCAGTGGCGATGGCCTTGCCCAGCACCGGGTTTTTCCGGAATTCGCCGGACCCGATCGCGGCGTCGATGCGCGTCAGGTCCTGGTAAACGACCCGTCCCGCCCCGATATTGAGGTGGCCCACTTCGGAATTGCCCATCTGCCCGGCGGGCAGTCCCACCCACTTCTCGGAGGCGTCGATGACGGAGTGCGGGTATTTCGCGAGCAACAGATTCCAGTGCGGCTTGCGTGCCTGGCAGATCGCGTTGTCCGCGCATTCCTCGCGATGGCCGAAGCCGTCGAGAATGATCAGGAGGACCGGGGTCACGGGTGCGGGAGAAGAAGGCATAGCTGTCTGATTTGCTTTGGGAAATTGATCGCGATTTCCGGTATCATTTTAGGGTGTTTCGGCGGGTCGCGCATGGGTGCGCGGCCGCTTTCCCGCCCCTCTCCGGCGTTGCCCCCATGCGTTACGGGGGTTGCGCGCGGGACCACGATCGTTGAACCGCAGTCTTTTGTCGTCACAGGCCATGGAATCCTTTTTTCATTACATCCAGAAAAGTCCGTTCAACATGATGTTGTTCGGCGCCATGCTGGCGAGCGGCGCCATGCTGTTGTGGCCGCTGCTCGTCAAGGCGGCGGGACGCGGCGCGAAGGAAGTCGGCACCGCCGAGGCGGTGCAGTTGATCAACCGGCGCGACGCGCTCGTGATCGACGTGCGCGACGGCGGCGAGTTCGCGCTGGGCCACATCGCGAACGCGAAGCACATCCCCCTGAACGAGCTCGCGAATCGGACCCGCGAGCTCGAAAAATTCAAGAGCCGGCCGATCGTGATCGCGGACGCCACCGGCGCGCGCGCGGGTTCCGCCGCGAAACTCCTGGCGAAGGCCGGCTTCGCGGAAGCGGTGGCGCTGCGCGGCGGCATCGGCGCCTGGCAGGCCGCCAGCATGCCGGTCGTGAAAAAATCCAAATAACGCGCGTTCCCGCCGACATGGCCAAGGTGCTGATGTATTCGACGGGCATGTGCCCGTTCTGCGTGATGGCGGAGAAGTTGCTGGTCGCCAAGGGCGTGCAGGACTTTGAAAAGGTGCGCGTCGATCTCGCGCCGGACCGGCGCGCCGAAATGATGGAGCGCACCGGCCGCCGCACCGTGCCGCAGATCTACATCGGCGAGACGCACGTCGGCGGTTACGACGACCTCGCCGCGCTCGACCGTGCCGGCAAGCTCGACCCGCTGCTCGCCGCCTGATTTTCCTCTCCCAGAACCGTAACGAACCGAACGCCGCAGAAAGCCCCTCATGAGCGAAGCCGTGCAGCCCGTTTTCACCATCGAGAAGATCTACGTCAAGGATCTCTCCCTCGAAATGCCCAACGCCCCGCAGATTTTCAGCGAGCGCGAAGCGCCGCAGGTGGAAGTCAATTTCCACAACGCGGGCCGCGCCATCGACAACGGCGTCTACGAGGTGGTCGTGACGGTGACGCTGACGGCCAAGATCCAGGACAAGACCATGTTCCTGATCGAGATCGGGCAGGCGGGCGTGTTCCAGATCCGCAACGTGCCCGCCACCGACATCGATCCGATGCTGGGCGTGCACTGCCCCAACATCCTGTTCCCCTACCTGCGCGAGGCGGTCGCCTCCGTGTCCTCGCGCGCGGGACTGCCGCCGGTGCAACTGCAGCCGATGTCCTTCGAGCCGCTGTACCAGGCGCAGCTCGCGGAGCGGCAGAAGCAGGCGGGCACGGCTCCCGCGTCCACCACCGTCCAGTAAAGACGATGCCCGCGGCCGTTGGCGCAGTGATTGCGGCGGCCGTGCTGCTGGCCGCCTCGTTCGCTGCCGGCGCCGCCGACTTCCGCTCGGTGGGCGCCGAGCCCGCGATCCTCTACGACGCGCCGTCCGTCAAGGCGCGCAAGCAGTTCATCCTGTCGCGCCAGTATCCGGTCGAAGTCGTGGTCGTGGTGCAGGGCTTCAGCAAGGTGCGCGACGCCGCGGGCGATTTCGCGTGGGTCGAAAGCCGGCTGCTCAGCGACAAGCGCACGGTGCTCGTGCGCGCGGCAAGCACCGAGATCCGCGCCGCGCCCGATGAAAAATCCCCGCTCGTGTTCCAGGCGCAGAAGGACGTCGTGCTGGAACTCGTGGAGCCGCCCGCCACCGGCTGGGCACGCGTGCGCCACGGCGATGGCCGCTCCGGCTATGCGCGGCTGAAAGAACTCTGGGGCGTATGAAGATCGCGGTGCTCGGCGCGGGCGCCTGGGGCACCGCCATCGCCATCCACCTCGCCGCCCGGCATACCGTCGCGCTGTGGGCCCGCGATGCGGCGCAGACGGCCGCGATGGCCGCCGCGCGCGAGAACGCGCGCTACCTCACAGGGTTCCGTCTGCCGGACGGCCTGGAGGTCACGGCGGACTTCGCGCACGCGGTTGCCGACGCAAAGCTCGTGCTCGTCGCCACCACCACCGCCGGCTTCCGCGAAACACTGGCCCGCCTCCGCGACGGCGGCCTGCGCACCCCGGCCCGCATCTCCGTAATCTGGTTGTGCAAAGGTCTGGAACGCCAGAGCGGCAAGCTGTCGCACCAGATCGCGCTGGAAACGCTGGGCGCCAACGTGCCGGTCGGCGTGCTGTCCGGCCCCAGTTTCGCGCAGGAAGTGGCGCAGGGCCTGCCGACCGCGCTGACGCTCGCCGCGCAGGACATGGCCTTCGCACGCGACGCGGCGCTGGCGATCCACGGCGCAGCGCTCCGCGTGTATTCGAGCGACGACGTCGTCGGCGTCGAGATCGCCGGCGCGGTGAAGAACGTCATCGCGATCGCGGCCGGCATCAGCGATGGCCTCCAGCTTGGCCACAACGCACGCGCGGCACTGGTCACGCGCGGCCTGGCGGAAATCCGCCGCTGCGGCCTCGCGCTCGGCGCGAAAGGCGAGACCTTCATGGGACTCGCGGGCCTCGGCGACCTCGTGCTGACGGCGACCTCCGACCTCTCGCGCAACCGGCGCGTCGGGCTGGCGCTCGCGAAAGGCACTAAGCTTGCGGATGCGTTGGGCGGCCTCGGCCATGTCGCCGAGGGCGTTTACACCGCGCGCGAGGTGGACCGCCGGGCGGGGGAACTGAAGATCGAGATGCCGATCACGCGCGTGGTGCGGCGCGTGCTGGACGGCGAACTCGGGCCGAAGGAAGCGCTGGCGGAACTGTTGTCGCGGGAACCGAAGGCGGAATAGGCCGCGGGGCCGGCTACAGGATCCGGTTGAACCACAGCATCGACAGCAGCGCCGCGAGCATCGCGAGCGCGGCGCCCAGGGCCGCGAACACGGCGGTCACTTCGGTCGTTTCCTGCTTCTCGATCTTCAGCTTGGCGCCGAGCGTGCGGTAGATTTTCTTCAGGTCGGACGCGTCGCCGGCGCGGAAATACTCGCCGCTCGTCGCCGTGGCGATATTGTTCAGCGCTTCCTCGTCGAGCCGCACCCGCATCGACCAGCCCTCGGCGGACAGCGTAATTCCTTCAGGCGTCCCCATGCCCACGGTGAACACGCGCACGCCGCGCTCGGCCGCCATCGCGGCCATCTTCTGCGGGTCGGGCCCGACGTTGCTCTGGCCGTCGGACAGCAGAACGATCGCGGTCGAGCGGTTGGAGCCGGGCGGCACCGGCTTGAAGGGTTCGGGCGGCGGCTGATCGGGATCGACGAACTTGGGGCGGCGCGACGAGCGGCCGTTGATGATCAGTTCCGCGTCGATGTCGGCTTCCGGCAGCAGCGTGATGAGCGAAATCAGGATGCCGCTGCCGAGCGCGGTGCCGCGCTGCAACTGGATGCGGTCGATCGCCTGCACGAGGTCGTCGCGGTTCTTGGTCGGCGACTGGATGACCGCGGCGCTGCCCGCCACGGCGACGATGCCCACGCGCACCGTATCCGGTTGCTCGGCGATGAAGGCCTTGGCCGCGGTCTGCGCGGCGGTGATGCGGTCGGGCTTGAGGTCGGCCGCGCGCATACTGCCGGAGGTGTCCATCGCGAGGATGATCGTCTCGACGCGCGAGGGCAGCGGGATCACGGCGTTCGGCCGCGCCACCGCCAGCAGCATGGCGGTGAGTCCCAGCAACATCAGCACGCCCGGAATGTGGCGGCGCAGGTTCGCCTGGCGGGGCGTGCCGCTGCCGCCGACGGTTTCGAGGCCCGCGTAGCGTTGCGCGAACGCCTGGCGCCGCGCGAGCAGCCGCCAGTAGAAGAAAGCGACGACCGGCACCGCCGCGAGCAGCCACAGCATCCGCGGCCATTGCAGGGAGATCGTGCCCGCGTCGAACATGGGGGCGCGCGGACGCTCTAGAGCGCCAGCCGGTGGCTCAGGCTGGCGGCGCTGGCCCCGGCGGCGAGGCGGCTGCGCTGCTTGCGCAGGCGGATGAAGCGCAGCAGCGATTCGGCGAGCGGCGCATCGGTCGCGAGTTCGAGGCAGTCAACGCCGGCGCGCGCGAGCGCTTCACGCAGCGCCGTTTCACGCGCGGCGGCGGCTTCGGCGAAGCGCTTGCGGAAGCCGCGGTCGTGCGTGTCCACGAACAGTTGCTCGCCGG
>JBOIEQ010000166.1:0-9230 GCA_050741255.1 Burkholderiales bacterium | reverse complement strand
GCCGCTGCGTGGGCGGCGCCCGCCGTGGCGAGCCAGCCAGCGCCGAGCAGCGGCAACAACAGGGAGAGGACAGTTTGCATGTGATCCACCCGCGATTTTGCCAAAGATGTGACCGGGTTCACGTTTCGCCGGCAGCCACGCGCAGCGCGACCTGGTCCATCTGACACTGACGGAAGCGGCGCTGCGCGCCGGCCGTTCGGCGCCGGCGCGGGCCCTGGTGGCGGAGCGGGTGGCGCTGAAGCTCGTCAGCCCGTTCAACCTGGCACTGGTGTTGCGGGCCGGCGCACGAGTTAACTGAAACGGATCAGGAGAACGTTTCCGCCCACGGGCGCAGGTAGTCGAGGCGGTCGGAGGTGCGAACAGTCACTTCGCGCACGCGCTTGTCGCGCATCAACTTCAACGACAGTTCCACGCCCGCCTCGCCGCTCGCCCAGATGGCCCGGTAGAACTCGTGCTGGTCGCCGATGGCCTCGCGGCCGACGCCGAGGATCACGTCGCCGCGCTGCACGCCGGCCTGCGCGGCCGGCGAGTCGTGCAGCACCTGCGTGACCACGACGTGGCTGCGTACTTCCTCCGAATACAGGCCGAGCCAGGGGCGGGAGGGGCCGCGGCGGCGGCCGAGCGTGACGAGATCGTCGAGGATGGGCGGCAGCAGGTCGATCGGCACGAACATGTTGCCGGGGAAGGCCGCGCCGGCTTCCAGCGCGTCGCTGACCCACAGCGAACCCACTCCGGCGAGACGGCCCTGCGCGTCGAGCAGTGCCGAGCCGCTGTGGTTGCCGCGCGCGGGCGCCGCGAAGATCGCGGATTCGAGCGCGTATTCCCACCAGCCGGTGAACGGCCGGCGCGCGACCACGCAGGCGCGCGTGGCGCCGCCGGCGCCCTCGTGCGCAGCCACCGTGGTGCTGTGCAGTTCGCGCAGGGCATGGGGTTCGCCGAAGCACACCGGCCGGCAGCCGAGCGGCTGGGCGACGCGCAGGAGGCCAAAGCCGGTGGCGTGGTCGAAGCCGACCACCTGCGCGGGGTAGACGCGGCCGTCGTGCGTCACGATGAGGATGGAAGCCGCCTCGAGGATGAGGTAACCGATCGTCAGGATCAGGCCGTCGGCGCTGATGACGATGCCGGTGCCTTCGCGCTCCGCGCCGAGCGACTCCGCGGTGCGCGCGTTCTCCGGCACGCGGATGCCGAGCTTTACCACCGCCTCCGGCACGGCCGGCGGCGCATCGCCGGCCGCCGGGCGCAGATTGATGGCGCTCCAGGTCGACCAGGCGGCGGTGACGAGATGGGGAGGCATCGTCGGATGCGCTTAGTCGGTGACCGCGCCCTTGCTCGCGGTCGAGACGAGCCTGGTGTACTTGGCCATCACGCCGCGCAGGTAGCGGGGCTTGGGCTGCCTCCATTTTTTGCGGCGCGCGGCGAGTTCCTTCGCCGGCACGTTCAGCTGGATCACGCGCTTCAGGGAATCGATGGTAATCAAATCGCCCGCCTTGACCAACGCGATCGTTCCGCCCTCGAAGGCTTCGGGCGCGACGTGGCCGACCACCATGCCCCAGGTGCCGCCGGAGAAACGGCCGTCGGTGATGAGGCCGACCGATTCGCCGAGCCCCTGGCCGATCAGCGCGGCCGTCGGCGCCAGCATCTCCTGCATGCCCGGGCCGCCTTTCGGGCCCTCGTAGCGGATGACCACCACGTCGCCCGCCTTGACCTTCTTCGCCATGATCGCCTTCATACAGGCGTTCTCGGAATCGAACACGCGCGCCGGGCCGGTGATCTTCGGTGACTTGAGCCCGGTGATCTTGGCGACGCAGCCTTCCGGCGCGAGGTTGCCCTTGAGAATGGCGAGATGGCCGTGCGGGTACAGCGGCTTGCCCCACGGCCGGATCACGTCCTGATCCGCGCGCGGCGCGTCCGGCACGTTCTTCAGCGCCTCCGCCATCGTCTGTCCGGAGATCGTCATGCAGTCGCCGTGCAGCAGGCCCTGCTTCAGCAGCATCTTCAGCACCTGCGGCACGCCGCCCGCGCGGTGGAAGTCCACGGCGACATAACGCCCGGAGGGTTTCAGGTCGCACAGCACCGGCACCTTGCGGCGCACGCGCTCGAAATCGTCGATCGTCCACTTCACCTGCGCGGCGTGCGCGATGGCGAGATAGTGCAGCACCGCGTTGGTGGAGCCACCGGTCGCCATGATGAGGGAGACGGCGTTCTCGATGGATTTCCGGGTGACGATGTCGCGCGGCCGGATGTTCTTCTTGATTGCTTCCACCAGCACGCGGGCGGAGTCGGCGGCGGAATCCGCTTTCTCGGCGTCGGGCGAGGCCATTTGCGAGGAGCCTAGCACGCTCATGCCCAGCGCCTCGAAGGAGGACGACATGGTATTGGCGGTGAACATGCCGCCGCAGGCGCCCACCGACGGGCAGGCGTTTTTCTCGATGCCGATGAAGTCCTCGTCGCTCATCTTGCCCGCGGCGTAGCTGCCCACGGCTTCGAAGGCGCTGACCACCGTCAGGTCCTGGCCTTTCCATTTGCCCGGCTTGATGGTGCCGGCGTACACGTACACGGCCGGCACGTTCATGCGCAGCATGGCGATCATGCCGCCGGGCATGTTCTTGTCGCAGCCGCCGCACACCAGCACGCCGTCCATGGCCTGGCCGTTGACCGCGGTTTCGATGCAATCCGCGATGACTTCGCGCGACACCAGCGAGTATTTCATCGCCTCGGTGCCCATGCCGATACCATCGGTGATGGTCGGCACGCCGAACACCTGTGGCATGGCGCCCGCTTCCTTCAGCGCCGCCATCGCGCGGTCCACCAGCGGCTGGATGCCGGCGTTGCAGGGATTCATCGTCGAATGGCCGTTCGCCACGCCGACGATCGGCTTCTCGAAGTCGCCATCGCCGAAACCGACCGCGCGCAGCATCGCGCGGTTGGGCGAGCGGGCAACGCCCGCGGTGATGAGCTGGGAACGCCGGTTGTAGGCCATGGTGCTTCCTTCGGTGGGGGCGGCCGGACGCGGCCACTTATAATGCAGCGGATTTTATCGCAGCCCAACCCTCCCGCAGCGAGCGCCCCGCAGATGTTCGTTCACCCGCAGTTCGACCCCGTCGCCCTCCAGCTCGGGCCGCTCGCCATCCGCTGGTACGGCCTCATGTACCTGATCGGCTTCGCGCTGATCCTGGTGGTCGGCCGCACCGCCATCCGGACGCGGCCGCATTCCGCCCTGACTGCGCGGGACCTCGACGATGTGCTGTTCTACGGCATCGTGGGCACCATCCTCGGCGGCCGGCTGGGCTACGTGCTGTTCTACAAGTTTCACGATTACCTGGCCGATCCCTTTGCCATCCTGCGGGTCTGGGAGGGCGGGATGTCCTTCCACGGCGGTTTTCTCGGCGTGCTGGCCGGCCTGTGGCTGTTTTCGCACCGGCGCGGGCGCGCGTGGCTCGACATCACCGACTTCATCGCCCCGCTGGTGCCGCTGGGACTCGCCACGGGGCGGCTCGGCAACTTCATCAACGGCGAGCTGTGGGGCCGTCCCACCGAGGTGGCCTGGGCGATGATCTTCCCGCAGGTGGACCGGCTGCCGCGCCATCCCTCGCAGCTCTACCAGTTCGCGCTGGAAGGGCTCGCGCTGTTCGCACTCCTGTGGTGGTACTCGGCAAAGCCGCGCCCGCGTGGTGCGGTCTCGGCGCTGTTCCTGATCGGCTACGGGGTGTTCCGCTTCGCCGCCGAGTTCGCGCGCGAGCCGGACAGTTTTCTCGGCGTGTTGGCGGGCGGCATGACGATGGGGCAGTGGCTGTCGCTGCCCATGATCGCGGCCGGGATGGGAATGTTCTGGTGGAGCCGGCGCCAGCCGGTGGCCGCCGCAGGCTAGTTGAGCTTCGACTTGTCCGGTTTGTCGCCGCCGGATTTTTTGGCGTAGGCCGCGCGGCGGTCGAGCAGCCGGCGGAAATTGTCCAGCGACATGAGGTGCGCGAAGATGCGCGCGAGGATGCCGTTGGCCGTCATTTCCTTCAGCCGCGCGGGGTCCAGTTCCGCGAGCTTCTGCTCGGAGACGCGGAACATGCCGGTCAGCGCGAGCGGCTCGCCGCCGCCGGCCGGCGTCGCCTGCATCGCGAACGGTTCGAACAGGTTGAGCAGCGCCAGCACCTTGCAGAACTCGTCGGTGCGCGCGAGATCGGCTTCGTATTCGAACAGGAGCTTCTGCAGCGCTTCCCATTCCGGCGTCGCGTCGCCCTTGCCGTTGAACAGCGCGTCGCCCTTCTCGGACAAGGCGCTCTTCTCCACGCAGGCAACGCGTTCCGCGCGTTCCTGGCCGTCCACCGAGACGCGGGTCATGCAGAACGGGTAGCGCCGCACGTAAGCGGGCAGGTAGACGCGCCGGTCCCAGGTGTTGTCGCCGAGCACGAACAGGTTCTGCTGCTGTTCCAGGCCCAGCACCGCCATCGGCATGAAGGTCTTGGCGCCGTCGCCGCTGATGAACACCAGCGGGTAGTCGCGGGCGACCAGCACGAATTCCACGAAGCTCACGGGCATCGGGTTCATGTTGCGGAATACCGCCGGCAGGGTGCGCGACTTCGGCAGCGCGACCTTGTGTTTTTTCTCCAGCGGCACGATTTCCTGGAAGCCGTAGGGCGGATTGATCTGCATGGGATTGGGCGCTTTCGTGGAACGGGAGTCGGCCATGGCGCTGGTTTTTCCGGGAGGGTGAATTTACGTTAAAATACCACCAATTACGGGGGGGTAGCTCAGCTGGGAGAGCGCCGCGTTCGCAATGCGGAGGTCGGGAGTTCGATCCTCCTCCTCTCCACCAAATTAAAAAGGCCACCTTTGGGTGGCCTTTTTAATTTGTGGCGAGGAGGCTGTGACAAAGAAACGTCCGGGGGACGTTACTTTGGACGCAATCGCCGGATACTGGCGATTGCGGTCCCGAAGCCAGCAGCTTCGGGATGCCGGGATCGCCCCAAGGCGAGCCCGGCACATCGAACTCCCCGACACTGGCACATCCTCCTCCGTTTGCTTGAGAGAATTCGCCCGAGCGTGCATTGTACGAACCCACGACCAATGACCACTACCCGATAACCACCTCATGACAGGAACGCCCATGCCCTACGAATGCCTCCTCTACGAAGTGAAGGATCGCGTCGCGACCCTCACGCTCAACCGGCCCGACCGGCTCAACGCGCTCGGCGGCACGCTGCGCGAAGACCTGTTCGACGCGCTCACCAAGGCCACCGCCGACCCGGACGTCGGCGCATTGGTCATCACCGGCGCGGGGCGCGGTTTCTGCTCCGGCGGGGACGTGAAGTCGATGGGCGAGCGCAACCAGAGCGGCGCGACATCGCCGGCCGAGGAGCGCTTCGCGCCGCCGCGTGACCGCGCGGTGATCGCCCTGCGCGAATGTCCCAAGCCGGTCATCGCGGCCATCAACGGCGCGGCCGCCGGTGCCGGCGTGGGGCTCGCGCTGGCCTGCGACATGCGCATCGCCTCCACCGCCGCCAAGTTCGCGGTGTCCTTCGCGAAGCGCGGACTCACACCCGACTGGGGCGTGTCCTGGTTGCTGCCCCGCGTGGTCGGCGCGGCCAAGGCGAGCGAACTCATCTTTACGGGAGACGTCATCGACGCCACGCAGGCGGCGGCGCTCGGCCTGGTCAACGCGGTAGTGGCGCCCGAGGCGCTGATGGCCGAAACCTGGAAGCTGGCGCGCAAGGTAGCAGATGCCGCGCCGGTGGCGATCCGGCTCTCCAAGCGGGCGATCCAGCATAACGAGGATGTCGATCTGCGCGCCGGCCTCGAGTTCGAGTCTTTCACGCAGAATGTCTGCAAGGAGACGGAAGATCACCGGGAAGGCGTCAAGGCCTTCCTCGAAAAACGCGCCCCGGTATTCAAGGGGCGCTGAAGCGCGGGTGCTAACGCACGCCCATGAAGTCCCGCTTGCCCAGCTCCACGCCGTTGTGCCGCAGGAGGTCGTACGCGGTCGTGACGTGGAAGTAGAAATTCGGCGCCGCGAAATTGAGCAGGTAGGTGAGCCCGTCGAACTCCATCGGTTTCCCGCCGATCGTCAATGAAATCACTTTCTCCTCGCTGCCGTCGATCTGCGCCGGCTTGAGGGTGCCCAGGAAGGCGACCGTTTTCGCGATGCGCGCGTCGAGATCGGCGAAGCTCGCCTCGTTGTCCTCGTATTTCGGAATGTCCACACCGGCGAGGCGCGCCGGGCAGCCCTTCGCGAAGTCGCACGCGATTTGCACCTGCTTGGTGAGCGCGAACATGTCCGGGTAGAGCCGCGCGGTCAGCAGCGCCGCGGGATCGATCTTCTTCGCCTCCGCGTGCGCCGCGGCCTTCTTCAGCACTCCGGACAGCGCATTCAGTATCTGCACGAACACCGGGACCGAAGCCCGGTACATCGAGATCGCCATGACGGTCTTGCTCCTGTCGTGAGGGAACGATTACGCCGCTTTGCGGGGCGTGTTGGTGAACAGCGCCGGGATTTGCTTCTCGCGGCGCCGCTGCTGGGGTTGCTGCTGCGGGGCCTGGGCGTGTGAACGCTGCGCCGCCGCCGTCTGCGCCGAGCGTCCGGACTCGCGCCCGTCACGCGTTGGGGCCGGCGCTGCCGGTCCGCTGCGCTGCCGCGAACGGTCGTCGCGCTGACGTTGTCCCTGCCTTTGCCCCTGACGCTGGCCGCCCGGCTGCTGCTGACCGCGGCGTCCGGGTTGCTGCTGGCGCGGTGGGCGCGCGGGTTCCGGCTCGACGCTGCCGGGGCGCGGCGCCGTGCCCGGCTCGAAGCCCGGCACGATGCGGCTCTCGACCCGCCGGTTCATCAGCTTCTCGATGGCGGCGAGTAGCGGACGGTCGTCCGCGCTCACCAGCGAGACGGCTTCGCCCGAAGCGCCGGCGCGGCCGGTGCGGCCGATACGATGGACATAATCTTCCGGCACGTTCGGCAGGTCGTAGTTGACGACATGCGGCAGCGCCTCGATGTCGAGGCCGCGCGCGGCGATGTCGGTGGCCACCAGCACGCGCAGTTCGCCGCGCTTGAAGCTGGCGAGCGCGCGGGTGCGGGCGTTCTGGTTCTTGTTGCCGTGGATGGCGTCGGACTGGATGCCGTCGCGCTCGAGCTGTTGCGCGAGGCGGTTGGCACCGTGCTTGGTCTTGGTGAACACCAGCACCTGCTGCCAGTCGTTCGACAGCACCAGGTGCGACAGCAGTTCGCGCTTGCGCTCGCGGTGGACCGGATGCACCACCTGCGAGATCGCCTCGACGGCGGTGTTGCGGCGGGCGACTTCGACCATGGCCGGATCGTTGAGGATGCTGCCGGACAGCTTGCGGATGTCGTCCGAGAAGGTGGCCGAAAACAGCAGGTTCTGCCGCTGCTTCGGCAGCAGGGCGAGGATCTTGCGGATGTCGTGGATGAAGCCCATGTCCAGCATGCGGTCGGCCTCGTCCAGCACCAGGATCTCCACGTGGCGCAGGTCGATCGTGCGCTGCTGCACATGGTCGAGCAGGCGACCGGGCGTGGCCACCACGATGTCGACGCCGCGGCGCAGTTCGTTTGCCTGCGGGTTGAAGCCGACGCCGCCGAAGATGATGGTCGAGCGCAGCGGCAGGTGCTTGCCGTAAGTCCGCACGCTTTGCTGCACTTGCGCGGCAAGCTCGCGTGTCGGCGTCAGCACGAGCGCGCGCACGGGATGCTTCGCGGACGAAGCCGGCGTGCTGGCGGTCAGCCGTTGCAGCATGGGCAGCGTGAACGCGGCGGTCTTGCCGGTGCCGGTCTGCGCGGCGGCCAGCAAGTCGCGGCCGGCGAGTACGACGGGGATGGACTGCGCCTGGACGGGCGTCGGTACGGTGTAGCCCGTGTCGGCGACCGCGCGGGCGAGTTCGGCCGTCAGGCCGAGTTGGGAAAAAGCAGTAGTAATGATGATCTCCAGAGCGGGCGCGCGTACGCGCACGCAGCAAGTAACAAGTGAATATGCCGCCCGGGACCGCAACGCTTCACGCGCGCGCTCCACCGGTTCAGGCAGGGTGATTCGGGGAAATTCGGGAAAACCGCGGAAAAACTGGAACGGCTGCGGAGAAACCACGAAAGGGTTGTGCGCGAACCGGATGCGCGCAGCGAGGACCCAGCGCGTATTCTACCGCAGAACGGGTCTTTACGGTGCCTGGCAGCCGCCATTGGCGTGAAATGACGCATCCATGGTCCGCATGAAGGCCATTCGCTAGAATCCTCTGGACAGCCACAACCGCGGCCCGGACCAAGATCCGCGCCCTACCCAGAGGACCCTCGTCGCGTGACTACCTCCCCAGCCGCAGCATCCGCGGGCAGCGAAGACGCCGCGCTCCTTAAACAAAGCGTCACCGATTTCATCCAGCGCGGCACCGACGTCGCGCGCGCGCGCAAGCTGCGCGACACCGTTCCGGGGTTCGACCGCAAGGTGTGGGGTCAGATGGCCGAGTTCGGCTGGACCGGCATCCTGGTGCCGGAGGACTGCGGCGGGCTTGGCCTCGGGCTGCGCGAGATGGGCATCGTGCTGGAAGGGCTCGCGCGCGTGCTGACGCCCGAGCCGCTGAACGCCGCGGCCGTGCTGGCGGGCACCGCGATCCGCGAGTCCGGCAACCGGAAACTGAAAGAGGAGCTGCTGCCCGCGCTGGTGGAAGGCAAGTTGCTGCCCGCGCTGGCGTGGCAGGAGCAGGCGGGCGACCTCGCCGGCGGCAGCCCGCGGACGAGCGCGCGGCCCTTCGAAGGCGCGCTCAAGCTCTCCGGTGAAAAGCGCTTCGTGCAGGGCGGGCTCGGCGCCGACGGCTACGCGGTCACCGCGCAACTCGACGGCGGCCTGGCGCTGATCTGGGTGCCGGCGGACGCGACCGGCGTTGCCGCCGAAGCACTGCCGCAGGCGGACGGCCGCAGCGCGGCCACCGTGCGATTGAAGGACGTGGTGGTGCCGAAGGCGAACGTGCTGGCGGAAGGCGCGGCCGCGGTGGCGGCGCTCGCGCGCGCCTTCGACGACACACGCGTCATGGCCGGCGCGGAACTGCTCGGCACCATGACCCGCGCGCTCGACATGAGCGTCGAGTACATGAAGACCCGCGTGCAGTTCGGCAAGCCCATCGGCAGTTTCCAGGCGCTGGCGCACCGCGCGGTGGATTTGTACGTGCAGAAGGAATTGTCGTCGGCCGCGCTCGACGACGTGGTGGCCGAACTGGACCGCGGCGCCACGCCCGCGCGCCGCGCCGTGCTGGCC
>JBOIEQ010000165.1:0-9262 GCA_050741255.1 Burkholderiales bacterium | reverse complement strand
GGCGAACTGCTGTTCGGCTCCGGCGGCATCGGCGGGCCGGGGCACCTGGCCGGCGAGCTGCTGAACACGATGGCCGGCGTGCGCATGGTGCATGTGCCGTACAAGGGCGGGGCGCTCGCCATGATCGACCTGCAGGCGGGCCAGGTGCAGCTCTACTTCGGCAACCTGCCGATCAGCATGCCGCACGTGAAAACCGGCCGCGTGCGCGCGCTCGCGGTGACCTCGGCCAAGCGCGCCGTGTCGAACCCCGAATTTCCCGCCGTCGCCGAGACGATCCCGGGTTTCGAGCTCACGCCCTGGTACGGCGTGCTCGCGCGCGCCGGCACGCCGCCCGACATTCTTGCCAAGCTCAACCGCGAAATCGCCGCCATCCTGCGCAACCCGGAGATGAAGGAACGCCTGATCAGCCTCGGCGCGGAACCGGTCGGCAACAGCCAGGCCGAATTCGCGGCCTTCCTCAAGTCGGAATACGTGAAGTGGGGCAAGCTCGTGCGCGATTCCGGCGCCAAGCCGCAGTAGGTTCGTGACGCCCGCCGCGCCGCCACATAGCGTCATCCGCGGCGCCCGCGTGCTGAACGCGGGGGTGCCCGCGGTGGCCGGTGCGGGGCTTGCCGCGGCGATGCGCGGCGCGCCGCACGCCGACCTGCTGCTGAGAGGCGACACGATCGCGGCGGTCGGACCGCCCGGCCTGCCCGCGCCGGCGGACGCCGCGGTCATCGACGCGCGCGACCGCCTGCTGATTCCCGGCCTGATCAACGCGCACACGCACAGCCACGGCAACATCCCGCGCAGTCTCGGCGATCGCTGGACGCTCGAGCTCGCGCTGAACGCCAATTCGGCGATCCGCAGCAACCAGTCCGAAGCCGACAAGTACCTCGGCGCGCAACTGGGCGCGGCGGAGCTGATCCGCAAGGGCTGCACCGCCTGCTACGACCTCGTCTACGAGTTTCCGGAGCCCACTCTGGGCGGACTCATCGCGCTGGGGCAGGGCTACGCGGACGCGGGCATGCGCGCGGTGGTGGCGCCGCTCATGGCGACGCGCTCGTTCTACGCGGCGATTCCCGGCCTGATGGATGCGCTGCCGGAAGCGGTGCGGGCCGAGCTCACCAGGCCGCAGCGCGTCTCACCCGGGGAAAACAGCCTCGCGGTCACGCGACAGGCCTTGCGGGACTGGCCGTTCGATCGCGACCGGGTGCGTCTCGCCGTCGGCCCGCACAGCCCGCTGCAGAGCAGCGACGAATTCATGGCCGGCGCGCAGCAGCTCGCGCGCGAGTTCGGCACCGGCGTCCACACGCACCTCGCCGAGTCCAAGGTGCAGGCCGTGGGCGGCGTGCAGCGCTACGGCAAGTCACTGACCGCGCATCTCGCCGACCTCGGCGTGCTGGGCCCGAACTTCACGGCGGCGCACGGCCTGTGGCTGGACGATGACGACTTTCAGCGGCTCGCCGATTCCGGCGCGTCCATCGCGCATTGCCCGGCCAGCAACATGCGCTACGGCAACGGGCTGGCGGCGGTGCGCCGCATGCTGGATCGCGGCGTGAACGTGGGGCTGGGCACGGATTCGCGCAGTTGCTCGGACAATCTCAACATGTTCGAGGCGGTGCGGCTCGCGTCCTTCGTCTCGCGCGTGCAGGGCCCCGACTACAAGCGCTGGCTCACGACGGACGAGGCGCTGGCCCTGGCGACGACCGGCAGCGCGAAGCTACTCGGTTTCGAGGGCAAGCTGGGCCTGCTCGCGCCGGGCTACAAGGCCGACATCGTGTTCCTCGACCTGAACAACGCGAACTACGTGCCGCTCAACAGCGCGCTGAACCAGGTGGTCAATGCGGAAGATGCTACCGGCGTCGACAGCGTGATGATCGGCGGGCGCATGGTCCTCGACCACGGGCGCCTGACGACAATGGATGCCGCGCGCCTGAGGGCGGGGGCGGAGTCGGCGATGGACCGGCTATGGGAGGTCAACGGGCAGGCGCTGGAACTGGCGCTGCGCCTGGAGGACGTCGTGGGCAGCTTTTGCGTCGGGCTGGCGCAGAGCCCGTACCCCGTGCAGCGCTACTGCGAACACTACTAGCGAGCGTCAATACACACCCGCTCGACTGCTGCACCCAGAAAAAGAGAAGCGCTGAACCACAGAGGCACGGAGGAAAACCGATAGTTGTTTTTCCTGCTGC
Source organism: Burkholderiales bacterium (assembly GCA_050741255.1). Lineage (GTDB taxonomy): Bacteria > Pseudomonadota > Gammaproteobacteria > Burkholderiales > SG8-41 > CAZXNF01. Next base: position 7,091 of record JBOIEQ010000165.1, on the reverse strand, counting down.
TGATCTTCTCCGTGTCTCTGTGTCTCTGTGGTTCCATCTTTTGTAGTCACGCCTTCGCCTGCCAGGCGTCCCAGCCCTTCCAGTTCCGCCGCATGTCCTCGCATTCCTGGATTCGCACACCGGTGACGAGTTCCAGCTGCTTGCCCGTCATCGCCAGCATGGCTTCCACCGAGTAGGTGCCCAGGCCCTTGCGCTGCGTACTCGCGTGGCGGCCGCCCAGCACCAGCGTGGAGATCCGGGCGTCGATGATCGCCCAGCAGCACATGGGGCAGGGCTCCATCGTCGTATAGAGCGTGCAGCCCGAGAGGTCGACCGTCTTCAGCGCGGCCGCCACGACGCGGATGGCGACCATTTCGCCGTGCGCGCTCGGATCGAAGCTCGTATAGACGAGGTTGCGGCCCTCGCCGATGGCGCGGCCGTCCTTCACGATCACGCAGCCGGCGGGGCGATTGCCGTCGTCGATCGACTGCTGCGCCAATGCCAGGGCGCGGTCCATGAAATGCCGGTGGTCGGGTGTCACGATGGTCCTCTCGGGGGTGGCCTGTGCCGCAGTGTAGCGGCTGTCGCGGACGGCATGCCGCCTGCCGGCCCATGCTATAAGGAACGCGCAGGGAACTCGGGGGCCAAGGACGCCGTCATGGAAGACCGGCTGGAGAAGATCGAAACGAAACTGAGTCTTGCCGAAGACCTGCTGGAAGAGCTGAACAAGACGCTCTACCGCCAGCAGCGGCAGATCGAGCAGTTGCAGCAGGAAGCGGTGGCGCTGCGCGAGCAGCTCCGGACCGCGCTGCCGGACGAACCGCGCAACCCGCAGGACGAAGTACCACCGCATTACTAGTTTCAATTTCAACGGGAGAACGAACATGTTCAGTGGTTACAACAGCATTCTCGGCCTGCTGATCCTCGCCGGCGACATCTGGGCGATCATCAACATCGTCCAGAGCGGTGCGACCAACGGCAAGAAGCTCCTCTGGATCCTGCTGGTGATTCTGCTGCCGGTGCTGGGTCTGATCCTCTGGTTCTTCCTCGGACCCCGCGGCGGCAAGACGTAATTTGAAAATCCCCGCCCGCCTCCAGCCGCTGCTGGAAGACGGCCTGATCGACGCCGTCGTCCGCCAGCTGAAAAGCGGCAAGGAAGCGATGGTCTTCGTCGTCCGCTGCGGCGACGAGATCCGCTGCGCCAAGGTCTACAAGGAAGCCAACAAGCGCGCGTTCCGGCAGGCGGTCGATTACACCGAGAACCGCAAGACCAAGAACAGCCGCCGCGCGCGCGCGATGGAGAAGCGCACGAAATACGGCCGCAAGGCGCAGGAGGAAGCCTGGCAGAGCGCGGAAGTCGATGCGCTCTACCGGCTTGCCGCCGCCGGCGTGCGCGTGCCCACGCCCTACAACTTCCACGAGGGCGTGCTGCTGATGGAGATGATCACGGACGCCGGGGGGGAGCCGGCGCCGCGCCTCGATGACCTGGAATTCACGCCGGAGGATGCCCGCCTGCACCACCGCACGCTAATGACGCAGGTGGTGCGGATGCTGCTGGCGGGCGTGGTGCACGGCGACCTCTCCGAGTTCAACGTCCTGCTCGACGCCACGGGGCCGGTCATCATCGATCTGCCGCAGGCAGTGGACGCCGCCGGCAACAATCACGCCAAACGCATGCTGGAGCGCGACGTCGGCAACATCACCAACTACTTCGGCCGCTACGCCCCGGAACTGCTGACCACGGAATACGGCAAGGAAATCTGGTCGCTGTACGAGCGCGGCCTGCTGACGATGGACGTGCAGCTCAGCGGGCGCTTCGAGCAGGAACTGAAGCCTGTGGACCTGGAGAGCGTCGTGAACGAGATCGAGGACGCGAAGTTCGAAGAGGCCGCGCGGCGGCTGCGGATGACGGAGCAGTAAGGCGCGCGCCCTGCGGCTACCTCAACCGGCCGTCGAGCGCGGCGCCCGACGCCACCAGCGCCTCGATATCGGCGTCTGAATAGCCGGCTTCGCGGAGGATCTCGACGCTCTGCTGGCCGATCTTGGGCGCCGGCATGAAATCGGTGCGGGCGCCGCCGGACAGCTTGTTGGGGGGCGACATGTTCCACACTTTGCCCTCGGTCGGGTGGTCCATGAGCTGGAGCAGGCCGACGTCCTTCAGGTGCGGATCGTCGATCAGCTGCTCCAGGGTCTGATAGGGCATTGCGGGCACATCGTTCCGGTCGAAGATCTCCATCCATTCGGCGGTGGTCTTCAGCTTCATGCCCTCGGCGCGGATGCGGAAATACTCGGCGGTGTTCTCGAAGCGCGCCTCCAGCGAGTTGAGGCGCGGGTCTTCCTTCAGCTCCGGTTTGCCGATGGCGTCGAAGATCGCGAACACCTGGTCGTTGGTGTTGGCCGTGATGCAGATCCAGCCGTCCCTGGTCGGCATTGGCCGGGCCGCGGGATCGATCAGCCGCGGGTCGCCCGTCGGCCCCAGCGGCGGCTCGAACGTCCGGAGATACATGTGGTCCTCGAGCACGGCCCGCGCCGTGTTCTCGAACATCGGCAGCTCGATCGACTGTCCCTCGCCGGTGCGCTCCCGCTGGTACAGGCACATCAGCACCATCTGCACCGCCATTAGCCCCACCGAGCGGTCCGCGATCACCATCGGCAGGTAACGCGGCTCGCCCGTGGCGCGGTGATACAGGGCCGCGATGCCGGCCGAGCCCTGGATGATGGAGTCGTACGCGGCCTTGTCGCGGTAGCGGCCCGTCTGCCCGAAGCCGAACATCCCGCAGTAGATGATCCGCGGATTGATCTTGCGCACATCCTCGTAGCTCAGCTTCAGCCGCGCCATGGTCGCCGGCCGCATGTTCCAGATCAGGACGTCCGCGCTCGCGATCAGTTTCAGCAATGCAGCATGGGCCGGCGGTTTCTTCAGGTCCAACGCGATGCTGCGCTTGTTGCGGTTGAGATGCAGGAACTTGCCGGACATGCCCGGCGTGACGCTGCGGCCCGCCAGCTTGCGGATGATGTCGCCGCCGGGCGCCTCCACCTTCACGACGTCGGCGCCGTAGTCGGCCATGATCTGCGTCGCCAGCGGCCCCACGACCACGGAGGTGAGGTCGATGATGCGTACGCCTTCCAGGGGTCCCCCGGCCATCAGCCCAGCTCCACCGTGGCGTTCAACGCCAGCGCATCGTTGTTGTCCATGACCCACAGCGCCGCCGTCCTGCCGTCGGCGGCAGGGGCGCCGCAGACCGTGAGCGGCCGGTTGACGAACATCGGCCGCACGTTGCGCGACGCGATCGAGCGCACCGGAAGACCTGCGTGCTCGCGCGCCAGTTCGAGCGCGAGCAGCAGCGTCAGGCGGCCGATCATGATCAGGTCGGGATAGCCCTCGACGCCTGTCACATACGGGTAGTCGTAGTGAATGCGGTGCGCAACATACGACAGCGCCGAATAGCGGAACAACATCACCGGATCGGGCGTGAGTGCCTTCTCCCAGACCGCCGTCGCCGGCGCCGGTTGCGGCGGGGGCGGCGTGGCATCGGGCGCGGGATCGCCACGGTAGACGATGTCCTGTTCCTCGACGATGGCCAGCCCGCGCGGGCTGTGGATCTCGGTCTTCAGCAGCACGAACACCAATGCGCCGTTGCGCCCCTGCTTGATCGTGACGTTCTCGATCGTCGATTCGCGCCGGACTTCCTCGCCGATCAGCAGCCGGTCGATGAACTGGATGCGGTTGCCCGCGAACATGCGGCGCGGCAACGGCACCGGCGGCAGAAAGTCGCCACGCTTCGGATGGCCGTCCGGGCCCAGTTCCGAGTGCCGGACGATGCGGTTGAACAGAATGGAATGCCAGCCGACGGGCATGGCATCGCCGTACTTCGGCATCGGATCGTCGCGGTCGAGCATGGCGGAGAGGCGCTGCACCGCCGGGATCGTGACGTGATCGACCGCGGTTTCCCGGCGGCCGATCCACTGCTTCAGTTGCTCCAGTTCCTGCATGCGAACGCCGTGTCGTCAGCGGCTATTCGGCGCGTAGGCCGGACGCCTTCACCACCGGCGCCCAGCGGGCGATTTCCGACTTGATGAACTCCTGAAACTGCTCGGGGGTGCTGCCCACGCCTTCGGCCGCTTCGCTCGCCAGGCGTTCCTTCACCGCGGGGCGCTGCAGGGACTTCACCAGCATCGCGTTCAAGGCATCGACGATGGGGCGGGGCGTTCCCGCCGGTGCCAGCACGCCGTGCCACTGCGAGGTTTCGTACCCGGGCACGCCGGCTTCGATGAGCGTGGGCAGGTCGGGCAGCAGGGCGATGCGCTGGGCGCTGGCCACGCCGAGCGCGCGCAGCTTGCCCGCCTTCACGTGCGCGAGGAGAGGCGGCACGCCGGTGATCATCAGCGATACCTGTCCGGCAATCAGGTCGATTACCGCAGGGCCGGTGCCCTTGTACGGAATGTGCTCGATCTGGATCTTCGTGAGCAGCTTGAAATACTCGGTGGCGAGATGCGCGGCGGAGCCGTTGCCGGCCGACCCGTAATTGAGCTGCCCGGGCGTCTTCTTCGCCAGTGCGATCAGTTCCTTCGTCGTCCGGACAGGCAGGGAGGGATGCACTGCCAGCATGTTGGGGAGCTTGGTGTAGAGCGAGACCGGCTGAAAATCCCTGATCGGATCGAACGGCAATTTTGGATAGAGCGTGGGATTGACGCCGAACGTGCCGATGTGGCCGATCAGCAGCGTGTATCCGTCCGGCGCGGCTTTCGCCACCATCTCGACGCCGATGTTGCCGCCGGCGCCCGCGCGGTTGTCCACCAGCACCTGCTGGCCCGCGGCTTCCGAAATCTGCTGGCCGACGAGCCGCGCGATCAGGTCGGCGCTGCCGCCGGGGCTGAACGGCACGATGAGGCGGATCGGTTTCGTGGGGTACGTCTGCGCACCCACAGGCATGGCGAAGGCGGACAACAGCGCGGCAACCGCCGCGAGACGGGACTTGCGCACAGCGAAGGCGAACATCGGGAGGGCTGCGTGGCGGTTGTTCCCGTCGCGCACCGTTGAGAAAGGAAGGCTTCGAATCTAGGTGCGCATGCGGGTACTGTCAACCACCGGCGCTCCCGCACCCCACCGGTGCGGCAGCGCCTTGGCGTGATGACGTGACTACTGCGGTCTCGGCGCGGGCACAAAGCTTTTCGCCGCGCCTGTCCGCCGCTGATGGGACTGCGCCGGACGACGCCCCCACGACAGCCCCGTCGCGAAGGCCACGGCGTTGACGATGCCGAAGACCGCGAGACTCGCCGCCGCGAACCAGTAGAGTCCTTCCAGCGAACCCTTGAGCACGACCACCCAGTACCAGCCGCCGCCCGTGGCGACGAGCAGGCGCAGCACGCCCGCGATGACGGGCCACCGCACGTTGCCCGCACCCTGGCTCGCGAAATAGAACGCCATGCCCACGCCGTAAAGGCCGTAGAACGGCGCCGCGCGCCGGAGGTAGCCCGCGCCGGCGGCAATCACCTCGGCATCCTGGCTGAAGAGCCGCATCCACGCTTCCGGCGCCAGTGCCGCGACGAGGCCGATGAGGCCCGTCACCGCGGCGGAGAGGAAGGCGGCGGTCCACGCGATGCGCCGCGCCCGCGCGAAGTGGCCCGCGCCGACGTTGGTGCCGACCATCGTGACCGACGCCGTGCCGAGCGCGAACAGCAGCGGGATCAGGAGGTAGTCGAGCCGCGCCGCCATGCCGTAGCCGGCGATCGCGTTCGCGCCGAACAGGCCCACGAGTCCCGTCAGGAGCACCACGGTCGCGTTCGCGAGCACCGTGCCAACGGCCGACAGCAGGCCGACGCCGAGGATCTCCTTGAAGAGCCGCCACTCGATGCGGGCGAACGACAGCCGGATGGGCGAGTCCTTCGAGAGCAGGAAGACGACAAAGGCGATCGTCGCCATCACGTAGTAGGCGATCATCGCGTAGCCCGCGCCGGCCACGCCGAAGCGCGGCACCGGTCCCCAGCCGAGGATGAGCGGTGGCGAAATCGCGAGCGTGAGTACGGCGCCGGCGGCGGTCAGGATGGCGGGCACGCGGACGTTGCCCGCGCCGCGCAGGGCGGAGGCGAGCAGGTTGGCGACCCAGATCGGGATCGCCGCGCCGAAGACGAGGTTCGAGTAGCGCAGCGCGCTGGCGAGCGATTCGTCATCGCCGCCCATTGCCCGGAAGAGGGCGGGGCCGCCGAGCAGTGCGGCAGCGGTGAAGATGCCGCCGAGGACGATCGCGATGATCACGGCGTGCCCGGCCAGCAGGTCCGCGTCGCGCTTGCGGCCGGCGCCGATGGCGCGCGCGATCGCGGAGGCGACGCCGCCGCCGATGCCGCCGTTCGACATCATCGTCATCAGCATCAGCAGCGGGAAGACGAGGGCCACGCCCGCGATGGCGTGGGTGCCGAGAAAACCGACGAAATAAGTTTCGGCGACGCTGACGATGGTCTGCACCGCCAGCACGACGAGGATGGGCCACGCCAGGCGCACGAGTTGCGGAGTGACGGGGCCGCGGAGGAAGGCTTCATTCATGACTGTTCTTTCGGGGAATGAGAAAATTAGTCACTTGCACTTTGCAAGTTACGACCAACGATAGCATAATAGGCTTGCAATTTGCAAGTGACTGCGCCAACCTCTCTATTTACCGACGCTTATGCCCATGCCCACCGCCAAATCGACCCTCGCGAAAAAGCACGCCGCACCTCGACGCTCCCCCTGTCCCGTCGCCAACGCGCTCGACGTGGTGGGCGACAAGTGGACGCTGCTGATCGTCCGCGACATGCGACACGGCCGGCGCACCTACGGCGAACTGGCCGCATCGCCCGAGGGCATTCCGACCAACATCCTGGCCGACCGGCTGCGGCGGCTGGAAGACGCGGGGATCGTCGAGCGGACCGCCTACCAGGAGCGGCCGGTGCGTTTCGCCTATACGCTCACCGCGAAGGGCAACGACCTCGGCGACGTGCTGCAGGCGTTCGTGCGGTGGGGGAAGAAACACATTCCGGGAACGCGGACGCGGAGCGAGGCGGCGCAGGGATAGTCGTAGGTCGTCATTCCGGCGGAGGCCGGAATCCAGTGTGTTCAGACAACCTGGATTCCGGCC
>JBOIEQ010000164.1:0-9322 GCA_050741255.1 Burkholderiales bacterium | reverse complement strand
AGCAGTCGCAGGCCGGCGCGGGGGTGTCGGCGAGGACTGTCTGAGCTCCTGTCGTGTTTCATGACAGGAGCGAGTTCCGCAGCCGCCGCGCCGGACGAGCAGCGCAGGGACACCACGACAGTGGCGGTTCGTTGGGGCGGTTTCTCTTTGGTTACTTTCTCTTGTCCGCACAAGAGAAAGTGACTAGCTGCCGGGCTACCCCCGGCGAAGTTGAGCACTGCCTCCAGGGTCGCCCCATCACGTCTATTCGGCAAGCCCATAACAGGGTCTAGTCGAAGCCGAGCGCGTGCTTGGAAATCAGCCTGTTGTCTATCCGCTGCACGCCCGGCACGCGCCGGACCACGGCTTCGGCGAGCCGCGCCTCCTCGCCGCTGTCGATTGCACCGGTGAGCGTCACCACGCCGGCGGCGGCGCCCGCCTTGATGCCCGCCGGGATGCCTTTGGTCTGCGCCAGCGCCTGCGCGACCGCCACGGCGAGTGTCGCGTCGTCCACGACGACCGCCGCCCGCGCGGCGAGGAGTGCCGCGTCGAGCGCCAGGAATTCCGCTTCGCTCAGGCGGCCGTCCCGGTCCGCGTCGTAGCGCGCGAAAACTTCGTTGAGATCGCGGTCCTGCGCCGCTTCCGCGCGCGACAGGTAATCGTCACCGTCCGTATCGAGCCGCAGGAACTCGGGATGCGTTGCGCGGCGGGCGGCGGCGGCCTGCAACACCGCCGCGGGTAAACGTGCGCGCTCGGTGATGTAGTCCACGGCGGCTTTCACCTCGGTCTCCGTCAACGCGGGAGAGCCGCCCTTCGCGGGCATCGCGGTATTGAGCATGCCCTGCAATGCCGAGCGATACAGCGTCTCGCGGCCCGCGCGGATGCGGCGCGTCCATTCCGCCGTGTCGCCGAGCCGCGGCGCACCGGCCGCGCCCGCGGTATGGCAGCTTCCGCATTTTTCCTCGTACACCGCTTGCCCAGTCGCCGCGACCGTGCTGCCGGCTATGCCGGCCAGCCCCATGACCAGCAAGGCCACGGCCGCCGGGTTCATGCCTCGATCTGGCGGGTCGCCGCGTGGGTATTGCCGAAGGACGGGATGAAGATCGAGTGCGTGCCCGGACCGCCCGCCACCAGCAACTGGATCTCGTCGGGCACGGTGGAGATGGTGAGCAGCGTGTCGGGCTTGAGCTCGCCGAACTCGGCGGTGCGCGAGTCGCGCGCCCGCAGGAGATCCTTCACGCTCAACGCCCCCGCCGGCATGCGGGACAGTTCCCACAGGCGCTGTTTCACGTCCCGCTTGGACAGTCCGCCGCGTTTCAGGATGTCCGCGTGCTCGGGGCTGATGACGATCCACGGCTCGCCGCCGTGGATATATTCGTTGCTCGGCGGATGGATCATCGTCTCCGCGAAGATGCGCAGCAGTTCCTGCGCCTCCTTGGAATGCGTGTTCATGTTCATCGTGCCCTCGGCGCCCACGACGGTCACGGTGCTGGCGCCCCGCGCAAAGCCGCGCTCTACGTGCAGCGGCTCCCATGGGCTCGCGGCCTCGTTTTCCGCGCAGCAGAACGTGAACTTGCCGGGGAAGCCCTGCGTCGCGCGATCCATCTCGCCCGGCAGCGCGCCGCCGATGTTCTGCAGGATGAGGCGCATCGCGCGGCCGATCGTCGCGTTCGCCCAGTCGCCCTGCCCCAGGCAGTTGAAGCCGCCGTTGACGCCCAGCGTCGCGGCGACGGGACCGTTGACGATGACCCACACGGCGACCGGATTGGTCGTCGCCTGGATGCCCTGCAGGTTGAACGCGGGGTCCGCGACGGCCTCCGTCGCGGCGATCAGGACCGGCAGGTATTCCGGATCGCAGCCGGCCATGACGCAGTTGATCGCGATCAGTTCCACGGTCGCCGTGCCGTAGGCCGGCGCGACGCGCGCGACCACCTCGTCGGGCGCGCGCTTCGTGCGCTTCAGCATGCGCGCGACGCGCTCCGGCGTCGGCGGGACGATCGGCAGCCCGTCGCCCCAGCGCTTCTCGCGGTAGAGGCGATTGATCGCCTCCAGGTCGTCCGTGGTCTCGAAGCGGATCGCGCCGGTCCCTGCCCCTGCGGCCGTCACGCGGTCGTTCATTTCCCGGCCGCTCCCGTCAGCAACTTCACCACGTCGTCCACGCACGCCTCCGCCAGTTCGCGCACCTGCTCGCGCGTGCGCGTGCCGAACGGGTGCGGGATGATCGCGAGCGGCAGCGCGGCGTTGCCGAGCGCGCGCGCCTGCGCCGCGCCCAGCGTCCGGAACGCCGTCGAGCAGATCGTCACCGCCGGCTTGCCGTGCTTGGTGACTTCAACACTGTCGTGGACACTCCACGACGCGCAGGACCCTCAGTCGCCGGAGCCGGCGATGACCACATCGCAGGCGTCCACGATCTCCCGCATCATTTCCGGCGGCGCCGGAATCGAGGCCGCCGTCTTGCGGCGCTGCATGACCGCCTTCACGCCGTAGCGGCTTTTCAACAGGTCCGCCAGATCGTCGGCCAGGAAATTGAAGTTCGGCTTCGCGTTGTCGATAAAGCCCACGACCTTGCCGGTCAGCGCCCCGACAGCGAGGTTCGCGCTCGCTTCGCTCTGCTGCTGCGGCCGCGCGGTCGGATCGAAAAGGGTAATGGTTCCGGCCATGCCTCGTCCTTGCGGTTGCGATGAAACCGGGATTTTACGCGCCGCGTCGGTACTCCGGCTGCGGAATTCGCGTTCTAGCCGCGCACCTTGCGGCTTACCGCCTTCGTTCCCCCGCTCCACGTCGGGGCATAAATCGCTTTGAGACCGACGCCCCCCGCGACGACGATCATCACGTCTTCGGCCTTGTGCGCGAGCCGCAGCGGCGCGTTCGGATCGCCCGAACCGGTGTCCGTCATGACCGAGGCGAGATGCCCGCGCACGCCGACTGAGAGCCGGTCGAGCGGGAACACCGCGCGCTCCCAGATCGCGGCTCTCACCTTCGCCTTGTCCCAGCCGTCGCGCACGAACAGCGCCGCCATTTCCGGCGGCACGATCAGCAGCGGCTCGCCCCCGCCGATCAGTCCGCTGCTGCCGCGGTTGCCCGCGATCAGCATGGACTGCGCGAAGGTCTGCGCGAGGTCTTCCGCGCTCTGGCTCATGGAATCCACCACTTCGACCGTGCCGGAAATGCCCACCACCGTCACCACGCTGTCGGTCGCCGCGAAACCGCGCTCGACGTGCAGCGCGGCCCAGGGGCTCTCCGCTTCGTTCTCGGCGAAGCAGCAGCCGTACTTCGCCGGCTGCCCGAGCGTGGCCATGTCCATCTCGCCCGGCTTCGCTTCGCCGATGTTGCGCAGGCACAGGCCGATCGCGCGGCCGATCGCGGCGTTGGCGCGATTGCCGGGCCCCAGCGCGTTGCCGGCGGCGTTCATGCCGATGCGCGCGGCGACAGGACCGTTGACGATCACGATCGGCGTGGCGGAACCGGTGGTGGTGGCGATGCCGATCAGGTTGAATTCCGGCGCCGCGAGCGCCTCCACCGCTGCACCCACCACCGCCACGTGTTCGGGCAGGCAACCGGCCATGACGGCGTTCCTGGCGACCTCCCGCCAGGTCGCCTCGCCGAAGCCGGGCGGCAGCGTGGTGATGACTTCCGCCGGGTCGAAGCCGCCATGCGCGAGCATCGCCGCAATGCGCGCTTCGGTCGGCGGCACGACGGGCAGCCCGTCGGTCACCCCGGCCGCGTGCAGTTCCGCCTGCGCGGCGTCGAAATCAGTATTGATGGGTGGAAGATTCACGGAAAACAATGGAACCACAGAGGCACAGAGACACGGAGAAAACCGAATGAAAGGAAGCTCGAATCAGGGCTCTCCGTGCCTCTGTGCCTCTGCGGTTCAGCCTTTCGAGGTTTCCAGCGTTTCTACAAGGAACGTGAGCCCCGCATGCGCGAACGCCAGCATGTTCGCCACGCGGTCGGCCTGCCCGGTTTCCAGTGTCATCGCGCGTTCCAGCGAGTCCGGCCCGGAGATCGCAAAACATGCATGCCCCGCCGGGTAACCGTAGCGGCTGCCGGTCGGTCCCGCGGCGCCCGTTTCGCACAGGCACCAGTCGGCCGCGTAACGCTCGCGCACCGCGCGTGCCATGAACAACGCGTAGGCCTCGGTCGAGCCGGTCATGCCCTTGAACATCTCCGGCTGCATGTCCTTCAGTGCGAGCCGCGACTGTTTCGTGTACAGCACCGCGCCGCCCAGACACCAGCCGGAGGCGCCCGGCACCGCCAGCAGCGCGGCGTTGATCAAACCGCCGGCGGCGGACTCGGCCACCGCGATCTTGCCGCCGCGTGCCTTCAGCAATGCACCCGCCTGCTCGGCGAGCGGAATCAAGGTTCGCATGGTTTCTTTCCGGATGAGGTAAAGCCGTCAGGCGCTGCGCCAACCGCTCAATCCTGTGCCGAAAACTCCCCCCGCAGGCTGCGTATGCCGCGCCTGGCCAGAGCTTGCGTCGCGCCGGCCTTGCCGCGCATTTCCAGCACCAGCAGGGGCAACGCGTCTTCCTCGGTCAGGCGTTGCAGCACGCTGGCTGCGCCTCGGGTCGCACGGCAATGCGCCATCGCGGCCTGCTCCATCTGTTCGACCAATTCTCCGGTGTCGTTCGTGATCACCCACTCGAACGTGACATGCGGATAAGCCGCATCCGCCGCCCCCGCCTGCTGCCAGATCGGGTCGAACAAGGGACGCTCGAATCGCTGGTATAGCTGCCGCATGCCGGCGCGCACCGTCTCGAATTCGGGGCTGGCCGCGCGCGCCGCCATGTCGGCGTCCTGCGCGGACATGTCGGGAAATTCCAGTGCCCAGAGCACGTCCGGGAACACGTCCGCCCCGCTCAATTTCCTGAACACCTGCCCACGCGCAAGGCCGATACCCGTGCGCACGTCGGACGCGTGCAGCCGCTGCTTCAGTACCGCATCCCCATTGCCGGGACGCGCGAAATAGTAATTGTGAGAAACGATGGCCAACGTCTGCCGCCTTATTCCAGCTTGATGTTCGCCTGTTTCACGACTTTACCCCACTTGTCGTACTCGCTGCGGATATAAGCGGCGAACTGCTCGGGCGTGTCGCCGATCACGAAATTGCCCTGCGCGACGACCTTCTCCTTCACATCCGGCGCGTTGATCGCCCGCACGAGCTCGCGGTTGAGCCGCGTGAGCGTGTCGCGCGGCAGGTTCGCCGGCGCCACCAGCCCGTTCCAGTTGAGCGACTCGAAGCCTGGCAGCCCCGCCTGCTCCATGGTGGGCGTGTCGGGCAACACCGAGAGCCGCTGCTTGCCCGTCACTGCCAGGAGATTGACGCGGCGGGCGGTCACGAACGTCAGCGTGTCGATGGAGGTGGAGAAGGTCATCGACACCTGGCCGCCGATCAGTTCCGGCATGATGGGGCCGGTGCCCTTGTACGGCACGTGCAGCACGTTGATGCCCGCCAGGAGCTTCATCAATTCGCCGTTCATGTGCGAAATCTGCCCGAGACCCGCCGAGGCATACGTCAGCTCGCCGGGGCGGCTTTTCGCCAGCGCGATCAGCTCCTTGACATTGCGCGCGGGGATCGACGGGTGCACCAGCAGGAAGGACGGGCCGCCGATGAGATTCACGACCGGCGTGAAGTCCTTGAAGGTGTCGTACGGCATCTTCGCCTGCAGGTGCGGCAAAACGGTAATCATCCCGACGTTGGCAATGCAAAGGGCCGTGCCGTCCGGCGCCGAGCGCGCCACCAGCTCCGCGCCCAGCGTGCCGTTCGCACCGGGCCGGTTGTCCACGATCACCGGCTGGCCGAGGAATTCAGGCAGCTTCTGCGCCACCACGCGCGCGGCGTAATCGGAAGGCCCGCCGGGCGGGAACGGCACCACGATGCGCACGGTCTTGCCCGAAGTCTGGGCGAAACCAGCGGCGGAAAAGAGGCTGAGCACGGCGGTGGCGGCGAAACGGTGACGGGCAGGCATGGCGGCTACCTTTGGGTGAAGGGTTCAGCGCAGTATCGGCGGGCAGTTTACCGCGCCGGCAGATGGTCCCCTGCGATAAGCAAGAAAAGCGCCTACTCGGGCTTGAGTCCCAGCGCCTTCACGACCTGCGCGTACTTGGCGACGGCCGACTTGATCAGCGCCTCGAATTCCGCCGGTCCGGCGTACACGGGCTCGATGCCCTGGCTGTAGAAGCGTTCGCGCACGTCGGCATTGCCGACGATGGCCTTGAGCTCGGCGGCGAGCTTGTTGACGACGGCCGGCGGCGTGCCCGCCGGCGCCACCACGCCGTACCACTGTTCCGCCTCGTAACCCTTCACGCCGCTCTCCGTGATCGTCGGCACCTTCGGCAGCCGCGCGTAACGCTTGGTGGAACCGATCGCGAGGATGCGCAGGCGGCCGCTCTCGGCGTGCGGCACGGCGAGTCCGAGGGTCGAGAACGCGAATTGCACCTGTCCCGCCAGCAGGTCGGTCACGCCCTGCGCGCCGCCCTTGTACGGGATGTGCGTCGTCTTGATCCCCGCCATCTGGTCGAAGATCGCGGCGGCGAAATGCGTGCCGGAGCCGGTGCCCGAGGAAAAATAGTTGAGCTCGCCGGGGCGCGCCTTCGCGATGGCGATGAATTCCTTGACCGTCTTCGCCGGCAGCGCGGGATGGATCACCAGCGCCAGCGGCGCGGATGCCACCAGGCCCGCCGGCGCGTAGTCGCGCACGAAATCGTATGGCGGCTTCGCGAGCAGGCTCATGCTGATCGCCTGCGTGGTGACCGAGGACATGAGCAGCGTGTAGCCGTCCGGCACCGCCTTGGCGACAACCTCGGCGCCGATGTTGCCGGCCGCCCCGAGGCGGTTGTCGATCACCACCTGCTTGCCCCAGGTTTCGGTCATCTTCAGGCCGACGATGCGGCCGACGACATCCAGCGCGCCGCCGGCGGCGAACGGGACCACGAGGCGGATCGGTTTGTCCGGATACGCAGTCGCCGCGGATTGGGCAAGCGCAGGTGTAGCCGCGAGGAATACGCAGGCCGGCAGCAGGGATCTAAGGCTCATGCCGCCGAGTCTCGCACAATCCGGAGCGCGAACAAACAACGCCGGCCGGTCCGAAAGGATGCGAGGGCTAGGCGAGAATCTGGCTGACCTGCTCCTGGCGCAACAGTTCGTAGACGAAGGCCTCGAGCTCCGGCCCCAGCGCATCGCGCGCCGATACCATGCCGACCGGCTTGCCGCCTTCGACCACCGGCACGTGCCGGAAGCCGCCTTCATGCATCATGTACAGCGCGTGCGCGAAGTGCTTGTCCGGCGCGATGGTCAGGGGACGGGCGGTCATGACATCCGAGATCAGCGTCGTGGCGCCGTCGCGGCCCGCGGCCAGCACGCGGAACAGCGCATCGCGCTCGGTGAATACGCCGACCAGGCTGCCGCCGCCGTCCACCACCATCACGGCGCCCACCTGGCTCTGCTTCATCAGGCGCGCCGCCTCGGACACCGTGATGCCCGCCGACGCGGTGACCGGGACCTGGTCTTCGATGATCATGCGGATCGTGCGGTGCGTCATGTCGGCTCTCCCGGCGGGCGGTGTTACGACGTGAATCGATGCTACGCCCGGCATCCGGGCTGGTCAACGCGGATGGTTCAACTCACGATGCCGATGTTCCACGGCACGAACTCGTGGTCGCCCAGGCCCAGGAGTTCGCTCTTGCTGCGCTCGCCCGACGCCGTGCGCAGCAGATGCTCGAAGATCTCCTGCGCCATGTCCTTCATGCTGGCCGTGCCGTCGAGGATCGTGCCGCAGTTGATGTCCATGTCCTCGGTCAGCTTCTGGTACATGGGCGTGTTGGTCGCCAGCTTGATCGAGGGCACCGGCTTCGCGCCGAACATGGAGCCGCGGCCGGTGGTGAACATGATGACGTTGGCGCCGCCGGCGATCTGCCCCGTCGCGGAGCAGGGATCGAAGCCGGGCGTGTCCATGAACACGAAGCCTTTCTGCGTCACCGGCTCGGCATAGCGGTAAACCTCCATCAGCGGCCCGGTGCCGCCCTTCATCGAGGAGCCGAGCGACTTCTCGAAGATGTTGGCGAGTCCACCCACCTGGTTGCCGGGACTCACGTTGCCATTGATCTGCGCGTCGCGGCCGGGGGTGTACTCGTCCTTCCACCAGCGGATGCGCTCGATCAGCTTCTCGCCGACTTCGCGCGTGCGCGCGCGGCGCGTGAGCGTGTGCTCGACGCCGTAGATTTCCGGTGTCTCCGAGAGGATCGCGGTGCCGCCGTGACGCACGAGGATGTCCATCGCCGCGCCCAGCGCCGGATTGGCGGTGATCGAGGAAAAACCGTCCGAACCGCCGCACTGCAGGCCGATGGTGAGGTGGCTGGCCGGCACGCGCTGGCGCGTGACCTTGTTCGCGTCCGGCAACATCTCCTTGACTGCCGCGATGCCCGCCGCGATCGTTTTGGTGGTGCCGCCTTCTTCCTGCATGATGAAGGAGCGCAGGCGCGGTCCCGTTTCCAGCTTCTGCGCCGCGAGCAGTTTGCTCAACTGGTTGCGTTCGCAGCCGAGGCCCACGATCATCGCGCCGCCCAGGTTGGCATGCAGCGCATAGCCGGCCATCGTGCGCCGCAGGAGGTCCATCGGCTCGCCGGACATTTCCATGCCGCAGCCGGTGCCGTGCGCGAAGGCGACGACACCGTCCACGTTCGGATAATCCGCCAGGCGCTCCGGCGTGAAGTATTCGGCGATCTTGTGCGCGACCGTCGCCGAGCAGTTCACGGTGGACAGTACGCCGACGTAATTGCGGGTGGCGACCTGCCCGTTCGCGCGCACGATGCCCATGAAGGTCGCGCGTTCGGCTTCCGGCACCATGACGACCGGCTGGTAGTCCTGCGCGTACGCATAATCGCGCTGGAACTCGCGGAACTCCATGTTGTGCGAATGCACGTAGGTGCCGGGCGCGATGTCGTCCGTGGCGAAGCCGATCGTCACGTTGTACTTGAGGACGGGCTCGCCCTTTTTGATCGCGCGTGACGCGATCTTGTGGCCGGCCGGCACCTGCCCGCGGCTGGCGATGCCGCCCAGCGCCTCCAGCCTGGCGCCCAGCGGCACGTCCCGGCGGGCGATGACGACGTTGTCGTTGTCGTGGAGCCGGATGGTCTGCCCGGCGGCGGGTTTGTCGAGGACTTCGATCATGGGGAATCTCCGGGTGCGAGCGCGCATTTTACCCATGCGTGCCGCCTGCTGCCGCCCGCCGCTACAATTGCCGGACAGCCGGTCTAGAGCCTGTTATGGACTTAAACGTATGCGGCGAACGCGGGAGTCGGGGTTCAGTGCTAGGAGCCGATCGCGCCGCAGTGCCAGCCA
>JBOIEQ010000163.1:0-9377 GCA_050741255.1 Burkholderiales bacterium | reverse complement strand
AGTAAGGGGTGAGGAAAAAATGGGGATACCCACGCTCGCTGGTTTTCCTCACCCCTTACTCCTCACCCCTCACCAGACGTATCGATGGCCTGCGCGCGCCACCGGTTGAAACGCTTGAGCAGGGGCGAGAGCAGGATCAGCGCCGCCAAACATAGCATGGCCGCCGACATCGGCCGCGATACCAGGATCGACAACTCGCCCTGCGACATCATCAGCGATTGCCGCAACGCCCGCTCCATGCCGTCGCCGAGCACGACGCCCAGCACCAGCGGCGCCGTCGGATAGTCCAGCTTGCGCATGGCGTAGCCAAGCACGCCAAACAGCACCAGCAGCCCCGCGTCGAACAGGCCGCCGCCCGCGGACAGCACGCCGACCAGGCACACGCCCAGGATGCCCGGCATCAGCACGAACGGCGGCAGGCGCAGGATCTGCGCGAAGAGCGGCACCAGCGGCAGGTTCAGCACCAGCAGCATGATGTTGCCCACGTACATGCTGGCGACCAGCCCCCAGAACAGCGCGGGATTGTCCGCGATCAGCAGCGGCCCCGGCTTGAAGCCCCACAGCACCAGCGCGGCGAGCAGGATCGCGGTCGTGCCGGAGCCCGGGATGCCCAGCGTCAGCAGCGGCACCAGCGCGCCGCCGGTCTCCGCGTTGTTCGCCCCTTCCGGCGCGGCCACGCCCTCGACGGCGCCCTTGCCGAATTTCTCGGGGTGCTTCGAGAATCCCTTTTCGATGCCGTAACTGATGAAGGACGCGATCGTGGACCCCGCCCCCGGCAGCACGCCGATCAGGAAGCCGACGATGGAGCCGTTGGCGAAGGCAAAGCGGCAGTCCTTCAGGTCCTGCACGGTCGGCAGGAGGTTCTTCAGCCCCTTGGGCACGGGCAGCGTCTGCACCTCTTCCGGCGACTCGACAGTCGCCAGCACCTCGCCGATCGCGAAGATGCCGATCGCGACCACCACGAACTCGATGCCGTCGAGCAGCTGCATCTGCCCGAAGGTGAAACGCGACACGGAGCTGAAGAGATCGGTGCCCATGCTCGCGATCCACAGGCCCACCAGCATCGCGAGCAGCGCCTTGAGGTAGGAATGACCGGCGAGCAGGGAGACGAGCGCGAGACCGAGCGCCATCAGCGCGAAGTACTCCGGCGAACTGAAGGACAGCGCGAACTTCGCGATCGGCGGCGCGATCAGCATGAGGCCCAGCACGCCGGCCGTGCCCGCGACGAAGGACGCGATGGCCGCGATGCCGAGCGCCGCGCCCGCACGGCCCTGGCGCGCCATCTGGTAACCGTCGAGGCAGGTGACGACCGATGCGGACTCGCCCGGCACGTTGAGGAGGATGGCCGTCGTGGAGCCGCCGTACTTCGCGCCGTAATAGATGCCCGCCAGCATGATGATTGCGCCGGACGGATCCATGCGGTAGGTCAGCGGCAGCAGCATGGCGATGGTCGCCGCCGGCCCCAGTCCCGGCAGGATGCCGACGACCGTGCCGAGGAACACACCGACGAAGCACCACAGCAGGTTTGCCGGCGCGAGCGCGACGGCGAAGCCGTGCCAGAGGCCGCTGATGACGTCCATCAGAACCCCAGCGGCCCGGCCGGGAGTTCCACTCCCAGGGCGAACACGAACACCAGGTAAAAGCCCGCGGCCAACCCTGCCGCGGTGCCGACGGCGACCGGCCAGGTACGGGCATACAGGACGCGGACGGGCAACAGCGTCAGCAGGCCGAAAGCGGCGGTGAACCCGATGACCTTGAGCAGTACGACGGTCACGGCCAGCGCAATGACGACCGCAATGACGCGACGGTGTCCGGCGGTGAAGGGTTTGCGCGCCTCCGCGGGCGCGCCGTCACGCAGGCTCTGCACCACCAGCAGGACGGCCAGCACCAGCAGGGCGATGCCGTACCAGAGCGGAAAGAAACCCGCGCCCGGCCCTTCAGGCGTGAGGTAGTCCCACCCACTCGCGGCGTACACGATCCCGCCGCCCAGCGCGGCCAGTGCCAGTCCCGACCAGAAATCGCCCTGCTTCACCGCGTCTCCTGCCCTGTCACTGTTGCAATCGCAATGGCGCCCGCGTCCGGGTTGCGCCGGAACGGGCACGTGCTGAGAAAGTAGGATGCTGCGCCCGGCATCTTGTGACCGGGTCGTGCAGGCGGCCTAGCCGCCGATCTGATAGCCCGCGGCAAGCAGCAGCGGTTGCGCGGTGAAGCCGGTCAGGCGCTTCACGAACTCGCGCGCGAACGCCGCATCCTCGGTGGCTGCCACCACGCCGGCCGAATAGGTGGTCACCACCGCCAGTTCGCCGGGCAGCGCGCCCACCAGCTTGACGCCGGGATTGGCGAGGATTTCGGTCACCTGCGTGATGCCCATCATCAGCACGCCGTCGCTGGCGGCCATGGCCTTCATCGCAGCATAGCCGTTCGGATGCAGCGCGAAGCGGCCGCGCAGTTCTTCGGTGATGCCCAGCCTGTCCAGCACGCCCATGACCACCTTGCCGGCGGTCGCGCGCTGCGGATCGGGAAAATACAGCCGGCGGGCGGCCAGGATATTTCCGCGCAGCACCTCCGCATTGGAGACGTCGGGTAACGGCGTGCCGGCTTTCACGGCCACGCCGGTGCCGACCTTGCCGAGATCGGCGCGCGAGCCCGGCGCGAGATGGCCGGACGCGATCAGTTCCTCGATGAGCGGCGCGGACAGGATGACGGCATCGGCGGGGGCGCCTTCCAGCAGCTTCGCCTTCAGCGCGTTGACCGCATCGTAGGCGACCTGCACGCGATGACCGGTCTGCCGCTCGAACTGCACGACGATTTTCTCCGTCACCGCCTGCGCGGCGCCGGCACACAATACGTTCAACGTCGACAAGGAGGTTGGCCCCGTGAAAAGAGGCAGCGAGTCTAGCACGCAGCACGGCTAGAATTAGTCATGCGCCTGCTCTACCACGCGCGGCACGTGGCCGACGCGCACTTCATCAAGAACCTGCTGGAAGAGGAAGGTATCGCCGCCATCGTGCGCGGCGAATTCCTCGCCAGCGGCATCGGCGAACTGCCCGCGGACGTGCTGTCGGTCTGGATCGTGAACGACGCGCAACTGGAGAAGGCCGAGACCCTGCTGCGCGACCTGGCCCGCGGACGCATGGCGGCGGGCCGGACGCCATGGAATTGCGCGAACTGCGGCGAACGCCTGGAAGCGCAGTTCACCGAGTGCTGGAGCTGCGGTACGGCCCGGCCGAACGAACCCGCCGCCTGACGGTCTGCTTCGCGCGCTTATTTCGCCCGATACGGCAGGCGCAGCGGCACCATTTTTTCCGCCGGGGAGTACCAGCCCTGCGCCGCGTAGTCCGTGGTGTGCAGGTAACACCGGATGCGCGCTTCGCGGCTGCCTTCGGCGAACGTGAACAGGCGGCTTATCGGATACAGCGGGCGCTTGTGCTTGCCGTGATGCCGCGTCATGGCCGCGCAGTTGGCGAAGGTCACGCCCCAGCGGGCCTCGATCAGGCCCTTGTTCCCGAACCGGTCGTCCGGGTGGGTATGCGTATGCCCCGCCAGCCACAGGTCGATCGCGCCGGGATGCGCCGCGAGGTAATCCTGAAAGGCCGTGGAATCGGTGTCGTCGCCGACCCAATATAGGTAGGACGAACCTTCGGCGTCGTCGTAGTGGCCGTGATAGCCGGAACGCACGCCTTCCCAGCGGCCGGACGCGACCGTGGTGTCCCGCAGCACGTGGTGCGCGCAGGTGACGATGATCTTGTCCTGGTGCGCCTCCACCATGCGCTTCCACCACTCGAAGGTATCCCGCGTGAGCGCGCCGGCGGGCCATCCGCCGAGTTCGGAACGTCCTTTCGGCGGACCGCCGTCGTTGCGATCGCCCAGCATGAGGAACAGGATGTTGCCGGCGACGAAACTGTAACGTTCCCAGTTGCCCTCGATCGGGTACGGGCGGCGCTCGCGGTGCACCTGCGAGTGCTGCGGATGCAGCCCCTCCGGATCCAGCCACTTGCGGAACCACCACTGCGTTTCCTCGCCGGGGCCGCTCGCGTCGTGGTTGCCGAGCAGCGGATAAATCTGCTCGACGCGGTGCTTCTTTCCGGACGTGAGCTGCTCCACCACGGGCGGACCGTCCGCGTCGTTCGGCGGCGCCTGTGTGCCTGAGATGTCGCCGAGATGCAGGAAGATGTCCCAGTCGAACGGTGGCCCGCCGTCCGCCCCCCCGGATTCGCTCTGCGCGATCGCCTCGGCGATGCTTTTGCGCCCGCGCTCGAGGTCGCTGTGAATGTGGGAGCACGCCCCCACCCAGACGTTGAAGGCTTCCATGCCTCACTCCAGAACAGTGTTGGCTTCCCGGATGACCATCCGCCGGCGAGCGACGCCTGGCACTGAACCTCTGGTCCCGCCGCAACCATTCAGGTCCATAGCAGGCTCTAGCGCGCCAGCCAGTCCCGCACGTGCGGCTCGTCGTGCAGACGCCAGGCCCGGGCGATGATCGTCTTCATCTCCGCCGCGGTCGCGCCGCCGTTGAACTGCGCGAGCCGCAGCGCCTTGTCTTCCAGTTCCGCACGCGACAGCGTGTTGTCGGGATCGCCCTTGGGCGAGGTGATCTTCTGCTCCAGCACGCGGCCGTCGGCGAGGCGCACGGTGACACGCCCCATCCAGCGGCGCGGATAGGCGGCGTCGATCTCCGGATCGAGCACCATCTTCACCTTGTCATGGAATGCACGCACCGCCGCGTCCTTCAGCGCGGCGTCCGTGAAGTCCATGAGTCCGGCGCGGCCGAGCGTGGCGGCCAGCGCCAGCACGATGCCCATCGAGAACTTGGACTGGTGGATGGTGCGCGGATCGGTCACCGGCCCGAGCACATCGAGCGCGGCCTGGTGCACGTGCGCCGTCACTTCCACCACGTCACCCGCCTTGAGGCCGTGCGCGCGCATCAGGTCGAGCAGCGCATCCGCCGCGGGATGCGTGTGCCGGCACGACGCGTGGAACTTGAATGAAGTCTCGGCGGTGGCCCAGCGCGTGCCCAGGCCGTCGGTCAGCCATTGCGGGTCCGCGTCATCCGACATCCCGGCCGCCATGCCCTGCTTGCCTTCGAGGATGCGCCGCGCGCCGGTGAACCCGTCGCGGGCGATACAGGCCGCCATCAGTCCGTCCGCCGCCGCCTTGCCCGTGTGCAACTGCTTGGAGTCCGCCGCGTCGCGCAGGAACTCCCACAGCCCCGCCGCCATCGTGCCGGCCGAGCCGAGGCAATGCTGGAAGCGGTCGGCGTCGAGTTTGAGCAGGTGCGCAACTCCCGCAGCCGCCGCGAGCTTGCCCGCGGTGCCGGTGGTATGGAACACCGTGTAGTGCGAGCGGCCGAGGAACTCGCCCACGCGCACGCCGCATTCATAGCCGGCGACGGAAGCCGCGATGAAGTCGCGCCCGGACGCGCCGGTTTCCTGCGCCATGGCCAGGACCGCGGGAAACACCACGGTCGCCGGATGCAGCACGGAGGAATTGTGCAGGTCGTCCTGTTCGACCACATGGGAAGCCGCGCCGTTGATCAGGGCGGCGAAGAACGGGGAGGTGCGGCCGCGCGAAGTCAGGATTTCGGCGGGCCCGGTCGCGGGACCGCTCGCCCGGGCAAAAGCCTCGAACACCGTCACCGGACGCGCCCCCTTGCCGGCCAGCGCGGAGGCGATCCAGTCGAGAAACAGCTCCTCGGTGCGCGCCACCACCGGCCCGGGCAGGTCTTCGTAGCGCAAACGCGCGAGGAAATCGGACAGGACGCGGGTGGGATACAGATCGGCCTGGTTCATGGGGAAACGCCTCTCTTCTGAATGGTAGGAATTATAGCCACCCGCTTGTCAGCGTCATCGCACAGACAGCTGCCCGGCGCGGGGTGTATGGTCTGGTCACTACTGACCGGGGGGAGGGCTTGCCATGATCATCACCGTGTTCTACGCCGGGCTGCTGGCGCTGTGGTTCCTCTTTTTGAGCGTCCTCGTCGTCACCCGGCGCCGCGGGGGCATCGCGATGGGGGACGGCGGCGACCCCCGGATGCTGCGCGTCATCCGCGGCCATGCAAACTTCACGGAATACGTGCCCTTCATCCTCCTGATGATGCTGATGCTGGAAATGGCCCGCACCTCCATCTACGTCCTGCACATGCTGGGCATCCTGCTGGTGGTGTCGCGGGTGCTGCATGGTTTTACGTTCGCCTTCACGCAGCGCTTCGTCTTCGGTCGCGTCGTCGGGGCCTCGCTGACCTTTGTCGTCCTGCTCGTCTGCGGGGTACTTTGCGTCATGCAGGGGATCCGCGGCATGACGCTGACGATGTAATCAGATCGCTGCAGCGGCGCGCAGGGCCCGGATCTGCTCCGGCGCGTAGCCGAGTTCGGCAAGGATCGTGTCGGTGTGTTCACCGACCGCCGGCACCGGTCCGATCTTCGCCTCGAAATCCGCGTGCGTGGCCGGTGGCAGCAGGGTATCGAGTTCGCCGGCGGGCGAACCCATGGTGCGCCAGCGCCCGCGCGCAGCGAGCTGCGGATGCCCCCACACCTCGTCGAGTTCGTTCATACGCGCGTTGGCGATCTGCGCGCGATCCAGCCGCTCCACCAGTTGTGCCGCGGTCAGCGTGGCAAACACCGCATCCATGATCGCGGCGAGCGCGGCGCGGTTCGCCACGCGCTGCGGATTGCCCTTGAAGCGCGCGTCTTCCGCCAGCGCCGGCTGCGCCAGCACATCCGTACAGAACTGCGCCCATTCGCGCTCGTTCTGGATGCCGAACATCACGCTCTTACCGTCGCCCGCGGTGAAACGGCCGTAAGGCACGATCGTCGCGTGATCCGGACCGCTGCGCGCGGGGCGGGTGCCCGAGTAATGCGCGTAATACAGCGGGTAGCCCATCCATTCCGTGAGTGCCTCGAACATCGACACTTCAACGCGTCCGCCCTTCCCCGTCCGCTCCCGCTGGAACAGAGCCGTCAGCACCGCTGAATACGCATGCATGCCGGTGGCGATGTCCGCAATCGAGAGCCCGACTTTGGACGGCGTCTCTTCCGTGCCCGTCACCGTCAGCACGCCCGCCTCGCTCTGGATCAGCAGGTCGTAGGCCTTCTTGTCGCGGTACGGACCGGTGGAACCATAGCCGGAGATATCGCACACGATGAGCCGTGGATGCCGCGCGGTGAGCGCTTCCGCGCCGAGGCCCAGCCGTTCCGCCGCGCCGGGCGCGAGATTCTGGATGAACACGTCGGCCCTGCCGACCAGGCGCTGCATCACTTCCGCCGCCTGCGGGTGCTTGAGATCGAGCGTCAGGCTTTCCTTGGCCCGGTTCAGCCAGACGAAATGTGAAGACAGCCCTTTGACCGACTGGTCGTAACCGCGGGCGAAATCGCCGGGGCCGGGGCGCTCGATCTTGATGACGCGCGCGCCCAGATCGGCGAGCTGCCGCGCGGCGAAGGGCGCGGCGACGGCCTGCTCGAGGGAAACGACGGTGATGCCTTCGAGAGGAAGCATGGTGAGGAGTGAGGGGAAGGGGTAAGGAGGAAAGTCGAGAGGCCTACTGAATGCATTTACCCCTCACCCCTCACTCCTGTCTCCTCACCAGCGCGCGCTCAGAAGGAGCGCGGGAACCCCAGAACGTGTTCACCCATGTACGACAGGATCAGGTTCGTCGAGATCGGCGCCACCTGATAAAGCCGCGTTTCGCGAAACTTGCGCTCGACGTCGTATTCCGCCGCGAAGCCGAAGCCGCCGTGGGTCTGCAGGCAGGCGTTCGCCGCCTCCCAGGAGGCATCCGCGGCCAGCAGCTTCGCCATGTTCGCTTCCGCCCCGCAGGGCTGCTTCGCATCGAACAGGCGCGCAGCCTCAAAACGCATGAGGTCGGCCGCCCGCACGTTCACGTACGCGCGCGCGATCGGAAACTGCACGCCCTGATTCTGGCCGATCGGCCGGTCGAACACCACGCGGCTCTTTGCATACTGGCCGGCCTTGTCCACGAACCAATAGCCGTCGCCGATGCACTCGGCGGCGATCAGGATCCGCTCGGCGTTGAGGCCGTCGAGGATGTAGCGGAAGCCCTTGCCTTCCTCGCCGATCAGGTTCCCCGCGGGAATTTCCAGGTTGTCGATGAAGAGCTCGTTCGTCTCGTGGTTCACCATATTGCGGATCGGGCGCACGGTGATGCTCTTGCCCACCGTTTCACGCAGGTCCACCAGGAAGATCGACATGCCTTCGGATTTCTTCTTCACCTCTGCGAGCGGCGTGGTGCGCGCAAGCAAGATCATCAGTTCCGAATGCTGCACGCGCGAGGTCCACACCTTCTGGCCGTTGACGACGTAGCGGTCGCCCTTCTTCACGGCCACCGTCTTGATCTTCGTGGTGTCGGTGCCGGCGGTCGGCTCCGTTACTGCCATCGACTGCAGGCGTAGTTCGCCGCTCGCGATCTTCGGCAGGTACGCCTGTTTCTGCGCCACGGAGCCGTGGCGCAGCAAGGTGCCCA
The DNA here is from genome assembly GCA_050741255.1 of Burkholderiales bacterium. Lineage (GTDB taxonomy): Bacteria > Pseudomonadota > Gammaproteobacteria > Burkholderiales > SG8-41 > CAZXNF01. Next base: position 901 of record JBOIEQ010000163.1, on the reverse strand, counting down.
TGTTGTACATCTGGCCATGGCAGGAACCCGCGTTGCCGCCGCTGCGGTTGACCTCTTCCATGATCACGGAGGCCTGCGCCAGCGACAGTCCCGAGCCGCCGTATTCTTCCGGAATCAGCGCGGACAGCCACCCGGCTTCCGTCAGCGCCTTCACGAACGTGTCGGGATAGCCGCGCGCTTCATCCACCTGCTGCCAGTAGGCGTTGTCGTAGGCGCGGCACACGGCACGCACGCCTTCGCGCAGTTCGGCGTGGGGATCGGCACTAACAGTCATTGGAGTTGCGGCCCTTGAAGGAAAGCGGCGATTCTAGCCCAGCGGCGCAGACCTCCCGGGCTGACCAGGCTGCGCCTACGCGAGTTTCACGAACCCCGGTGGAAGTGTGCTTTCAAACGAAGGTCGCGCGACGATGCCGCCGAGCCAAGCCTTCAGCCGGGGATGTGCCCTGCGCCAGTCGTGCGGGTAGCGGATGTCGATGTACTGGACCGCCACGCCGAGCACCAGATCGGCCAACGAAAACTGCTGACCGACCAGAAACGCGCCGTCCGGGCAGGCGCCTTCGGCCGCCGCCAGCGCGCGCGCGATGCGCGCCTCCTCCCGCTGCATCTTTTCCGGCATCTGCTTGTCGGCCGGGCGGCGGGTTTCCAGAACCCGCGCAACCATCGCGTCGATGATCCCGTTGCCCAGCGCCTGCCACCACTGCGACCGCCAGTAGGCATCCCCTTCCCCGCACGGCAAGGGCTTCCCGCCGAGTTCGTCCAGGTAATGCACGACCACTGCCGACTCGAAGAGGTACTGCTCCGGCCCGATCTGCAATACCGGCACTTTGCCGAGCGGGCTGAGGGTGGGGATACGGCTGTCGGCGGCCCACGGATCCTCGACCGAGAACTCGCAGTCGATCTT
>JBOIEQ010000162.1:0-9416 GCA_050741255.1 Burkholderiales bacterium | reverse complement strand
GTCAGGTCCAGCACACGCAGTCCGGCGAGCGCGCCGGCATTGTCGGTGGTCATCGCGGAGGCTGCGTCAACAATTCGCCGCCGAGGCACGCAAACGCAAAGGTTTTCCCCTCACCCCTCACGCCTCACCCCTCACCGCTTCTTCCGCCGCATCGACGGCGGCGCGTTGAGGTCCCGTTCGCAGCCGTCGAGGTAGCGGTCGAGCTCGCGCTTGGCCTTCGCCCGGAACTGGTTGAAGTCTGGCTTGCGGCCGGAGAGGAAGGCATCCATGCCCTCGTTGGCTTCCGGCGAACCCCACACATGCGCGAGCAGCTCCATGCCGTGCTGCCACGAGGAATACAGGTTGTCCGACTCGAAGTTGAGCGAGCGCTTGGTCATCCGGATCGTCAATGCGCTGTGGCCCTTCATGGTCTCGCACCACTTGAGGGTTTCCTTCAGCAGGTTTTTCTTCGGCACGCACTTGTTGATCAGGCCAACCTCGACCGCTTCCTTCGCGGTAAAGCGCCGCGCGCAGAAAATCATTTCGCGCGCCAGCCGCTCGCCGATGATGCGCGGCAGATACTGCGTGGCGCCCACCGTCGGGCAGGCGCCGACCTTGGCGCCGGTCTGGCCCAGCACCGCGTTCTCGGAGGCGATCACCACGTCGCACCACAGCGCGAGCTCGTGGCCGCCGCCCATGCACCAGCCGTTGACCATGGCGATCACCGGGATGGGCAGGCCGCGGATCGTCATCGCCAGCCCCAGCATGCGGTCGTTCCACATGTAGGCGTTGGTGAAGTTGAGGCGCTTCATTGCGTAGAAGTCGCCGCCGGCGGAGAACGCCTGGTCGCCCGAGCCGGTGACCACGGCGCACACGATGGACGGATCCTCGCGCGTGGATTTCAGCGCGTCGATCATCTCGTCGAGCGACTGCTCGCGGAAGGCGTTCAGCACGCGCGGGCGGTTGATCGTGATCCACGCCACCTGATCCTTCACTTCGAACAGGATGTCCGTGTACTTTTTGCGGCGGGCGATCGACTTGCGGGCGGCCATAAAGGTCCTCGGCTGTATCTCGATGGGGAAGGTCGGTGTCTTCGCGGAGCGCACACCGGAAAACGCCTGAACGGTCATGAGTTTACCAGAGCGATTTTCACATCCGCATCCGTGATGCGCTCGCTATACAATGAATTCGCGCCGTATCCAAACGATGGCATCCAATGCGGGAACGGCGCTTCCACGACGTGGGGGAGACAGACATGAGGATCCTGTTGGGCGGCTGCGGCATCGCCGCGCTGCTGTTCGTCGCGGGCGCCATGGCGCAGTCCTGGCCCGCCAAACCGGTCCGCATCATCGTGCCCTTCGTGCCCGGCGGCCCGACCGACATCCAGGCGCGCTGGGCCGGCCAGCAGATGACGACGGCTTACGGCCATCCGGTGATCGTCGACAACCGCGGTGGGGCGGGCGGCGTGCCGGGCACCGAGGCCGCCGTCAGGAGCGCGCCCGACGGCTACACCCTGCTTGCCGGCAATCCGGGCCCGCTGACGATCGCGCCCATCGCGCGCGCGCAGGTGCCCTACGACACGCTGCGCGACCTGGCACCCATCATGCTCATCGCGCGCAGCGCGAGCTGCCTGTGCGTGCACCCGAGCCTGCCCGCGAAAGGCGTCAAGGAATTCGTGGCGCTGGCGAAGAGCCGCCCCGGCCAGATCAATTACGGTTCGCCGGGCGTGGGCACCGTAGGGCACTTCGCCACCGAGCTGTTCGCGACGCAGGCGGGGGTCAGGCTGAACCACATCCCCTACAAGGGCGCCGCCCAGTACACGATCGATCTCATCGCCGGCCACATCCAGCTCGCCATCATCCAGTTCGCGGGCTGCGCCCCGCTCCTGCAGGACGGCAAGCTGCGCGCCATCGGCGCCACTTCGCGGCATCGCACACCCGTGCTCCCCGACCTGCCGACGATCGCCGAGCAGGGAATACCGGGTTTCGAAAGCTACAACTGGAACGGCCTGCTGGCGCCGGCGGGGACGCCCAAGCCCATCATCGGCCAGCTCTACGCTCTGCTGTCGAAACAACTCGCAACACCGGAAGCCCAGAAGCTCTATACGAGCCAGGGCCACGAGCCGGCCGGCGATGGCCCCGACGAATACACCGCCTTCATGCGCGCGGAGATGGAGAAATGGGCGCGCGTGGCGAAAGTGGCCGGCATCCGACAAGAATAGTGATGAGTAATGGGTAATGAGCAATGGGCTGTCAATGCTCGCTTGCTCATGACATACCCACTACTTATTACCCATCACCCATTACTCATAACCCATCACCGCAATCAAGGATTGCCATGGCCGACAAGAAAGACCCGCCCTACTTCATGTACTTCCCCGGCAACTACCGCTGGTCCGCCGGCTTCATCAACATGCTGAGTTCGGCGCCCTACGGCGGCTCCGAGATCGGGGAACTGCACAAGATCGGCGCCGCGCTGAAGGGCAAGGCGGCCGACGACGACGAGGCCTGGTTCGCCGCCTGCGTGAAGGTGGCCGAGGGCGTCCGCGCCAACGCCGAAAAATGGCAGAAGTCCGGACACAAGGTGTCCGCCGCCGCCGCCTACCTGCGCGCCTGCAACTACTACCAGATGGCCGAGCGGTTCCGCACGCCCAAGGACAAACAGGCGCTGGACGCCTTTCGCGCCGGCGTCGACTGTTTTCACCAGCACACGAAGCTGACCGACATCAAGATCGAGATCGTGGAGGTGCCGTTCAAGGACGGCAGCCTGCCCGGCTATTTCGTGCCCGCGCAGAACGCCGGCGGCAAAAAGGCGCCCTGCGTGGTGTATTTCGACGGCCTCGACGTCACCAAGGAGATCCAGTACATGCGCGGCGTGCCGGATCTCATCAAGCGCGGCATCTCCGTGCTGGTGATGGATGGCCCCGGCACCGGCGAAGCGATCCGCTTCCGCAACCACGTCCTGCGCCACGACTACGAAGTCGCGGGCAGCGCGTGCCTCGACTGGCTGGAAAAACGCGCGGACGTCGACGCGAAGAAGATCGGCATCGTCGCCATCAGTCTCGGCGGCTACTACTCGCCGCGCTGCGCCGCGCTGGATCACCGTTACGCCGCCTGCATCGCCTGGGGCGCGCAGTGGGATTACCACGCTACCTGGAAAAAGCGCATCGACGCGCAGTTCAAGACCTCGCTGTCCGTGCCGGGCCACCACATCATGTGGATCCTTGGAGTGAACTCGCTCGACGCAGCGCTGAAAACACTGGAGCCGTTCAAGCTCGACGGCGTCATGCAGCAGATGCGCTGCCCCTTCCTGCTGGTGCATGGCGCCGAGGACGAGCAGATCCCGCTGGCGGACGCGCAAAAGCAGTTCGACGCCTGCGGCTCCAAGGACAAGACCTTCCGCATTTACACCGCCGAGGAAGGGGGATCGCAGCACTGCCAGCGCGATTACCTGACGCTGGTGGTGGCCGACATGTGGAACTGGTTCGAGGACAAGCTGTTGCGCGCCTGAACCGCCCGGACCATCGCCGGGGAAGGCATAATCGGACGCTGCGCGGGCATCACGCGCAGCATCCGCCGTGAAACTCCCTCCCGCCTTCCGCCACCGCAACTACCGTCTCTACTTCGCCGGGCAGGGCCTGTCGGTCCTCGGCACGTGGATGCAGCGCATGGCCATGCCGTGGCTCGTCTACCGGCTGTCGGGCTCGGAACTGCTGTTGGGCGTCACCGGCTTCATCAGCAACTTTCCCGTCCTGCTGCTCGCGCCGCTGGGCGGCCTGCTGGCCGACCGCATGGACCGCCGCAAGCTGCTCGCGATCACCCAGGTGCTCGCCATGCTGCAGGCCTTCGCGCTCGCCGCGCTGACCTGGACCGGAACGACCCAGGTCTGGCATGTGCTGGCCCTCGCGGGCGTGCTCGGCATCATCAACGCCTTCGACACGCCCACGCGCCAATCGCTGGCGGTGGAACTGCTCGACGACCGGCGCGATCTGCCGAGCGCGATCGCGCTCAACTCGCTGGTGAACAACACCGGCCGCCTGGTCGGGCCCTCGGTCGCCGGCGTACTGCTCGCGGCCTTCACCGAGAGCGTCTGCTTCCTGATCAACGCACTGAGTTACGTCGCCGTGCTGGTGGCGCTGTATTACATGCGCATCACGCCGCTGCCGCGCACGCAGCTCAAGCGGTCGCTGGGCAGCGATCTGCGCGGCGCCTTCACGTCCGCGTGGCGCTTTCCGCCGATCCGGCTGACGCTGGTCATGGTCATCCTGGTCGGCTTTCTGGTCATGCCCTACACCACGCTGATGCCGGCGTTCGTCGCGGTGCTGGGCGGCGGCGCGCACACCATGGGCTTCCTGATCAGCGCCGCGGGCGTCGGCGCCGTCTCGGGCGCCACGTTTCTGGCGTGGCGGCCGTCGATCGCCGGCCTGTGGCGGATGCTGGCGCTGGCGGCGGGCACCACGGGCGCCGGGCTGGCGCTGGTCGCGCTGTCCCCGTCGCCCTGGCTCTGCGGACTGCTGATGATCGCCGTCGGTTTCGGCGCGATCGTCGCCTCGGCCTCCGCCAACACCATCCTGCAGTCCATCGTCGCCGATGAGATGCGCGGCCGCATCGCCAGCCTCTACACGATGGCCTTCATGGGCATGTCGCCGCTCGGCGCGCTGGCGCTCGGCGCCCTGGCGGAAGCCGCCGGCATCCGCGTGGCCTTCGTCATCGGCGGCACGCTGTGCGTATTCGGCGCCGTGCTCTTCGCCCGCCGCCTGCCCGCCCTCCGCCGCCGGCTCGCGGAGGACCAGCCCTCGATCGTTCTCCCCTAGAGCGCCTAACATAGTGAAACACGTGTGCGTTGCGCGTCTCACCATGTTAGGCGCTCTTACGCGCTACCATTCCACCCATGGCGACTGAACTGCGAAGGTGTTGCGATTGCGGGCAACCCATCCTGAATCGCGCCCGCTTCTGCGGGCGCTGCGGCTCGCGGCAACCGCACCGAAAAAAATGGCGCGGCCTGCAGTACTGCGTTCGCCATCCCGGGAGGCACTGATGGATGTCAATCCGTACGCAACCCCGAAAGCAGAAGTGGCGGGCCAGCCTGTTGCTGACGCCGCCCCCGCCCTCTGGAATCCAGGGGCCGCGGGGTCGTGGAGTCTCCTCTTCACGCCGATCTTCGGTTCCTACCTCCTGAAGCGGAACTGGGAGTCCATCGGCGACGACGACAAGGCCCGCGGCAGCCGCAACTGGATGCTCCTCAGCATCCTGATGCTGTTTCCCTCGGTGATCACGGGCATCGGCCTCATCTATCTGATCGTGTGGTACTTCGCTGCAAACCGGCCGCAGATGCAGTACGTGAAGGAACGCTGGGGCACGGATTACCCCCGCCAGCCCTGGGGCAAGCCGCTCAGCATCGCCGCCGTGCTGTGGATCATCCCAACCGGTCTGATCCTTTTCTTCGTCCTTTCCGCCCTGCCCCGCTGAGGATTGCCATGCATGCCATCGATGCCCGACTGCGCGAACTGGGGCTGGATCTGCCCTCGGCCGCCGCGCCCGCCGCCAATTACGAACCGTACGCCATCGCCAAGGGGCTGGTCTTCATCGCCGGCCAGGCGCCGCTCGTGAACGGCAAGCCGACGGCGCTGGGCCGCGTCGGCGCGGAGGTGTCGCTGGCGGACGCAGTGACCGCTGCGCGGGTGTGCGGACTGAACGTGCTGGCGCAGATGAAGGCGGCGGTGAATGGCGACTGGGGCCGGCTCAAGCGCTGCGTGCGGTTGTGCGGTTACGTGAGTTCGGCCGCCGATTTCTACGACCAGCCGAAAGTGCTCGACGGCGCCTCCGACCTGATCGTGGAGGTGCTCGGCCCGGCGGGCCGGCACGCCCGCTCCGCGATGGGCGCCAGCGCGCTGCGGGGCAATGTCCCGGTGGTGATCGACGCGGTGTTCGAACTGGTGGATTGAAACGAAGCGCCCGCGCTACTGTTCCACGGTGATGTTCGCGCTCTGGATGACCTTGCCCCACAGCTCGATCTCGCGCAGCACGTAGGCGTCCAGCGCCTTGCCGTCCATCGAGCGCGCGAACGCCCCCTGCTCTTCGGCCTTGCGCCGGAAGTCGGCGCTGTCCACCACGCGGGCCGTTTCGGCGCCGAGACGGTCCATGATCTCGCGCGGCGTGCCGGCCGGCGCGAACACGGCGAACCAGGATTCGACCTCGTAGCCGGGCAGGCCCGCCTGCGCGGAGGTCGGGATCTCCTGCATCGTGGGATGCCGCTCCTTGCTGAGATAGGCCAGCGCCCGCAGCTTGCCGCCGCGCACGTGCTGGACCACCGACGGCGGCGTGGTGTTGAAGACCGCCACCTGTCCCGACAGCAGGTCGATCACCGCGGGGCCCGCGCCCTTGTATGGCACGTGCAGCATCTTCGCCTTGACCGTCTGCAGAAACAGCTCGGTGCCGATGTGCTGGATGGAGCCGACCCCCGAGGACGCATAGGACAGGGCATCGCCCTGCACGCGCGCGAGCCGCGCGAGGTCGCTCAGGTTCTTCACCGGCAGCGAGGGATGCGCAACGAAGAGATGCGGCGCAACGATCGCCATGCCGACGCCGGAGAAGTCCTTCGCCGGGTTCCAGCCGATGTTCTTGAACAGCCACGGATTGGTCGCGTGGTAGCCGGAGTACTGGACCAGCAACGTGTAGCCGTCGGGTTTGGCGCGCGCGGCCAGCTGCGAACCGAGGTTGCCGCTACCGCCCGCCCGGTTGTCGACCAGCACGTTCTGCTTCAGCGCCCGCGACAGCGGGTCCGCCAGCAGCCGTGCCGTGAAGTCGGTGGTGCCGCCGGGCGCGGTGGCGACGATGAAGGTGAGGGGGCGGGTCGGATAAGCCTGCGCCAGCGCGAGCGCCGGGAAACCCGTGGCCACGACGGCCAGCAGAATCAGTGTTCGCATGAACGACTCCTCCCTGGTGGGTGCGCCCGGCGAGTCTTGCGCCCGCTGGTTCGCTGGTTCGCTGGTTCGCTGGTTCGCTACGCCTTGATGCCGGCCGCCTGCTTCACCGCTTTCACGATGTTCACGTAGCCCGTGCAGCGGCACAGGTTGCCTTCGAGCGCGTGACAGATCTCCTCGTCCGTGGGTTTGGGCTTCACGGCGAGGAAGGCGGAGGCCGCCATGATCATGCCCGGCGTGCAGAAGCCGCATTGCAGCGCGTGGCATTCGGAGAACGCCTTCTGCATCGGATGCAGTTCGTCGCCCGCATTGACCGAGGCCGCGAGACCCTCGATGGTGGTGATCGCGTGCCCTTCCGCCTGCATGGCGAGCATGTTGCAGGACTTCACCGCCTTGCCGTCGAGGTGCACCGTGCAGCAGCCGCACTGGCTGGTGTCGCAGCCGACGTGGGTGCCGGTCAGCGCCAGCGTGTCGCGCAGCACGTCGACCAGCAGCGTGCGCCCTTCGACCTCCACCGCGTGGTCCTTGCCGTTGACCTTGAGCGTGAGCTTCATCATTTTTTCTTCGCCTTCTGGATCGCCTCCCACACGCGCAGCGGCGTGAGGGGCATGTCGAGGTGGACGACGCCGACCACGCGCAGCGCGTCGAGCACCGCGTTGTTCAGCGCCGGGATGGAGGCCGTGCAACCGGCCTCGCCCGCACCCTTGGCGCCGAGTACGTTGATGCGGCTCGGCACCGGGTGGTCTTCCACATTGATGTGCTTGAGCAGGCCCGCGCGCGGCATGTAGTAGTCCTGGAAGGTGCCGGTCAGGAGCTGGCCGCTCTGCGGATCGTAGTGCGCCTTCTCGCCGAACACCTGGCCCGCGCCCTGCGCGACGGCGCCGTGGACCTGGCCTTCCACCACCGCGTGGTTGATGACCACGCCGCAATCGTCCACGGTGTTGTACTTGAGGATCTCGGTGACGCCGGTCTCGGGATCGATCTCCACCTCGGCGATGTGGCAGCCGTTGGGATACGTCGAACCGACCGAGCCTTCGCCCATGACGTCGAGCGCGGTCGGGTCCTTCGCGGTCACATCCGCGGCGAGCTTCATGAGCGGCACCGACTTGCCCATGCCGCTGAACGCACCGTCCGCGAAGGCCACCTGCGAGGGTTCGCATTCCAGCGCCTCCGCCGCGAGCGGCGTGGCTTTCTCGATCAGTTTCAGCGCGGCGATCTTGCACACGCTGCCCGCGCCGACCATCGAACGCGAACCGCCGGTATGGTTGCCGACCAGCGTCTTCTCGGTCGAGCCTTCGATGAGGCGCACGCGGTCGTGCGGTACGCCCAGCGTCTCGGCGATCACGCCCGTGAACGTCGTTTCGTGGCTCTGGCCCGTCGAATGCGCGACCGAATACGCCGTGAACAGGCCGTCGCGGTACTCCAAAGCGATTTCGTCCTTGTGGTACGCGCCGGCGCCGGTACCCTCGATCACCGTCGCCATGCCGATGCCGCGCAGGCGGCCGCGTTTCTTGGCCTCCGCGCGACGCGCCTCGAATCCCTTCCAGTCGGCGATCTTCAGCGCCTGGTCGAGGCAACCCTCGAAGTCCGCGAGTTCGTATTTCGCGCCGGTGGGCGTCGGGTACGGAAAGGCGTCCATCGGGATGAAGTTCCTGCGCCGGAATTCCGCGCGGTCCATTTTCAGCTTCACCGCCGCTTCGTCCACCAGGCGCTCGATGAAGTAGGCGACGTCGGGACGGCCCGCACCGCGGTACGCCGCGACCGGCGCGGTGTTGGTGAGCGCCAGCCGGAAGCGGCCGTAGAGCGCCGGAATGCGATAGACGCCGGTGAGGCAGGTCGCCGGGTTGCGCGTGTGGCTGGCGCCGCCGGAGGGCGACAGGTAACCGCCCATGTCGGCGACCCAGTCGAGGTGGATGGCGAGCATCTTGCCCTTGGCATCCACCGCCAGCCTGCCGGTCACGAAGTTCGCGCGGCCGTGAAAATCGCTGGCGATCCCCTCGGAACGCGTGGATACCCAGCGCACCGGGCGGCCCAGCTTGCGCGCCGCGATCATCAGCGCGGTGTGTTCCGGATACTGCGGGCTGCGGTTGCCGAAGCTGCCGCCGACGTCCTTGGCGAAGACGCGGAACTTGTCCTCCGGCACGTCGGTGGCGGCGGACAACTGCTTTTTCAGCATGTTCACGCCCTGCACGCAGGCGTAGACGTCGTAGGAATCCGTGGCCGCCTGGTACTGGATCATGCAGGCGCGCGGCTCCATCGGGTTCGGCACCACACGTGTGCTCTCGAGCTTCACTTCGACCACGTGCGCGGCCTTGGCCAGCGCCGCCTCGACCGCGGGCAGATCGCCGGCCTCCCAGTCGAACAGCAGATTGTTGGGCGCGGTGGCGTGCAACTGGGGCGCCCCCGGCGCCAGCGCGACATAGGGATCGATCACCGCCTCGAGGTCGCGGTAGTCGATCTCCACCAGCTCGGTGGCGTCGGCAGCGGCCGCCTGCGACTCGGCGATCACCAGCAC